>JBKDSV010000250.1:0-1810 GCA_046340795.1 Cyanobacteriota bacterium | reverse complement strand
CTCCGCCAAGTTGTTGAGACCTGTGCCGGTTGTAGGGTGCTCTGGCCCTAGCGTTCTTTCATTGATTGCCAAAGAACGCTTCATCAGGTTCTCGGCCTCCCCAAAGCGACCCTGATTATAATACAGCCACGCAAGATTATTGAGACTAGCGGCAGTATCAGGATGCTCTAATCCCAGCGCCTTTTCACTGATCGTTAGGGCCCGCTTATAGAGGGGTTCCGCCTCCCCATAGCGGCCCTGTTTATTATACAGATTCGCAAGATTGTTGAGACTAGCGGCAGTGTCGGGGTGCTGTAATCCCAGCGCTTTTTCACGGATCGCCAGGGACCGTTTATAGAGGACTTCCGCCTCCCCATAACGGCTTTGGGTTTGAAATAGCGCCGCCAAGTTATTAAGACTAGTGCCGGTTGTAGGGTGCTCTGGCCCCTGCGTTTTTTCATTGATGGCCAAAGAGCGCTTCATAAGGTTCTCGGCCTCACTAAAGCGACCCTGACCATAATACATCGCCGCAAGATTATTGAGAATAACGGCAGTGGCTGGGTGCTCTAACCCCAGCGCTTTTTCACGGATCGCCAGGGCCCGTTTGTAGAGGGGTTCCGCCTCCCCATAGCGGCTTTGGGCTCGAAATATCTCCGCCAAGTTGTTGAGACCTGTAGTAGTATTGGGGTGCTCTAGCCCTAGCGTTTTCTCCCAGATCACCAGAGATCTTTTGTAGAGAGTCTCAGCATCTCGATGGCGTCCCTGACTATAATACAGCGCCGCAAGATTATTGAGACTGATGGCAGTATCAAGGTTCTCTGATCCCAGCGCCTTTTCACGGATGGCTAGGGACCGCTTGTAAAGTGGCTCAGCCTCGCCATAACGGCTCTGGGATTTGAATAGTTCTGCCAAGTTTTGGAGGATGCTGCCAGTTGTAGGATGCTCAGGCCCTAGGGTTTTCTCGGAGATCATCAGTGAACGCTTGTAGAGAGGCTCGGCATCGCCGTAGCGGGCTTGGGCTTGGTAAAGCATCGCCAAGTTGTTGAGGCTCGTTGCGACGTCAGAGTGCTCCGGGCCTAGCGTCTTCTCGTAGATCACGATAGAGCGCTGATAGAGAGGCTCAGCCTTGCTGAGGAGCCCCTGAGCCCTATATAATTCTGCTAGATTGTTTAGACATTTAGCTGTTCCTGGATGATCCGGCCCAAGCGTTCGCTCCGCGATTGCCACAATCTTTTCCAAAAGTAGAGCTGCCTCGGCATACGCTCCCTTTGCCCTAAGTGGTCCTTCCATACGGATCAACTCCTGGAGCTGTTCTTCATCGCTGGGGGAGGACGTTTTTAACTGCGCAAGCCGCCATCTTCCTCTAGCCGGTTGTGTGGCATCAAAGTCTGGGCCTTTGGAGCCGCGAGCTGAGGCAAGGGCAGGCAGCTGGTCGAGCAGCGAACCCACAAGCAACACCTCCAAAATCGCCGAGAGCGCTCCCTTTCGCACACACGGCTTTGATCCTGCCATGGGCTGCAAGGCATCGCTGACTTGGTCAAGTCTAAGCAGACACCCCAGCGGCAACCATCGCTTTTAAGGGCCTGCAAGCCATCAGCGGTCATGGGCATCGTCGGTGGGATTGACCTCTGATCCAGCAATGGAATCACTCCAAGGCGTCTCCAAAGGAGGAAGGGATGGATGGGGCCGGCGCCTCTCCCTCTGTTTTTCACCAGAACTCTCCATGACCACTCCTTCCTCTCCGGATCCCAGCCAGGACGACCAGCAAAGACGGGATGCCTTGAATGTGGGCTACCTACGCCATCCCTACAGCCAGGGATTCTTGACCTGG
>JBKDSV010000249.1:0-1139 GCA_046340795.1 Cyanobacteriota bacterium | reverse complement strand
GGCAGTCGCATCCCCACGCCATGGGCAACTGAGGCACTGGCATGAGCCTGTGGAGAGCCGGATGCGGTGAGAGCCGCACGTCCGGTTCGGAGGGCGGGCCGGGGAAACCCACCAGCTGAAAGGCTGGTAGGGCGCCCCGGTCCGACCCCTACACTTACATCGATACAACGGAGGGGTAGCGCTACCTGGCCGCCTGGATGGACTTGCACTCCAGGCGTATTATTGGCTGGGCATTAGGGGAAACACTCGAATCATCTCTTGTCACCGAAGCACTTGAACGTGCATTTGGCTGCAGATCTGTCAACCTGGATGAGTTAATGATTCATACAGATCAGGGGAGTCAGTACACAGGCAAAGAATTTCAAAAACGTCTGGTTGACAAGGAAATCACATGTAGCATGTCTCGCAAAGGAAATTGCTGGGACAACGCTGTCGTTGAGAGCTTCTTTGCAACAGTCAAAGATGAGCTTGAGATTCTAGATAGCTTGGTCCGTGATCTAGAGCAGTCATTATACGATCTCTGGATGTGGATAGAAGGATACTACAATAGGAAATGACTTCATTCTTCCATCGGTTATTCCACTCCAGTTGCCTTTGAGAAACGCCAGGCAGAACGTGATAAAATAACGCTTATGGCGGCGTGAGACTTGTCCATAGAATTGGGGCAACCCTCAGGGCTGTCTCAAGGTCAAGTTGAGGTCCCGCAAATGGAGCTGAAGAACGTGGACCCGTCCTGGCTGGGCACAAATGACGACGGGTCTGCCGATGAACAGGCGCCCTGATCCCCAGCTTCCACAGGACTTTTGGTCAGCCCTGGGGCAACCCTAGTGTGCAGTCCCGCAAATGCACTGTCGATCCTTTGATGGGTGTCTCGCCCGGAGTCCTTGCTGAGTAGGGCATCTGGAGGCACGGACCAAGCCGAAGGTGACGCATGAACTTGTGGGACTGCATACTAGGAGCCTGTTGCGCGTAGCGCCGACGCCGACGCCATTTCCTGTCGCTGTGCACTGTTTTTGTGCCAGCTTCAGATCATCTTACCGGATTCTTTGTTTCTGGAGTGCCTGAGCAACCCCGCAAAGGTGCTTGGCGGGGTTGCACCCCTCACCCCATCGCTACCGCGTCCTGCAGCTTCTGTTTCT
>JBKDSV010000248.1:0-6036 GCA_046340795.1 Cyanobacteriota bacterium | reverse complement strand
ATCCCCTTCCCGCGCCACGCCTGGGGGCGCGTTCGACGCACAAAACCTGTATGCGCCCATGGTGTATTGCTATTTAGCGGGGTCTTCCTTCGACGCGGGCATCAGCTCGGCCCTGTCGTCCCAGTGGTCGCTGCTGGAGGCCATCAGCCTCGGCAGCCATTGCGGCGCCGCCTGTCTGCGGGGTTTTGGCCCCTACGTGGGCCAGTTGGCGCGTCAGGCGCTGCCGGGTCTGGCCAGCCAGCCTCCGTCCTCCTGATGATCCGGGCCTGCCGGGGGAGAGCGCGGCTCCTCCGGGACTCAGGCGCTCGCCGCCTTTGCGCAGGCTTTCAGCCGCTGCCCGCCGGGGAACAACCAGCCCGTCCCCTCGTCCCGCAGCCGCACCACCCCCCGCTCCCCCCGCCCATGGCTCAAGGAGAGAGGCGAGCGCAGCCGCAGCCGCCGTCCGCCCCAGTGCACCCAATAGGCCCACTCCTGCCCCAAAAATTCCCGCCCCAACACCCACGCCTCTCCTTCAGGATCCGCCTGAAATTCCAGGCTGTCGGGCAGCACCAACACCTCCCGCTCGCCCTCCGTCCCGCCAGGCTCCGCCACCATCCCCGACCCCGCCGCGCCGGATCCCAGCGCAGCCGACCCCGGGGCCTCGATGGACAGGGGCTCCAGAAGCTCCAGCGCACCGACCCCCGTGTGGGCGATCGCACCCTCCAGGCGGGCTGGAAGGCTGTTGGCCTGCAGCACAAAGCGCCCCACAAAGGGTGTCGCCGGGTGGGTCGTCAGCTCCTGCGGCGGACCGCACTGATGCAACTGCCCCGCCTCCATCACCGCCACCCGATCACAGATGGCCATCGCCTCCTCCGCGTCATGGGTGATCAGCAAACCGGAGGCGCCGCAACGGTTGAGCACCTCAGGCAATTCGCTGCGCAAGCGCAGCCGCACTTCCACATCCAAGTTGGAGAAGGGTTCATCCAGCAACACCAGGGACGGACCCGGTGCCAGGGCCCGGGCCAGAGCCAACCGTTGCCGCTGACCACCGGAGAGTTCATGGGGATAGCGGTGCTCCAATCCCCCCAGACCCATCAACTCCAGCAGCCAGGCCACCCGCTCCCGTTGCGCCACCGTCCCCATCCCCCGCCCACCTCGGGAACGGCTCAGGCCAAAGCAGGCGTTGGCCCGGGCGTTCAGGTGCGGAAACAGGGCATAGTCCTGAAACACCATGCCCACACCGCGGGATTCCGGCGCCAGCCAGCGCCGCGGCCCGGCCACCTCCCGCCCATCCAGAAGGATCTCGCCGTGATGGGGCCGTTCAAAACCGGCAATCAGGCGCAGCAGGGTGGTTTTGCCGCAACCGGAAGGTCCCAGCAGTCCCACCAGCTCGCCCGCTCCCAGGGAGAGGGTGATTCCCCGCAGGGTCCAGTCTTCCCCGCTCATGCCCGGATAGCGGTGCCAGAGGTCGCGCAGGCAGAGTCGGGGGGGCGACAGGGGCAACGCTGGCGACGGGGCAAGGGGCTGGGGCCCGGGGCGCATGGAGACGGCGCGAGAGGGAGGAGCAGAGGAGGCTGGCAAACGACGCCATAAGCTCGCTTCATGCATCCTGCAACGCCATGGGTCAGCCTGTGACTTCCCAGCCAGTGGCGATCAACACTGTGGAGGCTCCCGCTCCAGTGGGGCCCTACAACCAGGCGGTGCAAGCCGGCGGCTGGCTCTTCTGCTCCGGCCAGATCGCCCTGGATCCTGTCAGCGGGGAGCTGGTGGGGGCGGGGGAGGTGGCCGCCGAAACCCGTCAGGTGTTGCGCAATCTTCTGGCCGTGCTGCGGGAAGCCGGGGCGGAGGCGTCCCGGGTGGTGCGCACCACGGTCTACCTGGTGGATCTGGCGGATTTCGCCACCGTGAACAGCCTCTACGCCGAGGTGTTTGGCTCCGGGGTGGCCCCCGCCCGCGCCTGCGTGCAAGTGGCGGCCCTTCCCAAAGGGGCGCGGGTGGAAATTGACGCGGTGGCCTGTTTGCTTTGAGGCAGGCCTCCTGGCAGGCGGGCGATTCTGACTCTGGACAGGGAGCATCGTCTCAAGGCGGGGCCAGCGTTCCTGCTGCAGGCCGCCACTGCCCTCGGGCAGGGCATGGTCTTCTGGAGGAACGCTGGCCCCGAGCAAGGCATGGCCTTCCGCAGGAACGGGGCCCGACCAGGGCATGGCCTTCAAGACCGCGAACGGAGGCGGAGGCCAGGCGTGACTTGGCGAAAGGTGAGGTTGAACCGCTCCGTTTTCACCCGCTGACGGGCGGGCAGCCCATGGTGCCAGAAGCGTTGGGTGGGCGCGCACATCAGCAACAGGTCACCGTCCTGCAGCTCCAGGGCCAGGGGCGCAGGCGGGGGACTGTCTGCCGGCAGGCGAGCGGGGCGGGGGCGAAAGCGCAGGGTGCGAGAGGCCCCCAGGCTGAGGGAGGCGATGGGATGCTCCGCCACCAGCTCGGGCTCGTCATCGGCATGCCAGCCCATGCGATCCCGTCCGTCGCGGTAGCGATTCAACAGGAGACTGTTGAATCCCAGGCCCAGATGGGCCCTCAAGAGCTCCCGCAGTTGGCTCAGCGCCGGTGTCCAGGGGTGGGGGGCTTCCAGCAAGCCGCTGTAGCGGTAGCCACAGCCCCCATCGCCCAGCCAGCAGGTGAGGCGCGGCACCGGATGGCGGCGGCCGTAGACGCTCACCACAGGCTGGCGCCAGGGAATATCCCGCCGCAGGTGCTCCCGCAGGGCGTCGAGGGGGAGGGGTGTGGTGTGCAACCAGGCCGGCCAGAGTTCCAGGCGCAGGCCAGGCCGCTCCCAGTGGCGGGGCGGGGTAGGCCCTGGTTCTGTGGGCAGCCGCGCTGGCACAACCCCTGTCCACAGCGGTCCTGTGACTCCCGCTGATTGACTGGACGGCGATGGTCCGTCAGAAGCTTTCACACCTGTCATTTGTCTTCAGGGCCGGTAATGTGCGGCGGCCGCGTCGAGGTGGTGGACGCCATGGACAGTCCCTTCGGCAACTGGTCGCCCGAGGTGGTGGTCCTGTGTCCAGCCTGTTTTGAGGATGCGGCTGAGGCCGTGTTGGCGGTGCAGCACCTGAAAACAGTGGTGCTCCATCTCGAGGCGCTTGATCCAGCGGAAGCCCAACGCATCATCGACTTTGTCTCTGGTGGTGTCTACGCCATCGATGGCCAATCGGAGCGGCTGGGGCCTTCGGTGTTTTTGTTTGCCCCCAGCATCGTCAGTATCAGCCGCGACCGTCCCGAGCTGCCGCCCGCTCCCCGCTGAGCCAGCCCCGCCGGGGGCGCCTCCCAGGGCTGACTAGCGGGGCCAGGCAGGCCCACGTTCTTCAGCCCCATTGGCGGGGGGCATCAAGGCGACTTTGAGGCCGCTCCAGGGGCTACTGCCAAGCCGCCGCAAGAGGCCCTGAAGACGTGGTGGCGTCAAGCCTAGTGTTCCGTCCCGGAAGTTCATGCGTCATTTTCGGCTTGGTCCGCGCGTCCAGATGCCTTCCTCAGCAAGGGCTCCGGGCAAGACACCCATCAAAGGATTCACAGCGCATTTGCGGGATTGCACACTAGGGAAGCTCTGGACAACCGGTCGCCAGTGGAAGCTGTCCCTTGCGCCAACTGGGAGCTCCGCAGTCTCGCAGGTGCCGCTGAGGGGTTGTCCAGAGCCTCCTTAGGGGGAAGAGAAAAACCCTTTGCTCGTCAGCCAAAGCCCCAAAAGCAGCAGGGGCAGGAGCACAGCGGCAAGGATCTGCAGCCGTTGGCGGGAACCCAAAGGTGGTGCGGCCATGGCGAACATCACGGACTCCGCCAGTGTGGAACCTCATGGACGCCTGACGATGGCTCCGGGCTCTCGCGGGCGAAGGATGGGCGCCGGATCGAGGGCGATCCATCGATCCCCACGCCGCTGGCGGAGCTCGAAGTGCAGGTGAGGGGTGCTCGCGCGGCCACTCTCGCCCACCCGACCCAAGGGCTGACCCCGTTCCACCTGTTCGCCCGGCTGCACGGCGATCTCAAACAGATGGGCATAGAGGGTCTGCCAGCCCTGGCCATGATCCACCACCACGGTGAGCCCATAACCACTCACCTCATCCACCAGCAGCACACGCCCCGCCGCCGCCGCGAGCACCGGTGTGCCCTCTGTCACGATCAGGTCGATGCCTGTGTGCATCCTCCAGTCAGCGCGCGCCTCCGACCAGCGCATGCCAAAGGAGCTGACCTCGATCGGCGCCTGGTTGATGGGATACCCCAGCGATGGCATGGCCCCCCCCGCGCCACCATCTCCCCCTCCATCCCGATGGCCTCGCGTCGTCAACCGCTCCCCAGCAGGGGCCCGCTCGGCGAAATCAGGGGGCAGAGGAAAAAACACCGCCCGCAGGCTCTCTGGCAGGGCGTTGTTGCTGCCCAGATCGCTCACTTCCGCCTCGCGAGGTTGCGGTTCCCGGGGCTTGGTCGCCTGGGGCATGGCTTCCCCCGGCGCGATCTCCATCGCCCAAACCCTTTCTCCTCCCGCCAAAACAGACCCCATCCCAACCAACAAGCCGATCTCGACCAACAGCCGCATGTAGACCAACAGCCGCACCCGAACCGACAGCCGCTCCAACACCAACGGCACCATCAACACCGAGCGCATCAACAGCGATCCCCCCCAACCCGACCAGCCAACCAGTCCTGACCAACCATCCCCTCTCAATCGCCCAGCAGCTCTCCTGCCTCCAGCCGCCATCCAGCCGCCGGCGCGTCCTGTGGTCGGGCTTCGCATCGCCAAAACACGACTGCCGCCGCCCCAGCTCCCCCAACTCCAAGGCCCCATCCTGGTCTCCAGCTTCGAGACCCGCCTGTTGTACCAGCTCCAACAAAAGCGGCAAGCCCAAGTCCGCCCCTCTCTTATAGTGCGAGTCAAATCCGGGGCGTGGCGCAGCTTGGTAGCGCGGGTGCTTTGGGAGCACTAGGTCGCAGGTTCGAATCCTGTCGCCCCGATTGACTTCTCAGGGACTGGCCTCCGAGGCCGTGCCCAAAACGTGCCCAAAACCGGGCGCAACTCTGCCCCTTGGGCACGCGTGCCCAAGGGAACGATCTGGGTCAAGCTGGGCATGCATCTGGACCACCCGGCACCGATGGGTCAGCGTCTCATCATTTCGGACAACCGAGACGAGCCAGGCAATCCCTTGATCCTGGACGGTGAGGCCATCGATGCGGCCGCCAAGGACCCGCTGGCGATCGGACAGTTGATGGTGGATCAGGTGTGGGCGGAGGGCACCGATCCCACGGGCGGGGGGCTCTACTACGAGCGCAACAGCCAGCGGCACAGGCGCCTGCAGGCCTTCGAGACGGGCAGCGAGGACCTGATGACCGGCGGCTGGGTGCGGGTGTTGGTGAGCGCCGATCAGGTGGGGAGGGAGCGGGAGGCCATGGAGCAGGCCGCCAGGCGGGGTCTGGTGAGGATCCATGGCACCCATCGGGGGGTGTTGCTGGTGGAGTTTTTGGATGTGGCCTGGGGGTGAGGGGCCGGGAGATCAGGCGGTCTGGCCCCAATGAAGCCTGGGCAACCGTTGGACGGGAAACGAACCGGGGCTTCCAGCGATCAGTGGTTCCTCAACCGGCCGAGGATCCCGCTACTGCCTGCCGCAGGTGCCTCCAAGCTCGGGCCAGGGGTTGCAGGAGGGAGCGGGAAGCGGCGGCGCGGTCCGAACGGACGTCCGCCGGCCAGGTGAGCGGAGGTGGCGTTGGCGGGTTGGCGCAGACGGCGCGGGCGCGGCGGGCGATGGTTTCGAATTCGGGGCCCACGCCGAAGGGTTCCGGCCGCTGCAGCAGCTGGTGGCGGCGCAGGCGATGGCAGGCGAGGCGCAGGTGGCTGGCGGGGGTGGCATCCCAGAGGCGCAGGGTGTTGTCAAAGGAGCCGGAGACGATGCGCCGGCCGTCGGGGCTGAAGGCCACGGAGAGCACCCAATTTGTATGGCCTTGAAGAGGAGGCCCGATGGGCTTGCCAGTGGCGGCATCCCAGAGGCGCAGGGTGTTGTCCCAGGAGCCGGAGAC
>JBKDSV010000247.1:0-4219 GCA_046340795.1 Cyanobacteriota bacterium | reverse complement strand
GGATCGGTGGCACCAGAGCCCACGCGCAACCCTTTGCCGGGGCTCCGCTCGGGAGCAAACAGCCAGGCCGGAACCTCAGGGCAACGGACACGGGCGAGGGCCTGCAGAGCTTGTTCCGGGGCGATCAGGCCACCGCTGTAGCCAATGACGGCGGCGGGTTTCCACCGCTCGAAGCTGATCCCGCTGGAGACGGCCGGCGAGCAATACAGGGCCCAGGCCCCCCCTTGTGCGGTGGCTTCCGCGATGCGACGGAAGGCGAATCCGTCGGGATCAGCCGCCAGCTCTGCGGCCAGTTCTTTGGTGGTGGAGTCGATCACATCCACCAGGTCGGCAGGTCTGCGGTGGCGGTGGCGATCGGCGAGGTTTTCAGGAGCCTGCAAGCTCTCCTCCCCTTGCTGCGCTGAGCACCAGACCATCAGAGAGTTCCCAGGTTGCAGGCCGGCCACCAGCTCCTCCCACTTCCGCCTGAAGGCCTCGGCGGCTTTCTGGGGGGTGGTGAACCCTGCTGGGCAATGGAGGGGACGGCCAGCCATGGGCTGGTGGTCGGAGCGGATCAGCACGGCACGGCGGCCGGTGAGGGCCTCCAGCAGGGCTACCCCCCATTCCGCCATCTGGGCATCGCTGGCGATCACCTGCCGGGCGCGGGCCAGCAGCTCCGCCAGAGCACGCAACACGGCGGCGCGGCGGGGAGCGGTGCGATCGGTGAGGGCGGTGCCTGTCCCGTTCAGGAGATGCTCAAGCTGTTGCATCACCTCATCAAGTACCACCACCGCGCCGGTCCATCCATCTCCCGCAATGCGAAGGGCGGAGTTTGGGCACAGGCTGTCCAGGCAGCAGGCGAAACCCTGCAACCGCTCATCGCTGCCAGGCATGGGGCGCCAGGGCACCCCGACTTGCCGAGCCAAGGCCTGTCCCAGGGCAGTGCGATGGGAGAGAACAACGACAGGCACCCCCTCCAGCTGGAGGGGCCTGATGGCCTCCTCAATGGCGCGGGTTTTGCCGCAACCCATCGGTGCCTGCAAGACCACCAGGGGAGCTTCCTCGGGTGAGGGGATGGGACAGGCCACCCCCAGCCACTCCCCAGCCGGGGCGACGCGATCGGCGGGCCTCAAGTAGGGGAGAACCGGGCGCGGGCCTGTGTTGGCCAGGGCACGATCCAGGGCCTCAGGGCCACCCGCCACCCACAGGTCATCCAAGCCGGTCTTGCTGGCGCCAGGGAGGAGAGGCAACTGGGCGATCTCAGGCTTCCCCCCAGCGGCGCGAAGACAGCGGGCCAGGGCTCCAGCGGCGCGGGATACCTTCCGGGCGGTGCTCTCCTTGCGCTCCGCGTCAAAGACCACCGTCAGGGGGCGTCCTGGGGTGTTGAGGGCCTCAAGGGCAGGGATCAGGCGGCGGGTGCCGTCGGGCTTGAGGCGATGGCCCATCGTCACACCAGGAACCGCAACGGCGGCATGGCCAGCGGAGACGGCCGCAAGGGCTTTCTTCCACCCCTCGCAGATCAGTAGGGGCACCGACGGGGTGGCCAGAACCCAAGCCCAGAAACCATCCTCGCGAGCCTCAGGGAAGGGCAGCCCATGGCGGCGGGCGATGGCCTTCCAGCAGCGCTCGGGAACATGGGGTAAGAGCAAGCCACCCCCATCAGGGAAGCCGGGGGGGGCCTCGTATTTGATGGCCTTCCCTTTCCCCCCGCTTTTGGGCCTATCGGGCTTCCACTGGTCAAAGACGGGGACCGGGACACCGGGCAGGGAGTCGCTCAGGGTGCGCCATCCGCCGTTCTGCAGGTGGCCGTAGCGCTTGTCGAGCTTGATCCTCCGGGCGAACGTGTTCCCCGGTTGGCCTTCCTCCTCCAGCTCAAGCCGCTTGTGGCGCGTCAGCTGTGCCCGTTCCGTCTCCCAATAGCGCTCCGTGCCAGGCCCGAAGGAGGCAACGTTGAGGGCGGCCACTTCCGGGGCAATGCCTGAGGCCTTCAGCTCTGCCCAGTGGGCAGGGAGGATCCCCTGCAGGCTCTGAACGTTCGCCGTGACCAGCTCGGGGTGACAAGCGGACCCATCGACCCATTCCGCCAGCTTGTGCACCAGTGCAGGGTTTACACTTGGCACAGAATCGCCTGATAAGTGATTCATTCCCATCTCACGGGTTTTGTTGTTTCCCTTTTCCTCTGTCTGGCTGCAACCAGGTAGGGGAATTTTTGTTTTTAGGGTTGCATGAAGCTTATATCTCCCGTGACCCCTCAAAACCGCTTGAGGTTGCTGCGTTCCTCCCTCGCAGATCGGCCAGGCTTAACATTTAGACAAGATAACCCTCGCGCATGCTTTCGCCGAGAATCCTTATACAGACAAGGCTCTTGCATGTTGTGCCCACTATCACACCCCTCTGTCCCTTGCCTAAAATCGTCACTTTCTGTAGTGTTTTATGCCGCTTCCTGCTGGGGCAAGACTGGAAAGGCAGGGATCACTATCTCTTATGAAAAAAGAGAGCACAAAATAACAAAACCTTATAGGTATAAATACTATTGAACGGCGCTCGGGTTGTCTGTGCCAGTGCTTGCAGTAGACCCGCCCACCTCCCAACACGCGCCAACCCCCTTGGGGCCGGCTGTCCGCACCACCTCCCCCGGCTCCGTGACCTTCAGAGACGCCAGGGATGCGGACCTAGTCGAGCTTGATGTCGTTCACGTTCAAAGCGCAGCCCACCCCCAAGCGGCGCCACCCTGATTTCTTGTAACAAATAAACTGTGGCAATCGGTGCAATAATTCAACAGCATTCCTGTTTTTTTATTATTTTTGGGTCCTTTCCCATGTATAGCGGTTGGGGGGTGATTCGTACCCCGGCTGTTTTTTAGCGTGAAAAAATAGAAAAAGGTTATGGGGTGCCCTGTCTACCTGTGGACCCCCTCGGAAGGGTCCATCAGTAAGGCGCCAAGCTGTCAAGGCCAATAGGTCGTAGTGGCGGAGGCGCCACGGCCCACTCCCCGGTCTCATGGTGTCACAAGGGGCTTGTGGGTGGGCCTCGTGAAGGTACACCCACCCACAAGCCCCTTGTGACCCTGCCCTTACAGTCTTCAGAGCCACTAAACAGCCCAAAGCCCCCCCAGGAATCCGACCTCCTGAAGGGCTTTGTTGGTGGCTGGTTCACTCGCAGCAAACCTTATGGACATTCCTACGTCTCGGCAAAGGCTCTCGTCCAGTGTTCTCTGATACCAAAAAAAATGTTTGCCATGAACTCCTGGGGAGCTCGCCGCTCCTGAATCATAGAAAAATCACCAAACAGCCCAAAGCCCCCCAGGAATCCGACCTCCTGAAGGGCTTTGTTGGTGGCCGGTTCACTCGCAGCAAACCTCATGTCCACTGTATTGCGCATCCTCAAGCAAGTCTGGGGAGTTGTTGTCTCCCTTGAACGACTGAAGCCAAGCCTTCCCCTCAAAGGAAGGATCCGGGCCTTCCTGGCGTGGGACTTCCGGGGGGACAAGTAAGGGCCCGGCAAGGCGGCCATCACCCCACGATGGCTGCCAAGACTTCCTCTGTGCGGGGGAGAATTAAGTTATCTTTCAGCCGCACAATTTCTCCCATCCAAACCAAGACTAAATCCTTTCGCAATTTACGGAAACTCGGAAGGCTTAGACATGACTGCTCGAAATTTTGCTAGCGATACCTTCATATCAGTAAAATACTCTCTAGCGTCATCTCCACTTATGTCACCACAAATATACTTGGCTATTATTATTCCCATCTGCTCGTCCGATATGACCTGTCCCGACTGGGCTTCTGATTGTTCCGGATAGACTTTGGGAGATTCCTGTGGCTTGTTCGCAGGGCATTTTTAGCAGTAGTCTTGGAGCACACGGATCCGAAAGGTCATTTTGTTTTTCCCGGTTGACTTCCCCTTGGAATCTCGCGGGATGCTTCACAACGTAGGAAGTGCGTGGAATATCTCTCAGGCACGCCACTTGTAACCTTTGCAACCTTGCAACTTGCAACCTTATTTAGAGCCGTTTTCAACAGAGACAACGGAGTCGAACGACACCCTCAAGCGACGCCCCCCAGGCGGGACCCACCAGCAAGCCCCCAAGCTGACAGGGTGGTCAGCTGAAGAAGTTGAGTCGAGACGCTAGAAGGATTGGCTGCCTCGGTGCAGCCTGTTTTTTTAGCCCCATCATCCGCAAAAAAACAATTAATCTCCACCCCACACCTTTTTACACTGGCCTAGGACTACTCCCACC
>JBKDSV010000246.1:0-6225 GCA_046340795.1 Cyanobacteriota bacterium | reverse complement strand
GTCAATCGTCCGGATTCACCATGGCTACAAGAGATGCATCAGCATCTCCGGAATGACAAATCCATCATTCCACCCTGTTCACTCTCTGAATCAGGGCATTCGGACCTCGGGTTTTACACCACGCAAAGGGACGCGGCCCTGGGAGCGCCGGACTGGAGGTCAGCAGCCGACCGGGAGAAGACGATCGCGAGGGCTGCTTGGCCGGAGCGTCGGGCTGGGTGCGACACATCGGGTGAGCAACGGACGAGCACAGCTGAAGGGCACCTCGAAAAATTTCGCCTCCTCCTCGCCTCCCGGAGTGAAATCCCTTGCTGTCACTGACCTCGCTGGCCAGTCGCGGCAGGCCAAAAGTGATTTTTCGAGGTGCCCTGAAATCTGTTGCCAAAATGGTTCGTGACAAACCTTGCGCCAAGCCCTTGGCTGGCCGATGGTGGAGCAGCTGCGCAGATCAGATGAGTCGGGTGGAATTGGAACGGTTCGTGAACGACGCGGAGAGCAATGGCGAACTGCGGAAGCTGTTGCGCACCTGTCAAACCCAGCCCCAGCTGGTTCTGATGGCCCGCCACCTCGGCTATCACATCACCCGGATGGATCTGGCCCGTGCCTGGCAGGAGCACCACAGCCCTCACCCGCAGGCGGGGTGTGAGCGCAACCCGGATCCATCGCCTCCCATCACCGGGATGACGGAGCGGTTGCGGCGGCCGGGGGGGTGAGAGGAGCCAGGCGGCAGGCCTGGCGTCCCACCGCGGCGGCATAGCCCCGATCCACCGGCCCCACCAGAGGGCTGATTGCGCCGTCGCGGCAATCCACCACCAGCCGCTCCCGATGGCCTCGCTGATCCTGCAGCCGCAGCCGCAGCTGCCAGGGATGGGGCTCGATCCGCGTGAACTGGTCGCCGCAAACGGGCCCCACGCAGAGGCCCGGAGCGGCCTCCGCCGCGGCGGCAAACAGCAAGGCCGCCAGCAGCAGAGCCAGAAACGGCAGGCCCGCCGCAACGAGCCGGGGCAACAGCGGCAGTGGACAGGGGCGTGCAGGAGACCGACTCACCCTGCCAGCTCCATCGCGCTCTCCTCGCACGGCTGGTCCTCCTGGTCCGGGTGAAAGTACTGCCAGACCTGTTGGGCAAGGGCAGGCCCGATCCCCGGCGCCAGGGCAATCTGCTCCGCGCTGGCCAACTGGATCGCGTCCACAGAGTGGAAATGGGCCAGCAGATCCTTCACCCGCTTCGGGCCCAGGCCTGGAATGTCTGCCAGCCGGGAACGACGCTGACGCGCTCCGCGTTGCTGACGGTGGTAGGTGATGGCAAAGCGGTGGGCCTCATCCCGCAGGCGCCGCAACAGGGCCACCCCCAACTGGTCGGCATCGCTTGGCAGTGGTTGGCTGACCCCCGGAACAAACACCTCCTCCCGGGCCTTGGCCAGGGAGCACACCACCAACTCTTCCTGCAGATCCATCTCCCGCAGGGCCTCCATCACTGCCGAGAGCTGGCCTTTGCCCCCATCGATCATCACCAGGTCGGGCCAGTCGTTCAGGCCATCGCCCTGGAGCACCGATCCAGCCTGCCGCCGCAGCCGGGTGAGATCGGCACCGCCAGCCTTGGCCTGCGCCCAACGACGGAAACGGCGTCGCATGATCTCCGCCAGGGCCATGAAGTCATCGGAGTGGCCCGCTCGGATGCTGCTGCTCTGGATCCGGTAGCGGCGGTAGTGCTGCTTGGCGGGCAGGCCGTCAACGAACACCACCTGGGAGGCGACGGCGTCACTGCCCTGCAGATGGCTGATGTCAAAGCCCTCGATGCGGCGGGGCGGCAGCGGAAGCTCCAGCAACTGGGCCAGATCCTCCAGGGCCAGCTGGTGGGCTTCGGCCGTGCGTTGGGCCCGCTGCAACTCGTAACTGGCATTGCGCACCACCAGATCGATCAGCTCCGCCTTCTGCTGCCGCTGGGGAACGCTGAGGCGCACCTTGCGGCCCCGCCGTTCGCTCAGCCACTCCTGGATCAGGGCTTGCTGGGGCAGGGGGTGTTGCAGGAGCAGCTCCGGGGGGATTTCCACCGGATCCACCTGGCTGTAGTGCTCCTCGATCACCCGTTGCAGGATCCAGCCGTGTTCCTCCGCCCGCACGTCAGCCAGGTAGCCCAGTCGCCCGACAAGCTTGCCAGCCCGCATCTGGAACAGCTGCACCGCCGCTACCCGCGCATCCGCCGCCAGGGCCACCACATCGCGGGAGATGGAGGCATCGGCAACGCTCATTTTCTGGTCCGACGTGAGGGTGTCCAGCCCTTGCAACTGGTCGCGCACCCGGGCGGCGGCCTCAAAATCCAAACGGTCAGCATGGCGCTCCATCTGCTCCCGCAACAGGCTGAGCAATTCCTCATTGCGGCCTTGAAAGACCATTGCCACCTTTTGCAACGTGCGGTGATAATCCTCAGAGCTGATATGTTGCTGACACACACCCGGGCAGCGGCCGATGGCGTGATTCAGGCAGGTGCGATCGCGATAGAGGGGCTGGGGCCGTTGGCGAAGGGGGAAGACACGCTTGACCAGGCTGAGGGTGCGCCGCAACAGTCCCACATCCACATAGGGACCATAAAAGCGATCGAGAGGACTGCGAGGACGCCGAAGGCGGCTGATGAAGATGCGCGGATAGGCTTCACTCCAGGTGATGCAGAGATAGGGATATTTCTTGTCATCTTTTAACAGCACATTGAAGTGAGGTTGATTCTGTTTGATCAGATTCGACTCCAATGCCAGGGCTTCGGCATCGCTGTCTGTGATAATCACTTCGATGTCACAGATCTGCCGCACCATCAAGCTGATGCGCGGGCTGTGATTCTGAGAACTCTGAAAATAGCTGCGCACGCGATTGCGCAGCACCTTCGCCTTGCCGATATAAAGGATCCGATCCTCGCCATCGCGCATCAGATAACAGCCCGGCTCGACCGGGATTTCCCGCAGCCGCTGGGCCAGCTGCTCCGGTCGTTGCAACAGGGGTGACACACCGGAGCGATCCAGGCTCTGCTCTCCTAACCCCCGTATTGCCATCCCGTTCCGGCCAGTTCCAGGGCGTCACCGTCGCGCAGCAGGGTTGCGCTCTTCACCTGTCCGACGAACACGGTGTGGTCGCCATGGCTCACCTGGCCCACCACAACGCACTCCACCCCTCCCAGGGCACCGTCCAGGATGGGCAAGCCGAGGGGACCCAGTTGGTAGGGGGCGGCATCAAAGCGGCCGCCGATGGCCTTCTGGGGCTTGAAGAACACGGCGGCCAGGTCTTTCTGATCGGCGGGCAACACGTTCAGCGAAAACCGCTCCGTTCGCTGGATCATGCCATTGCTGGTGGAGTCGGCCCGCACGGCCATCACCACCAGGGGAGGATCAAAGGAGCCCTGGGTGACCCAGCTGGCGGTGAAGCCATTCACCTCCTCCCCTTCCCGCACGCCGCAGATGAAGACGCCATGGGGGATTTTCCGCAGCAGGGTCTTTTTTGCGGCGGTGTCAAGCGGGGGCAGGCTCGAGCTGGCGGACATGGTGCGCGGAGCGACGTGGGAGGACTCTAGGAAGGCCCCCACCGCGGAGTTCCATGCGGGCCCTGTATCCCGGCAGCTTTGACCCCCTCACCTTGGGCCATCTGGACCTGATGGAGCGCGCCACCGTGCTGTTTGACGGTCTGGTGGTGGCGGTATTGCAGAACCCCAGCAAAACGCCCGCGTTTCCCTTGGAGCAGCGCTTGGATCAGATCCGGGTGGCCACCGCCCACCTTGCGGGCCTGGAGGTGAGAAGCTTTGATGGCCTCACCGTGGACATGGCCCGCGCCTGCGGAGCGGGCGTGATTCTGCGGGGCCTGCGGGCGTTGAGCGACTTCGAGTTCGAACTGCAGTTGGCCCACACCAACAAAACTCTGGCCCCCCATCTGGAGACGCTCTTCCTGGCCACAGCCGCCCATCACAGCTTTTTAAGCAGCTCGGTCGTGAAGGAGGTGGCTCGCTTCGGCGGGGATGTGTCACGCATGGTGCCGCAGGGAGTGGCGGATGATCTGGCGAGACTTTTTAATCGTGCAAGCCCTTCCCTTTGACATGTCGGACACGCGCATCACGGTCCTCGATCAGCTCGACCAGCTCGAGGAAATCATTCTCGATGGCAGCCGCATCCCTTTCAGCGGCGCACGCATGGTCAACGAGCGCGACGCCATCGAGGCGATCGATGCCCTGCGGGATTCCCTGCAGCTGCAGACTACCCAGGCCGAAGGCCTGCTGCGCCAGCAGCAGGCCTTCATTGAACGGGCGTGGCAGCAGGCGGAAGAGATCCTGGCCCAAGCCAGAAGGGAGCGGGAGCAGTTGATCCACAGCCATGCCATTCTCCAGGAAGCGGAGCAGCAGGCGGGCGAGGTGCGGGAAAAAGCCCGGCAGCAGATGGAGCAGTTGCAAGCCCAGGCCGCCCAAAGGGATGGGTCACGCCCCTGGGAGCGCAGGGAGTGGCGGATGATGTGACGAGGCTCTTTAATCGTGCAACCCCTTCCCGTTGACATGTCGGACACGCGCATCACGGTCCTCGACCAGCTCGAGCAGCTCGAGGAAATCGTTCTCGATGGCAACCGCATCCCCTTCAGCGGCGGACGTCTGGTCAACGAGCAGGACGCCATCGAGGCGATCGATGCCCTGCGGGATTCCCTGCCGCTGCAGATTACCCAGGCCGAAGAGCTGCTGCGCCAGCGGGAGAGCTTCATTGAAAAGGCGCGGCAGCAGGCCGAGGAGATCGTGGCCCAGTCCAGAAGGGAGCGGGAGCAGCTGATCCACAGCCACGCCATCCTCCAGGAAGCGGAGCGGCAGGCGAGCGAGGTGCGAGAAAAAGCCCGGCAGCAGATGGAGCAGCTGCAGGCCCAGGCCCGCGCCCAGGCGGCCCAAGCCGAGCAGGAACACCATCTGCGCATGGCCCAGATGGAGCAGGCCTTTGCAGGGCGCCGGCAGCAGTTGGAGCAGGAAGGGCAAAGCCGTCGCCAACATCTGGAATCGGAGGCGGTGGAACGCTCCCGCCAGTTGATGGAGCAGCACGAGCGGGCCCGGCAACAGGCGTTGCAGGAGCTGGAGGCGATCCGTCAGGAAGGAATCCGGGTGCAGCGCGACAGCCAGGGGGAAGCGGAGCGGGTCCATCAGGAAGCGCTCCAGTTCCGTCAACAGACCCAGCAACAATGCGATGCCCTGGTGGCCCGCAGCCGCCAGGAGGCCGGCTCAATTCAAGATGGCGCCAACCGCTACGCCGAGCAGGTGTTGGGCGAGCTGGAAACCCGCCTGAAGGATCTCAGTCAGATCGTGCTCGGCGGTCGCCGCGAATTGATGCGCCTCCAGGGCAAGGAGAGCGCGCCGACAGCCAGCAGCGCCCTACCCCCCTCCACCACCATCCGTCACGAGGCGGGGGGGACGGCCTCGGGGTCGGAGGCCGGGGGTGACATGCGCAACCGGGCGCGACAGGCGGCCAATCGGCTGCGCAAGGCCGCCGGACGGCGGCTGGCCAGCTGAAGGGGAGCGACGGCACGGGAGCCACCGAGGGGAGGCGTCACCCACATCGGTTCCTTCGGCAGGCATGGGTGGCCAGGGCCTGTCGGCAGGCGAACTCGGGGGCGGGAGGACCAAGCAACTCACTTTGAGCAACGCCTGGCATTTGGATAACGGAGGCTCAGTACAGCTCGGGCTGGTGAGTGTTTAATGCCGCTGAGTTTTGAAGCAGGATCCTTGCCCTGGCCTGATCGATTCCTCCTGGAGCATTGGCTTGCAGCCTGGAGCATTGGCTTGCACCTCCAGGGCCAGAGAGAGCTCAACTCCGGCTAGTGTGCAGTCCCGCAAGTTCATGTGTTATCTCCGGCTTGGTCCGTGCCTCCAGATGCCGTACTCAGCAAGGGCTCCGGGCGAGACACCCATCCAAGGATCGACAGTGCATTTGCGGGACCGCACACTAGATGCCGTCATCAGCAAGGACTGCAGGCGAGATACCCATCAAAGGATCCACTACGCCTTTACAGGACTGCACACGAGGGCTTGGCGGGGACTGATCGCCCTGGCTGAGCGATGGATCTCCCGCGAGATACCCATAAGGGCACCTCGAAAAATTCCGCCTCACCCTCGCCTCCCGGAGTGAAATCCCTTGCTGTCACTGACCTCGCTGGCCAGTCGCGGCAGGCCGAAAGTGATTTTTCGAGCTGCCCTTGTCCTGTCAGGGTTCCCTGTGGCCTGCT
>JBKDSV010000245.1:0-1375 GCA_046340795.1 Cyanobacteriota bacterium | reverse complement strand
CGCTGTGCACTGTTTTTGTGCCAGCTTCAGATCATCTTACCGGATTCTTTGTTTCTGGAGTGCCTGAGCAACCCCGCAAAGGTGCTTGGCGGGGTTGCACCCCTCACCCCATCGCTACCGCGTCCTGCAGCTTCTGTTTCTTGATGTAGCGCCACAACGTGTTCAGGTTGTGAGTCGCGCTCCAGAGCAGCCATTCACCATTCACCTTCTCCAGCCCGCGTAGCAGAAAGCGCCTCAGCCCTCGCCCTTCCTTGGCCTGACCAAAGACCGGCTCCACGATTGTCTTGCGTCTGGCGTAGATCTCCTTTCCCTCCTTCTTGCGCAGCTTGCGGGCCATCCGGCCCTTGGCATCGAGATCCCTGGGGATCGGGCCAAAGATCGGTGGTGGTGGCTTGCCGTGCGGTTGTCTACCCGTCGCAATATGGGGATCGACGCCGCGGTCCTCGCAGGCCTTGGCGTTGTCCTCACTCCAGTAGCCCGCATCCGCGATCAAGGTCACGGGAGCCTGGCCGGTGTTGGCGATGGTGCGCTCCAGCATGGGAACCAGATGCTCCACATCAGGAGGCTGGTTGCTCACCCCCATCGCCACGATCACCTGGTGATCGCCATCAACGGCAGCCTGGCAGTTGTAGCCCTGCAGCAGGTTGCCGTCGCTTCTCATGATGTGGCTGTCTGGATCCGTGAAATTCCGCTGAGCTGCGGAGGTCGGGCTGCCATCGGCCCGATGGGCCAGGCCCCGATCGGGCATCGCGTCAGCCGGATGGGGCTCCAGCCCCTGGGGTTCAAGGCCTGCCTCGTTGGCCTTCTCGATCGCCAGCTCCCTGGCGGCTGCTGCCTTCTCCTTGGCCTTGGCTGCTTTATCGCGCAGCTTCTGCTGCTCACCATCGTCTGCGTCTGTCTTCTCGGCATCAGCTACCGCAGCCTCTGCCGCTGCTGCCTGCCTGGCGCGATCACGGGCCGCCGCCGCCGCTGCTTCCGCCTCCAACGCCTGACGAGCCTGCTTGATCTTTTTCAGGCGGTCCTCGCGCCGCTGCAGTTCCTTGGGCAGATCACTGCCCAGCTTGCCCTTGCCGTCTTCCTGGGCATCAAGGATCTCGGCACGGCGCATCAGCTCCTTGATCTCCTTCTCCAGCTGCGCCTCGGCCTTGAGCATCCGCTCGTGGCTCATGGCCTTGTGCTTGGAGGCATTGGCCTGCACCTTGGTGCCGTCCAGCGCCACATGGCCCAGGCTCACCATCCTGGCCTCCTGGCATAGCCGCAGGATCTGCACAAACAGATCGCTCAGGGCCTCAAGATTCCGGCGGCGGAATTCACTGATGCGGCTGTGGTCCGGCTGCTGGTTGGCCGTGAGCACCCGGAAGGCCAGATCCTCGTA
>JBKDSV010000244.1:0-12279 GCA_046340795.1 Cyanobacteriota bacterium | reverse complement strand
GCTGATTCAAACTTGCCACTCTGCGTTCATGTGCCTAGCAGCTCTGAGGAACTGAGTCCCGAGCTCACAGGGGTCTCAGCGTGGGATCTGAATCACAATCGTGGCCTGGCGCCTCTATCCAACCACTTTAAAGCAGCCCTGGCAGGCGCCGCTGAAGGGTTGTTCAGAGCCTCCTCAAGGAAGCTCTGAACAACCGGTCGCCAGTGAAAGCTGTCCCTTGTGCCAACTGGGAGCTCCGCGCTTTCACATGTGCCGCTGAGGAGTTGTCCAGAACCTCCCTAATCAAGAGTGCCAAAAACAAGTCGATGTGACAGCAAGAAGCGGGAAGCACGGTGATGACTTATTCCAGTGATCGTACAAGCAAGCAATCAAACTATTTTTATGGATAATTAGATGATTAAAGGTAAATCTTAATGGCAAAAAGAAACGGAAAAGAGACCATAATAGCGCAGAAAAAGGAGTCTCTCACCTCTCCCATGGAGCACCACCATGCTGTTGTTGTCAATTCAGACCTCGTGACTCTGTAGGGCACCTCGAAAAATCACTTTTGGCCTGCCTCGCCTGGCCAGCGAGAGCGAGGTCAGTGACAGGGGAGGGTTTCACTCCGGGAGACAAGGGGGATGCGGAGTTTTTCGAGGTGCCCTATAAGTAGCCAGATTAAATAGAGATAACATGAGGTGCGAGGCGTGCCAGCGACTGCTTGGGTTATTGTTACTGGTTGTGTTAAAGTTTTGCCTCTGGCTACTTAACATGCGTTAGGAACACATTCGTAATATCAATGTTCGGGCCTCAAACTGGCACCATCTGTGTCGGCACCACGGGAAAGGTAACTTGACTATTTTGGACAAAATCAACCATGTCTTGCAGCCGTGATCTGTGACTCTGGCCTGGCTTTTATCATTGGTGCCACCGTTCTACTTTCCCCCATAAGCGTCCAGGCAGCCGAACTCAACCTTGGCGCTATGAATGAGTATGCAGGCAGAGCGGCTGAAAGCGCTGGCCGGCAAAACCAGGTGACTAGCATCACTGCGTTTGAAGATCTGCAACCCACGGATTGGGCCTATCAGGCGCTCAACAATTTTGTTGAACGCCACGGCTGCGTCGCGGGCTATCCAAACGGCGACTTCAAGAGGCGCCAGTCCCTGTCTCGCTATGAGGCAGCAGCTCTTCTAAATGCCTGCCTTGATCGCATCACCGAGGTGACAGATGATCTGAAACGCCTGATGAAGGAATTTGAGAAGGAATTAGCCGTGCTCAAGGGACGCACAGATGGCTTGGAAGCCAAAGTGGGCGAGCTGGGGGCAACTCAGTTCTCGACAACAACAAAACTTGACGGCATGGCCGTGTTTGTAATTGGAGCCAATGCTTTTACTGGCACGGCCAGCAAGGAGGTGAATAGCCTACGCGGTCTGGAAGGAAGCACATCATTCAACTATAATCTAGAGCTCAATATTGATACCAGCTTCAGCGGTAAGGATCTGCTGCGCACTGTGTTGAGAGCTGGCAACTTTGCCGGCTCAGGATTTGGTAATGGCGGCCTCAATGAACTGGAGGTGGCCTTCCAGCAAGACTGTGGTGGCAATGCGGATGGCAGCAGTATTGACTGTCGTGATGTGGTGGCGATCGACAAGATCTTTTACCAGTTACCCGTGGGTGAGCACTGGACGGCAACCATTGGCGGACGGGTCGGCCAGGAAGACATGCTGGCGGTATGGCCCAGCGTCTACTCAGCAGACACCATCCTCGATGTGTTCGCCTTCAACGGTGCGCCAGGGGCATACAATAAAAACCTTGGAGCTGGAGGCGGCCTGTGGTGGAAAGCTGGTTCCTGGAGCATCTCGGCCAACTACGTCGCAGCGGTGGGTGATCAGGGCAACCCGGGCCTGGGCGGCATCGGCAATGCCAATTCCCAGGGAACGGGCACGGCGCAACTGGCCTATGCCAAGGACAACTGGGCGATCGCCGGTCTTTACAGCTACGTGCAGCAGAATACGGAAATTCCCGGGACGACGCCTTTTGCGGCGGGCGACTGGCAAAACACCGGCCCCGGCCATCTCAATGCCTTTGCCCTCAGCGGATACTGGCAGCCAACCCAGACCGGCTGGCTGCCGTCCCTCAGCCTGGGTTGGGGTTACAATGACTATAATTACAATCAAGCTGTGCCAATAGGTCGTCTCAAAACCAGCCAGTCTTGGTATGTCGGACTGCAGTGGGAGAATGCCTTCAGTAAAGCCAATGTTCTGGGATTTGCGGTCGGACAACCGGTGTTTGCCACGGGCTTGAGTGGTGATGCCACTCCGAATGATGGCAACTATGCCTTTGAGTTATGGTACAAAGTCCAGGCCACCGATCATATCTCGATCACCCCAGCAATCTTCTACTTGAGCCGTCCCGAAGGTCAAGACACGCCCTCCGGCAAGTCCCTCAATAATCTGGGAGCCATTATCAAGACCACATTCAGACTCTAATCTCCCCAACAACAAGCTTGCCTGACCGGGAATCGATATTAACATGTTAAGGGCACCTCGAAAAATCACTTTTGGCCTGCCACGACTGGCCAGCGAGGTCAGTGACAGCAAGGGATTTCACTCCGGGAGGCGCGTGTGCAGTCCCGCAAGTTCATGCGTCATCCTCGGCTTGGTCCGTGCGCCTCGTGTGCTGCCCCGCAAGTTCATGCATCATCCCCCGACTTGGTCCGTGCGCCTCGATGCCGTCATCAGCAAGGACTGCAGGCGAGATACCCATCAAAGGATTCACAGCGCACTTCCAGGACAACACACGAGGGGGACGCGGGATTTTTCGAGGTGCCCCCAAGCAGTCGCCGGCACGCCTCACACGTCATGTCACGTCGATTGCGTCGGGTTACTGACGCCCCGGCGGCTCTGCTCCATCACCCACGGGTTCAAGGCCCTGACGCACAACCGCCAGGGCCTTGTGGAACTGTTGGGTGAGTCAGAGGCCAGGCAAAGACTGGGCCTGCCTGACTTCGAATCAGCCCTGGTCGCTGGGTCGTCAGGAGGGACCGCTGGCCTCACCTTGGCCGCTCTGCCGCAGGGCCCGCAGGGAGGTTTTGATTCGGCTGAGGTTGAGGGGGATCTGCTCTGTGCCGAGCATGGTGCCCGGCCCATCTTCCCAGCTGGCCGAGAGCACGCCGTAGCTCAAACCCAGCAGACCCAACAAAAAGCAACCTCCTGAGGCCAGCAAGGTGGCGGAGGGGGGAATGTCAAGCAGATGACGGCTGACGAGCACGTAGCTGCCAATGAACACCCCCATGCCGAGGAGCGTGGGAAGACCAGTGGCGATGGCGATGCGGCGGGCCATGCGGTTGGCCACCGCCTCCGGGATGGCCTGCTGGGTGCGGGCTCGGGGCGGCCCGGGGATGCGGGCCGAGCTGACTGGGCTGGCAGCGAGGGACCGGCCCATGCCCCGCCCCGGAGATCGGCCCGCCTCGGCCCCCCGACGGGTCGTCTTGGATTTCTTGATGTTGGTGGCGTTTCGTTTCCGTTCAGGCATGGCGGAGCGCTCAGCCGCGGATGCCGAGCCGTTCAATCAAAGCCGCGTAACGCTCCTCGCTTTGCTGACGCAGGTAACCGAGGAGGCGCTTGCGGCGGCCAATCATTTTCAGCAACCCTTGCCGCGAAGAGAAATCGTGGATGTTTTTCTGCAGGTGACTGCTGAGCTGACTGATCCGATCGCTGAGAATCGCCACCTGCACCTCCACAGAACCGGTGTCTGTGCTGTGTTGCTGATGCGTATTGATCAGTTCCTGTTTGCGAAGCGTGGGCAGCGGCATGATCGGCTCTGGGCCTAGGCAATCAACCGCCGACTCTAGCGCTTGGCTTCCGCCCCCCTCAGGCCACCGAGCGGGACAGCCAGCGCAGGCAATCCCCCAACCAGCGCTCTGCATCCGCCTCCGGATCCAGCCCCTGGGAGGTCACCGCCCTCAGTGCCGCGTGGATCTCCCGATGGTCATAGCCCATGGCCAGAAGAGTGCCCTGGATCTCCTCCCCCTTGGCGCTCGCCTGCCAGACCGGCTCTCCCCCGGCCCCGCCGGCCCACGCCGCGACCGCCTCCGGCACAAGCAGACTGAAGCGTTGCGACAGCTTCTGGCGCAGCTCCAGGCAGAGCCGCTCCGCCGTGCGTTTGCCCACACCCGGCGCCTGGCTCAACCGGCGCCCATCCCCCTCCACGATGGCCTGCACCAGCTCTTCAAGGGCCATCACCCCCAGCAGGGCCATCCCCATCTGGGGACCAACGCCACTGATGGCGACCAGTTCGCGAAACAGATCCCGCTCGGCGCGGCTCGCAAAGCCAAACAGCGTCCAGCCGTCATCCCGAATGCTCTGATGCACATGCAGCGTCAGCACGCTTCCCCGGGGAGGCAACTGCGCCCACTGACGCTGGCTGATCTGCACCTCATAGCCCACCCCTTGGCAGATGAGCAGCAGGCCGCAGCGGCTGGCCTGCTGCCAAGGATCCCCCACCTCTCCCCGCAACCAACCGATCATCCGATGTCCAAACGCTCTCCCATGGTGCCCTGCTTGCCAAGGGGCATCCATCGCTAGCGTCAAACCAGTGTGCTCCGCCAGCGTGCTCACCCCCAGAGACAGGGACGATCTTCCAGCCGCGGGGCGCTGCTGGCGGCGTTGGACCCGCAGGCTCCTCAACCTGGCCCTCGTAGCCCTGCTCGGCTGCAGCCTCACGGGCTGCCTGGCCCCCAGCGCCCCTCCCCGGGCCACCCTGCTCAGCGCCCTGGCGCTCCAGATCCAGCTCACCCAGGCCGATGTGGCCCGTGCCCTGGGTTTGGCCAGTGTTGGCGTCCCCCTGGTCAGCCGGGTGCGGGTGGAGCGGCAGGAGCCGGTGATGATTGGCCAAAGTGCCGGTTTGCGCCTCAGCGGCCGTTTTGACTGGCGCCTCGGCAAGGATCCCTTCCGCGTGGATGCGCCGTTCGAGATCTTTTTGCAGCGGGGGTCGCGAGGGGAGAGCTGGCGGCTGGCCCGGCCGGCGGGCCCCGCTCCCGAGGGCGGCCAGGAGTGGCTCACCGACCCGCTCCCCCTACGCCAAGGCAGCTCCAGCCAGATCCCCGCCATCGCCCCAGCGGCCTGAGCCCTGCCCGGCCTGGCCCCCGCTCCGCCGCTCCCTACGAACGGGCTCCAGCCCTCACAATGGAGACCGTTTGCGCTGAAGCCCGCGTTGGCGCTCCCTCGCCTCCATCCCCGCACGATCGAGGCCGTCAAGGAGCGGGCCGACATCGTTGATGTGGTGGGGGAGCACGTGCTTTTGAAGAAGAAGGGGCGGGAGCTCGTCGGCCTCTGCCCCTTCCACGACGACAGCTCCCCGTCGATGACGGTGTCGCCTGCCAAGCAGATCTACTACTGCTTCTCCTGTGGCGCTGGCGGCAATGCCATCAAGTTTTTGATGGAGTTTCAGCGGGCCAGCTTCAGCGATGTCGTGCTGGAGCTGGCCCGCCGCTATCAGCTGCCGGTGGAAACCCTGGAGGGTCCCCAACAGGAACGGCTGCGACAGCAACTCTCCCGCCGCGAGCTCCTGCATCGTGTGCTCGCTCTGGCGGCGGGCTGGTTTGCGGCCCAGCTGCGGAGTCCCCAGGGGACCGAAGCCCTGCGCTATCTGAAAGACAGCCGTGGCCTGAGCGAGGCCACCCTGGCTGACTTTCAACTGGGCTACGCCCCGGATCGCTGGGATGGACTGCTCAGCCATCTGTCGACGGTGGAGGGCTTCGTCCCGGAGGTGCTGGAGGCCGCTGGTCTGGTGGTGGCGCGCAAGGGAGGAGAAGGCTTCTACGACCGTTTTCGCCATCGGCTGATGGTGCCCATCCGCGATCGACAAGGGCGGGTGATTGGCTTGGGCGGGCGCTCCCTCGATGGCGCCGAGCCCAAATACTTGAATTCCCCGGAAACGACGGAGGTGTTTGTCAAAGGGCTCCATCTCTTTGCCCTGGATCGGGCGGCAGATCCGATTCGCCGCGCTGATCTGGCGGTGGTGGTGGAGGGCTATTTCGACGCCATCAGCCTCCACGCGGCGGGCATCACCCATGCGGTGGCGGCCCTCGGCACAGCGCTCAGCAAGCAGCAGATCACCCAGCTCTGCCGCTGTTGCGATAGCAAGCGGCTGGTGCTCAACTTTGACGCCGATCGGGCGGGTGTGCGGGCGGCCGAGCGAGCCATCGACGAGGTGGAACATCTCGCCCTGCAAGGCCAGCTGGATTTGCGCGTGTTGCAACTCCCCGATGGGAAAGATGCTGACGACTACCTGCGCCTCCATGGCGCGGCCGACTATCGCGCCCTGCTGGAGGCGGCCCCCCTCTGGCTGGACTGGCAGATCGAACAGGTGTTGGCAGGGCGCGATCTCTCCAGAAGCGATCACTTTCAACAGGCGGTGGCAGCCCTGGTGGCGTTGTTGGGAAAACTGCCCCAGAGCGCCGTCCGCAGCCGCTACCTGCAGTCGGTGGCGGAACGCCTCTCCGGTGGGCAGGCGCGGCTGACCCTGCAACTGGAAAACGATCTCCGCCAACAGGTGAACGGCCAGCGCTGGCATGGACGCGCCAGCCGCTGGGAGGCCCCCGCTGCGGGCGGCATCCAGGAACGGGCCGAGGCGGAAATTCTTCAGCTCTATCTCCATTGCCCCCGACTTCGAGGCGAGGTCCGCCAGCACTTGCGGGGCTGGGAGCAGGAGGATTTTTGCCTGCGCCCCCATCGACGCCTCTGGGCCGCCATCACGGAACTGGAAGAAGCCCATCTGGGGGCTGAGCGGTTGGAAGCCATCACCCGTGGCGGCGAGGAGGGCCATGACTTGGCGGATCTGCCCCTGCTTGATCTGCTCACCGCACGGCTGGCCATGGAGGAGGGGGAGGTGGAGGACAGCCTGAAGCGCTTCATGTTCCTGCTGGAGCCGGGCGAGCTGCAGCGGCAGTCCTTTCATCAACCGCTGCTGCACCTGCGCGGGGCCATTGCCAGCCGGGCCCGGCTGATGGCTGAGAAGCGCTGCCGCCATCTGCTCGACACCTGGAACGCCCAGCGGTTGCACACCCTGGAGCAATGCCTGGCCCGCTTGCTGGAAGAGGAGCGGCAGCGCGGGTCGCGGCAGCGGCAGGACAGTCCCGCCACCGGCTCGGTCCCAGTCCTGGACATGGAAACGGAGCTGCAACAGCTGTTTGACCGGCTCAACCAAGACGCCCTGCGCCTGCAGGCCGAGTACTACGCCGAGCGCCGCTACTTGCGGGATCTCGATGACCACCGCCGCACGGCCCTGGTCGACATCATCAGGGCCACCTGATGCGAATCCCCTGCGGCTTGGATCTTCAGGAACGCCTGCCCTCCGCCAGCTCCTAGGGTTGAGAGGCCTGATGGGGCCCCATGACCAGCCCTCCCTCCAGCTCCACCGATCAGACCTTCCCCATCCCCGCGGATGAGGAAGATCGCCTGCGGGAACTCGATCGCAGGGGTGTGCTGGGAACCTGCGGCGACGTGCACATGGCCCGGCTGGTGGAGCTGGCCAGCCTCACCTTCGGCGCTCCCATGGCGGCCATCTCCTTGGTGACCGCTGATCGCCAGTGGTTTCTCTCGCAGAAGGGGCTGCCTGTCAACGAGACGCCAAGGGAGGTGGCCTTCTGCGCCCACGCCATCATGGGCACCAAGGTGATGGTGGTGCCCAATGCCCTGGAAGACGAGCGCTTCCGCGGCAATCCCCTTGTCACCGCGGAGCCCCTGATCCGGTTCTATGCCGGCGCCCCACTGCGCAGCGACAACGGGCACAACCTGGGCACCTTGTGTGTGATCGACCGTCAACCGATGAAGCCGAGCTGGGAGCAGCTGCGGCAGTTGGAGCTGCTCTCGGAGCTGGTGATCAGGGAACTGAACGTGCGTCGGCAGATCGCTCTCTGCCCTGTGACCGGCCTGCCGATTCGCCAACGCTTCCTCAGCATTGCCGCCCAGGAATTCCAAAAGGCGAAGGCTGGGAAGTCCCAGCTGTCGCTGCTGCTGTTTGACGTCGACAACTTCCGCACGATTAATAACCGTTGGGGGCATCACGCCGGCGACCACGTTCTGGCAGACCTTTGCAAAATGGGTCGGCAGTTTCTTGAGGAGAAGGATTTCGCCGGCCGCTTGGGCGATGGGGAATTTGCCCTGCTGCTGGTCGACACCTGCCCCGAGGACGCCCTGGCAACGGCCGAGACCCTGCGCCATGCCGTCACCACCATGCCCGGCGTGCACAGTCACTCCGATGTGCAGCTCCACATCAGCGGCGGCCTCACCTGCCTGGCTGCTCAAGACAAGGGATTCGAGGATGTGCTGCGGCGCGCCGAAAAGGCCCTCAATCTGGCCAAGAGCAACGGCCGCAACCAGATCGCCACGTTATTGGATGGCGTCTGAGCTCAGATCCAGGCCACAGGCACGCTCTGCAGGCGGATAGACCTGCAGCCCCTCAACCGTGGAGGCTGTGTCGTGGAGGCTGCACACAATCATGTCATGGCGCGCCAATTGGGGTTGCAGCTGAATTGTTAGAGTGACGCCGGGGGTGCCAGCCAGCAGTGACCTGACTCTTGATTGCGGACGCGGTGAAAAAAGCCCACCAAGTCGTCTGATTCACTCCACGCCATGGGTCCGCCGGGCATCCCGACAACAGCACGCCACCCCTGTTGTCAGTCCGCGTGCGCCAGCTTCCGCTTCCAGATTCCATTTTCCTTTTCCCACGCCTCTCTCCCATGCCGTTTCCATCTCCCCGCAGCAATGTCCTTGCAAGGACTATGGCGGGCAGCACGGCCATCGGCCTGGCGCTGGCGCTGGCGGGGTGTGGCACCAGCAGCACTTTGAACGGGGCCGGCGCCTCCTTTCCCGCCCCGATCTACCAGCGTTGGTTTCAAGATCTGGCCGGCAAGGGTGTGCGGGTCAATTACCAATCCGTGGGATCCGGTGCCGGGGTGCGTCAGTTCATCTCGCGCACTGTGGATTTTGCCGCCAGCGACGTGCCGATGAAGGCGGAAGACATCACCAAGGTGCCGCAGGGGGTGGTGCAGATCCCGATGACTGCAGGTGCCATCGCTGTGGCCTATCAGCACAAGGGATGTGATCTGGCGTTGAGCCAAAGCCAACTTGCGGCCATTTTCCTGGGCAAGATCAGCGACTACAGCCAGCTGGGTTGTGCCGCCAAGCCCATCAAAGTGGTGGTGCGCTCCGATGGGTCGGGCACCACGGCCAACTTCACCGCCCACCTGGCGGCCATCGACCCCAACTGGAAGCGGCAGGTGGGAGCCGGCAAGAGCGTGAAATGGCCTGTTGGCACCGGCGCCAAGGGGAATGAGGGCGTGGCGGCCCAGCTCAATCAGGTGGATGGAGCTCTGGGCTATGTGGAAGCGGCATTTGTGAGAGCGCCTCTGCAGGCCGCTGCCCTCACGAATGCGGCAGGACAGCGGATGAAACCCACGCCCCAAAGCGGGCAGGAGGCCCTGGCCTCCATCCAGCTTGGGCCTGATCTGATCGGTAGGAATCCCAATCCCTCCGTGGGCTATCCGATCGTCACCTTCAGCTGGATTCTCCTTTACAGGACCGGCAATGGTCCCCGGCGTGACGTGCTCAACACGGTGTTCAGCCACACGCTCTCCGCACCAGCCCAGGCGATGGCTGAGGGGTTGGGATTCATCAGCCTGCCGGCGCCTGTGCTGGAGAAAGGTCGTGCGGCCCTGGCCAGCCTCCAGCCTTGAGGGGGGCTGAAAGAATACTGAAGCGCCTCAGAGGGCGCAGGCCTGAAGAAAGGTCACACTCTCCGGAGTCTGTCCCTCAATCGACCAGCCATAGAACTGCAACAGCTCCGCAAAGCGGCACACCTGCTGGTTGCTGGTGAAGGCCTGACAGGACGGAGCTTCAGGGCTGACGTCCAGGGATGAGGGGGAGTGGCAAGCCGCGTAGCGATTGTGACCCTCTTTATAAATGTGCCAGGTTCCCTTAAACGGTTTGCCATGGTCGACGAGCGTGAGCAGAAGGTGGCCGTTCATCTGGAATCGATCCAATGAGCACTGCTTCATGTCTCTAGCCCACAGACCCCCTCTCCCGCAGGGACATGCAGGAGGCATGACAAAAAATGGCCAGACCCACACAGGATCGGGTAACAAGTAAGACAATTCACTGGTGTCCTTGCACTGCCCTCGTCTGATGGCCGCCACCACTCCTTACCTGGAAATGGAGGCTGTGGAGACCTGGCTTGGGCCCCGCCAGGTGTTTTGTGACCTCAGTCTGTCGCTGTTCCGAGGGGAGCAGACCGTGGTTCTCGGGCCGAACGGATCTGGCAAAAGTTCTTTGATCAAGCTGCTGAGTCGCGAGCTGTATCCCGTGGTGAAGCAGGGATCCTGGCTGCGACTGTTTGGAGATGACAGCATCAACATCTGGCGGCTGCGCGCCCGCATGGGCTTGCTTTCGCAGGAGGCGCAAGCCGCTGAGCGGCGTGATGTGCGGGCCCGTGATCTGGTGCTCTCAGGTTTTTTCGGATCGATTGGTCTGGGTCGCAGCCAGCAGCCGACCCGTGCTCAGCGCCAAAGGGTGGAGACTCTCCTGTGCGAGGTCGGCTTGGCGGATCTTGCGGAGCGGCCATTTTCCCACCTTTCCGAAGGCCAGAAACGCCGCTTTCTGCTGGCTCGGGCCCTGGTGCACAGGCCACAAGTGCTCGTGCTTGACGAACCCAGCAATGGCTTGGACATCCAGGCCAGGCATCAACTGCTGCAACACCTGAGTCGCCTGGCTCAGACGGGAACAACCCTGTTGCTGGTCAGCCATCGAATCGAAGAGATCATCCCGGAGATCCAGCGGGTGGTGCTGCTCAAGGATGGAGCTGTTGTGGGCGATGGACCAACTGCCGTGATGCTGCGGGACGGCCCCCTCAGTGCGCTGTACGGACTTCCCCTGCGGGTGGTGAGCAGCGGCGGTTGCTGGCAAGTCCTGCCGGCGTAGCCCAGCCCAGGGCGGGAGTGCCAGACATGGAAATAGGCAGGACTGTGCCATGGTGCCATGGCCATTTTCGGGCTTTTCCTCGGAAATTAGCCCCCGCAAGGCAGAACAGACCATAGAGCATGGCTGGGCTCACTCTGTTTGCGGCAGAATCAGCAGCGTGCGCCCATGCCTTACAGAGTGCTCCAGCTGCGGGGAAGAGGGAATCCCGCAGGTTTTGTCCCGGCCCGAGAGCTGAAGAGCCAGAGGCTCAAGGGAGGTGCGGGCCTCCATCTGCGCGCCTCTTCCTCTATGGAGCCTGAACGTTGACGAACGTTTCAGATTGCTGCCGGCTGTGGAGACGCCTCGGTTCGCCATCTGTTGCTGGGCCAAGGTGCGGCTCGCGAGCATCAGACACGCTCAAAACTCTTTGCCAGAGAGGAGTTTGGCGATCAGGCCCAGTGTGCTTGCTGGAAATCTGTGGCTCCGTTCCGCCTTTGCCGATCGGCTCAAGAAGTTTTTTGCCAGCTCCTGTAGCCGAAAGGCCGCTTGACTCGTTACACTACGAGTGTTCTTTGGGGAACGAATCATGTTGACTGGATCTGACCTTCTCAGCAAAGTGAAAGAGCTCGGCGATGTCTCCAAGTCGGAGCTTGTGCGCAGCTGCGGCTACGTCAGCATCAAGAAGGATGGGACAGAGCGTCTCAACTTCACCGCCTTCTATGAGGCGCTGCTGGAGGCAAAAGGGGTCAACCTCGCCGAGCACGGCTCTGCCAAGGGCAAAGCGGGCCGCAAACTGAGCTATGTGGCCACCGTGCAGGGCAATGGCAATCTGCTGGTGGGCAAAGCCTATACAGCCCTGCTGGACCTCAATCCTGGCGATGAGTTTGAGATCAAGCTGGGTCGCAAGCAGATCCGCCTGGTGCCAGCAGGTGCTCCGGAAGAGGAGTGATGCGGGTCTAGTCCCACCTCTAGCGGGAGCACAGATGGGGAGCTCAATCCCCCCCGCCTGAGGTTTTCTATGTTTTCATCGGCAACGGTGGCACATCCTGTGTCACCGTTGTTTTGCTGCGCTGGTCAGCATCCCGGTGCCGCCAGCCGGACAGCCGCCAGGTGAAAGCTTCTGAGCGGAAAGGCCACCAAAGCAACAGTTGCCAGCGCAGCGCAAGGGTCAGCGGAGAACGCGCTGCCCGTGGAGCGGGCTGGCCCTGGGCTCCCAGAGCGGCATCTCCAAGTCGCAGGTGAGTCGCATCTGTCAGGACATTGACCAGCAGGTGCAGGCCTTTCTGGCCCGGCCGTTGGAGAGCAGCGGCCATGCCTACGTCTTCCTCGACGCCACCTACCT
>JBKDSV010000243.1:0-5418 GCA_046340795.1 Cyanobacteriota bacterium | reverse complement strand
CGTAACAAACCATGACAAAGCGAGGAGGACACCGCAGCTTGGCTACAAATTGAGAGCTGCGCTACGGGATCTCAAGCGACTTGCATCTTATGCGGCAAAAAGCTTCCGTGCGCAGCTTCTGCCTACCGCCGAAACGCTGTTAGGTGCTTGAAATCCACAATCTTCGGAGACTTTCATGGCAAGAAAGCCGGTTTTCTTCAGCTTTCATTATGCAAACGATGTTATGCGCGTTCAGCAGATCAGAAACATCGGTGCTATCGACGGGAATGCCCCTGTGTCACCGAATGATTGGGAGCAAGTAAAGCGTGGAGGAGATGCTTCAGTAGAACGATGGATCGACGAAAACATGAAATACAAGCGCTGCGTCATCGTTCTTGTCGGAGCTGAAACATCCGAGCGACCTTGGGTGCGATATGAAATCGAAAAAGCATGGAATGACAAAAAAGGAATCTTTGGAATTTATATAAACAACCTTAAGTGCCCTCGTAACGGTACAAGCGTGAAAGGCAAAAACCCTTTCGATGGCTTTACATTCCAAGACGGAAAAAAGTTGTCTTCCGTAGTTCAGTGTTACGATCCCGGCGCGTACGACACCTACAACCAAATTGCGCGCAATATGGAGTCTTGGGTTGATGCTGCCATCGCTCAAAGGCAATGACATGACGGACACGGACAAACTGGCAATAGATAGCGAATCCGCCTCAATTCAAACTCATCTGTCCATCATTCAGAACGTAATTCAAAGAATGGCGGATAACAGCTCTGCATCAAAAGCATGGTGCGTCACCTTGGTTTCTGCGGTGCTTGTCATTGTGGCGGACAAAGGGAAGCCTGAATACACATGGATTGCACTTCTCCCAACCTTTGTTTTTGCAACGCTCGATGCATATTACTTGGCGCTAGAGAAGGGTTTTAGAAACGCCTACAACGACTTCATCAACAAGCTTCACAGTAAAACCCTCACCGCCAACGACCTGTACTCCATATCGCCAAAAGGCAAATTTTCGGCGCTTCAGTGGTCTGCAATGAAGTCGTTCTCAGTGTGGGGTTTTTATGTTTCGCTGGCCGTTCTGATTGCTATTACAAAGGCGGTGGCAATTGGGTGACGCACCTAACAACTCGGTCAAAGGGACAGCCACAAGCTGCGCTTGTGGTTCCCTCCGCGGCTTCGCCGCTCCGGCTGCCCCTTACCTTAAACGTTAGAAGGATCACAGAGGAGAGGTGGAAGCGTAGATATCAGACCCAGCTCATCACACGATAGGGTACTTGATTTTCCTCTTCACAGTAAACACCTAAAACCAATGCTTGGTATTGACTTGTCAAACTAATCAAAAGCAGCAAAAAAGCCATGGGATGCACAAAGTGTATGCCCAGTGTATGCTTGGAGTCACCTGATCAAGCTAAATGCTGGAAATCCATTCCTCAAACAGCAACTCTAGGGAAGAAAAAGCTGCAAATGCGTTGGTCAGATTGGCAACTAAAGAAATCCCATCCATACAAGAGCTGAAGGATGTACGCATAGATATAATCCCTTCTGCTCAATGCTACGGACAAAATCCGCAGGATATCGACTTAGTCGTAATGTATACGGACACAAGAGAAGAGAAGTTCCTTTGGAAAAGCAATGAAGGAGTTCTTGTAAGGTCATTCTGTGTTGTCATAGAAGTGAAGGGGCATACTCCTGAAGGCGTAAGGTTTGATGGCCCTAACTGTAGTGTCTTGTATCAGGGTAAATGGCATGAAGCAAGCAGCCAAAATGGAGAGCAGGTCACTTCGCTGAGGAACTATCTACGTCAGAATGCCCCCAGCATAAGAATACCTTTTGTCTTAAACATGATATGGCTAACGCGTGTTCCAAAGAAGTTCCTCCCAAATCAACAAACAAATCTACTTCATTCCGAGATCACTTGGACTGATTTTCTTGCCTGCATAGCTCAGCTGCGTAGGAATGTGAGGAGCAGCCAGTATGTTGAAGGAATCAATGGAGTTGCAGTTCAGAAAAAGGTTGTCGAGATCTTTTCAAAGCGTCTAGAGCCTACTCCCCTTGACCGAAAGAGGATGGATAAAGTTGCGAGCGATTACCTTGACATGGAAAGACAAAAGTATGCCAGCCAGATTGGCGAGAAACTACTTATTTTTAAGGGAAGAGGCGGAACGGGAAAAACTATTACACTTCTGAGGATTGCCATGCAGCTATACAATGAGACTGGGATTAGAATTATGATTCTAACTTATAACAAGGCATTGGTAGCGGACATAAAGAGGCTCATTACAATGATGGGAGTAACAGACGCCATTGGAAGTGGATCAATAAACATCTGCACAGTGCATAAGTTTATAAGAGATTGGCTTATCGCCTTAGGAGTGATCAGCATCGACAGTCGTGACTTCATTAAAAAGTATCAAAAATATAAGGCCGATGCCCTAGAACTACTTCGCGAGAAGGTAGTAACAGAGGAAGATCTTATAGAAACCAAGCAGAGAAGAAGCAGAAATCTGAGTTGGGATGTACTAATGATTGATGAATGCCAAGACTGGCCTGAAGACGAGAGAGACTTGCTCTATTCGTTGTATAGCCATAAGTCGTTCATTATAGCAGATGGAGTCGATCAAATGGTTAGACAAAATTGCCACATAAGCTGGAGTACTGATATACGCAAAGGAGAGCACCAAACAATCAGGTTAACGAAGAGCCTAAGGCTTAAGTCAGCTTTGTGCGAGGCGGTTTGCTTTATTGCCGAGGAAATGGGTCTGACTGAATGGCGTATTGAGCCTGACAGAAATGCTCATGGTGGCAACATGCATGTGGTTGTAGGAGATGGAATGAATAACAGGTTTCACAACAGCATTATCAGTAAGTCTAAAAAAGATGGCAACTCCCCTGTTGATATGCTTATCTGTGTCCCTCCGCAATGGGTTAGAAAGCTTGACAATGGAAAGAGAACTTCTCTTATAGGCCAAGAGTATTTGCGCAGAGGCCTCTTAATTTGGGATGGTGTCGATAGTAGCAACCGTGATAGCTATCCACAGAGTTCTGAACAGTATCGTATCGTTCAATATGACTCTTGCAGAGGCTTGGAAGGATGGGTAACTTTTGCAATGGGACTAGATCAGCTGTATGAGTATAAGTATCGTACTTTTGAAGTGACTCAAAGAGATACTCTTGATAACTCTTTTGATGAAACTCAAGCTCGCGCACTGTTTGCAAAGCGTTGGCTTATGATTCCACTAACAAGAGCCATGGATACACTAGTTCTCCATGTCTCAGACTCAAACACATACGTAGGTACACTTCTTAAACGCCTTCACGAACTGATGCCTGAGATTGTAGAGTGGCATGATCTGGGCACCAAATAACCTTATACTCTGCTTAGCTCAGAGCCTGGTCTAAGTAGAATCCCCATATTGCAAGCCAGTTGCCCTATTGCGGTTACTGTAATACTTGAAATGCGCATCACAGGCAATCAAGAGAAGACTCCTAGTCTGATCAAGTGCCTTCAATGCTTGCTCTATTTCAACTACATCATCCGTAATGTATAGTGATTGCTGTCAAGTTCACATTTTCCTTTTGCAATCTACCGCAATCGTTCATTTCTTGTCAGACGTCTTAATGCGTGAATCACATAAATGCACTTATGCATTGTAGACTAATTCTAGCCCTGTAGCACAGGCATCAAAATGCTGATATCCTTATGCGCTCACCATCCACCTTCTAACATCCAGATTCAGAAGGCGGGAGAAGCAGTGGGTTGTTGAGGTGTGCATCCAACCCATCCCCGCTTCTGATCTGGAGCGTTAACATGGTGAGATTGAGTGGTGTCCAAGCCCAACTGAACTGCATCCTTTCTGAGATCTAAGAGGCCGTGCGTAAAGAAACATGGACAATGCCAGATGGCAAGTGCGACGTTGCTATCAACTAACGGAGCTTCGGAAGCCCAATAGATCCCGTGGGACTGCGAGGTCCCAGTAAGCACGAGATAGACCGCACTGAGCAACTGGCTTTCCAGAGATTCCCAAACAACCGCTGCGATGGAACTTATGACTCGCAAGGTATATCTTTCTGATCTCAATGATGCGGAGTGGGACAAGATCAAGGGTCTCCTCCCACCTGCTTACAAAATTGGTAGTCTGCGTACCGTTGATTTTTAGAGCGATTATCAAGGAAGCTCTGGACAACCGGTTACCAGGGGAAGCAGTCCCTTTGCACCAACTGGGAGCTCCGCGCTCTCACAGGTGCCGCTGAGGGGTTTTCCAGAGCCTCCTCAATGCTATATTTATTATATAATAGTATCAAGTGGCGAGCCATGCCATAGACTTCCCATCCTGGTCAACAGTGCATACCTACTTTAGACGCTGGACACGCAATAGACTGTGGGTTGAAATAAATGCAATCTTGTTTGCCAAAGTTTGAAGGTGATCAGATCGTCAAGCTCAGCCAAGTTTAATCATTATTAACTCTCAGGCGGTCGAGATGGCTCAAGAAGGGGACTTGAGAAGGGTTTTGACAGAAACAAGCGAGTCAAAGGTCACAAATGCCACCTTGCAGTAGATGTGCAGGGGCTAATGCTTAACGTGTTTGTTCGCACAGCGAATATTGCGGATGTCAAGGTAGCTCTTGTCGTTTTGGTGCCAATACTTGAAATCAATGACTGTATCAAGATAACCGTTCACGGGGGTGGAAGCTTCTGGCCCCAGTCGCCCTTGACAGCGCCCAGCCTGCTGCTTTGATCTAAGCGCGAGACAGTCTGAGATGTCCCATCCTCCAGCTGGTCTTTCCGATCGCGACTGACCGGCGACGCCGCCAGCGGTGAAAGACCTGGTGATGCAACTGATCACGCAGCTGGAGACGTTATCCGCTCGTGTCGCCGAACTGGAGGAGCAGATCGGCCGCAGCTCCAGGAACTCTTTTAAGCTGCCATTCAGTGATGGCAGCGGTTTCAAGCCCCCAGCCAAAGAGAAGAGCAAGGGCACCGGCCGCAAGCGCGGCGGCCAAGACGGTCATCCTGGCGCCAGCCGCAACCTCCTCCCAACGCAGCAGGCGGATGTCATCCCTCATTTCCCCAGCACCTGGCGCAGTTGCGGCGAGTCGCTCAGTGGTGAGGATCCAGAACCGCACCGCCATCAGGTGGTCGGCATTCCAAAGATCGAGTCGTTCGTGATCGAGCACCAGCTACATCGGCTGACCTGTCCCCACTGCCGCACCACCACCTGCGCCAGGACTGACCAAAAGTCCTGTGGAAGCTGGGGATCAGGGCGCCCGTCCATCGGCAGACCCATCCAGGGCCCATTAGAAGTCACGCTGAGCTGATTGCCCGGGCCGCTGCTTTCCAGCCCAGCAGTTCCAGTAAACCCCTGATGTCGTGGGCCAGGGCGGCGAGCCCCTCGGCGATCGACCAGAAGCCATCAAGGCGCAAGGCA
>JBKDSV010000242.1:0-5490 GCA_046340795.1 Cyanobacteriota bacterium | reverse complement strand
CTTGAACCTGCTGAGGTTCGATGGCTTCCTCTCCATCCGGGCCGGCCTGCAAGCCCGGATGCACGACATCACGACGCTGCTGGGGATGGCGCTGCGACAGCCGGAAACGGACTCGGGCTGAGACTTTTAATCAGCCCTGGGTCTTCTCCTTCCTGCGCACCGTCGTGATGAACCTTTTGCGTCGAGGCGGTTACCGCTCGATCCGCCAGGGCCTGCGTGAGCTCGCCTACGACATCAAGGGGATGCTGGCGCTGGGAGGCGTGACGACACCTAACGCCACCACTTGATCACACTTTTAGGCAGCCCTGATGGTCAGCTGGATTTAAAGGGTGCGCACTCTTTCCTGGATTCAGCCCAACGCTGCCCTTGAGTGGCAGGCAGGAAGCTGCAGCTGGTGAAGCTGAGAGCGGAAGGTGGCCTGTCCACTCGAAGGGCTTGTTCGAAGGCTTACTTGCAGCAAATCCCCAGGAACAGGCAACATCTATCAATAGTTTTACAACAACAGATGTTTTTTCTTCTGCATCGCCACGCACCCCTGAAGAAAAGCCCCTGGCACTTCCAGAGTTGCAAGGATCTTCTCAATGTCATAGGGTGTTTATGCGACTATTTTATTTGTCCAATCCAGGGGCTTGCTGAATGTGCCGCATGGAGCTAGAATTATTGAAATAAATAATGTTCTGCGACTAAAATGCTTGGAATCATCGGCTTAGCTCGGCCGACAACCAGTTACCTAAAAATCAATCAAATTGATGTTGCTTCCTTGTATTAATAGGAATGCTTATTATGTCTCCAAAGATGGGATCTCAAGGTATTTCTGTTGGGCAGAAAGATCTTAATGCCATATGCAGACTTTCTATAAATGGCAAGACCTACCTTGATGGCCCCTGTAAATACGAGTATTCTAATCATCTCCAAGGTTATGACTATTTTCAGGACAACAGAGTCGCAATAGCATGCCAAGTCAATGTTAATGGCCCATGTTATGTAACAACTCCTGGCGTTTTCGGCTACCTAACGACTTCATCTAAGGGAGATGCCGAACTTTGTTGGAATGAGATGGGATCTGCACATGCTCAGACATGCTTTCTTGGGCTTCGCCGCTCTGGGGCTTGTTGGATAAGTCCCGCACCCAAAGGCCGGTATAGTTCACAATTGAAGGCAGCCATCAGATTCTGCGCATGGGCTCGATAAGAATCTATGTATTTCTTCTGGCAGCTCGTAGTTCACAGTTGCATAGTTTACCGTCACTTCATCACTCTTAATGCGTTAAGAAAGCCCTGAAAATCTGAGAAGTAGACCGGCCTACCCACGTTGCGTCCGTTGGCTTCTTGTGATTCCCAACTGGCTGGTCGCAGTGACTGATCTAGCGGGTTAGAGAAAGCCACTACAACGTTATTTCACGAGATATCCTTTATATTGCTATTCGCAGATACCCTCTCCCCATGGAGTAAGTACTTTTGATCGATCCCATGCGGCACATCTCTGAGGTGTAGCCGCACCACTGGCACCTACAAAATAAGCATGAATGTTGTCAGTCCCGTAAACCCCAAATGTAATTATCGCAGTATTGCCACAATTTTTAGCTATATTATTTGCCTGTGCCTGCATTTTGGGAGACCCCATTAAGCTTTGAGCAATCGGTTGATAACCCTGCGAGCTGCTGTCTTTAAGAGTAAAAACAATTTGATCTGATCTGTCTGTTGGATTGCCAGAATAATGCTCATTTGCAGATTTCCTTGAAACAGAATAACTGGTGTTCTTTGCCCCAGCTGATCGCATGGCAGCAAGAACCTTATTCACTGTGGCTTGGCAACTTAGCCTCCCCTCCTGCGTATTAGGTGCAAACGCGGACATTTTACGATTATATTCAGATCTCACTCTCGCCGCAAAGTCCTGACAGTTATTGGAGCGCAATCCATAAGTTCCAACTTCTGACTTGTAGCAAGCATCTGGACCAAGGATACTATTTATAATTGATGGATTATATTTCTGATCATTAACCAGCCTGTATTTGTCGCTAATTGATTCTTCTGAGAACCTCCCATCAAGTCCAAACCCTACATTGCGTTCTATCCTTCCATTGTTGCAGAAGAAAATATGCTCATGAGCAAGCTGAACATTATTTCTGTCGGAAAAGCTATCAGCCGGCCTTGGCTGTGATATAAAAGGCAGTCGCTTCAAAGGACGATGAGCAAATACAACGTACTTTCCGTTAGAATTACAAAGTGTTTTCTCTATAACTGTCTGAGCTCTAGCATCTATACTGAGGCAAATATATACAAGTACAAGCAATCCTGAATTTTTTACAGCAATGAAGCGATGCCATATCAATGAAAGTGAGCTAATAAATTTCATTCTGGCAAATTGGATTCTAATCCTTGTGTTCATGGCTTCCTCAGGGGATGCAAACAAGATTTAAGTAGCTATTCTTTATTGCCGAATTACCAGTGCTGACAGCAGGGTGAATCCTTGTATCGAGAAGCACGAGGCGTAAGGATACAATATTTCTGCAACAAGTGCAGAGGTGCTTGGCGAATTCTTGTCAAGCATAGGCTTGGCGGGCTTGTTGGATAGCCACATATCTGAAATAATACATAACACAGTTTGTTGTGTCATCCAATCATAAGCATGATTGAAGGCAATGGGAGGCAGGCTGACCAAGCCGATCCTTCGAACGCTGCCCTTGAGATGCAGGAAGGGAGCTTGGGGTGGCGGAGGTGAGAGCTGGAGGTGACCTGTCCAATCAGGGGCTTGTTCGAGGGGCGAATCCATAATTGCAGCAAATTTGAATTTATTACTCAATAATTCGATATCAAAACTTTGCAAGATGTTAGGGTTGTATTTGTGTCTTCATCCATCGATAGTAATCTTCGCAAAGACCAGATGGATTGATAGCAGGAATAAATTGTATTGCAAGAAACAGGTTCTTGCTTCCATTCATACCCCTCCATCCTTGAGACTGATCTCTATAACCCATAGGATATTCAAGATTTATATTCAGATGGCCATTGCCCGCAAGTTCATTCCGAAAAGGATCCCTTGCGATCGCAGAAGATGGTGGAATAAATTTCCCATTCTCACCATAAATATTGGGCCACATATCATGAACATGATGAATGATAAAGCTATTCTGCCTGACTTCACCAGTGAAGCAAATACGGGATTGGTGCAAACCAATAAAAGAACCTCCGAATTTACTTATAGAGATGCGATGGAGTCTTTCATTATCTTTATGTATAGACCAGTTTGCAACAAATCCTAAGTTGTAGTTTCCATCTGGCAAGTCTTGAAGTGCTCTTACTTGAAACCTTTTTATGATTGCACCCTTATCATGGCTTGCATGATTATTTCCATGATTGAAATCCATGGACTTAAGGTATCTTGCATCAACTTTTACGATAAGCAACTCCCCCCCCACCCCTCCAATGGCTTTATCAGTATACAGTCCGAGTGCTTCTTGGACAAGGCTCTCCGTTTTAAAATACATCTTACTTGCTTCTGCATGCGCTAAATTCATTGGAATATCTTGGTCAGCATTTGCCTGACGATTCCACCTTCCACCTGCACTACTAACTAGATCGCCAAATGTAGAAGCTCCCTTCGCCCAAACGTTGATCCATTTATCTGTGCTGGCAGGTTTTTTTCGCTGTCTCCTTTGCAGCTCGCATTGTCTTTCCTCTTCGGACTTTCGACCAGTATCTGAAGGATAATCTGGCCTACAATCTAGATTGTTGTTAATTCCGTAATAATGACCCACCGGATCAAGTGTAACCAACAATTTTACACGTTTATCTTTTTCGAGTTTGTCGGCAACCTTGAATGCTGTATCTCCGCCATAGCTATGACCAACTAAAATAATTGAAGAATTTGGAAATACCCTTAAGTGCACCCTGATTGCATTAGTTGATGCTGCTTCTCCGTCCCACGGAAAATACTTGATTAATACCTTTTCAGATCCCGAGCCGCTACTACGGTATCTCTTTTGAAGGGCACTCGCCAGAGTCTTGACAGTTTCTGAAACAGATGAGTCACCAGCTCCACCAAAGAAGATTATCAAAGGTGTACTTATTGATGGAATCTGTGATTGTGCAAGATTGATAGGTGAGTCTATGCGTGCATGGCCACCGGTTGTCACTGCGGGCTGGTGAGATCGTCCCCTAAACATCATTCTTGACTCAGCCCATATGCTACTAGAGTAAATTTCATAAGACGCCCTGGCTGAGGGATTATCATAGAGAATAGGTACGCAAATCGCTGACGAGGCTATGGCAGGGAGAGCTTTAACGAAAATACGATGTAGATTCATAACCATAAGGCGACTTTATTCCAGGTGATCATAGTATAAAGCTCTGGTCCTTCTAACGCTCCAGATCAGAAGCGGGCAAGAGAGGAGCGAATTGACAGAAAAGCTCCGCTCCCGCCTTCTGGATCTGGATGTTATACAGCTTCATCTATACAAAGATCATAAGCGGAAGAATTTGGACTGCCGGTCCACTTACAACAAAATCACTCAGCTCACCGGCAAAATAATCGGCGGATGTGATTTCAGCAAATAGTTGCGATAGTACATCCTGATTTATCATCGCCATACCATAGTTCTCAAAGGATATCATCTTTTCGCCTTCGGGGATTACCCTTGTTACCTTCCCGACTACTCGAACATTGTTCTTATGTAGCTCACTTAAAGTCAGATCACGAATGTTTGCTGTTCTTAGGGATATAATCACGTTCATTTGTGTTGAGTCTTCTGTTCGCAGCATGACATTTGATATGGGTGTTCTTTTCCTGTCTTGATCTAGACACTCGGCAAGACGCGCAACATCACTCTTCTGTTTCTTGGGCGCTGCTGCAAATCCTTTCTTGCCTGTTTGCTGAGGATTGGCAGTTGGCGACTGATTGTCAGCTATGCTACTCAGAATGTCTATCGCTACTGCATAATCAACAATTGAATCAATTGTGTTTTTCTCGATTGTCCCAGGTACTTCTACGAGTGCTCCAACCGGCAAGCTTGCTATATCTTCAATTTTAGTAACTTCAAGAATGTTGCCTTTCTGTGACTTTAACTGATGGTAGAGAATGATTGCGATTGAAGCCTCCGTGTATGAGCGAGACTCTTTTCGAACTAACTGGGTCTCGCTGTCGAGGCTCCCCTCGATACTCGTCTTTGCCTCAGCATCAAAAAGTGTTTTGAAAAGGTTGCTAAGACTAAATTCAGCCGATAGGTTCCCTGAGCCAGATGTAGATCGCTTTTTCTCCTGAGTCACCTCAGAGGCAAGAGAAAGGCCTCCTTGAACGGCTGCGGCAAATGAAACCAGCATGGGCACATCAAGGTAAATCAGATGAATCAGAGGAATCGACTGCATCGCATTCTCGAGTCAGGTTGGCTTGACTGTATAACGCTCCAGATCAGAAGCGGGCAAAGATCTCGGCATAGGACCCAGCCTCAGCCCCCGTCTTCTGTATCTGGATGTTAGAAGGTGTCATCTTGGA
>JBKDSV010000241.1:0-51000 GCA_046340795.1 Cyanobacteriota bacterium | reverse complement strand
TAGCAAAGTCTCTATCGGGAAGCCAGGGCTGGCCGCCAAACAGGCCCACATCCTGGAGGGAGTCTCCACATGCCCCGCGTATTTGCGCTTTGTTTCACCCCGCCTCTACAAGCCTGACGCGGTCTGAAGCGCTGCCCATGCTGCAGAAGTATTGGCCCCGCTCCGGCATGTCTGAACACCTGTCCATGCTGTCGGCGGCACGCCGGCCTGGCCGATCTGGCCGCCTCGGCCAGCGTTTCGGCAGCCGCTTCGATCGTCCTGGAGAGAGCCCGCGCACACCCTGCCTTCGGGCCGCCGGCGCCCTGCTGACAGGCGCCGCCCTGGCGCTCGGCCTCCAGACGGGGCCGGCCGGGGCGGAGGTGCTCTACACCCTGGAGACGAAGTGCGCCCTCCAGGGAGCGGCTCCCGTCGCCTGCACGGTGGAGGCCGTCGATGAGGAGGGGGCCACCCTCTACCGCCACACCATCGGCACCACCACCCACACCCTGCGCATCAGCGACCAGCCGTCCCGTCTAACCCTCTGGGACGCCGGGGCCAAAGCCTGGAAACCCCTGCGGAATGCCGCGGTGCGGTTCTCCACCAACACCCTCTGCCTCAACGACAGGGAGTTGTGCGTGGTGAATCCCAACTACCTCAACAGCCTGCTGCAAGAGCGGCCAGACTTCCGCGGACGCGATCTGGTGCGGGCGCGCTTTGCCGCCAACGGACGGGTCGACCTCATTTGCTACGACACCGGTTGCGATCTGCTGGCCCAGAAGCGGGAGGCCAACTGATGGGACGGTCGATTCTCTCTCTGCTGAGCCTGGCGACGGCCGGCCTGGTGGCTTGGCCCACCGCCCCGCTGGTGGCGGCCAGCGGGGCAGACCCCGGCACGACGGGGCGCCCGGCCATGCTCCTGGCCCGCGGCGGGGGCGGGGGTGGGCGCGGTGGCGGGGGCGGTGGTGGTCGAGGAGGAGGTGGTCACGCCCGCACGGGCTTCAGCGGGGGAGGCAATTTCAGCCGCGGCAACAACCGGCCCAGCGGTGGCTTCAGCAGCGGCGATCGCCTCAACCGAGTGGGCAATCCCTCCATCAACCGTCCCGCCAACAGGCCCGTTGGTGGCCTGGATCGTCCCCTCAACAGGCCAACGGGCGGCCTGGACCGACCCGGCGGTGGCGGCCTCCAACGACCGGATGGCGGCGCAACCCTGGGAGATCGCAGAGGGGATCTCGGGGATCGGACAGTGAATCGTGGGGGGGATCGCAACCTGGATCTGGGGGATCGCAACCTCAATCTGGATCGCGGCAATCGCTCCATCAACGTCGATCGCGACTGGAACCGGGAGGTGAACATTGGCGACATCAACCTCAATCCGGGCTGGGCGCGCCCGGGCTGGGGGGTGGCCCGGCCCTGGAACTGGGGCTGGTATGGCGGCTGGAGCAATCCCCCCTGGGGGTGGTGGGGTGCCAGGGCAGCGGCTTGGGGCATCGGCACCCTGGCCACCGCGGCGATCATCAACAACGCCGTCAATGACGCCGTCTCCAACGACGTCACCACCATCGTGGTGCCCAACACCGACTACCAGCTGCAGTTCGGCACGGTGCAACCCTTTGGCGAGGCTTCCGTGAGCTTCGTGGTGACGGTCAACGGCACCAGCTACCAGCTCACGGCCGACTGCAAAGCGGGCACCATCAATGCGCGCCAGCCCAACACGGCCCAGGAAGCGGAGTTGCTCAACGCCGCCTGCCAGGTGGCCTACGGAGACGCCAGCTGAAGTGCCTCGCTCCAGACGGCCCGCCGCGCCATGAACCTCACCAACGAACTCGCGAAGGAACGCAACCGGGAAGCGGCGGAGCGCACCCTGATGGCCTGGATTCGCACCTCGCTGTCGCTGATCAGTTTCGGCTTCGGTGTCGACAAGGTGATCGGGGCCATCAACCGCAGCCGCTGGGGGGAATCCGCCCGGGCCGACCTCTCCGTGCGCCTGATGGCCATCGCCTTCATCCTCACCGGGATCGGCGCCCTGGCCGCAGCCACCCTGCAGCACAAACGCATCCTGCGGCGGCTGCATTCCGACGATTTCATCTACCACCAGCACACCTCGCTGGGCATCGCCACCGCCGTGGCCCTGATGGCCATCGGCGCCCTCTGCCTGTTCATCCTCATCTGGGGGGCCATGCGCTGAGGGTCGCCCACCCGCCCGCGATGAAGCCACACCATGCTTGACGTGATCAAGGATCTGCTCGAACCGCTGGGGACGGCGACCCGGGTGCTGCTGGAAGCCCTCTCGGTGTTGACCGTGCTCTACGGCTTGCTGGCCCTCGGCCTGCAGGCGCTCCGGCGCAATGGACATCGCCTGCCGACGCGACCCACCAACTCCGCCCGCCTCACCTTTGGCAGCTGGCTGGCTTTGGCTTTGGAATTTCAGCTCGGCGCTGACATCGTCGCCACCACCATCAACCCCAGCGAAACCAATCTGATCCAGCTGGCCGTGATCGCCCTGATCCGCACCTTTCTCAACATCTTTCTCGGGCGAGAGATCGAAGCCGAGCAGCGCTGGGAGGAGGAAGCCGCCAACCGCACCTCCTTCAGAGGATCTTCCCCCCCCACCGCGCCCTCCTCAAAGCCATGACCTTCGCCACGCTGCTGATCCTGTTCATCAAGACCAGCCTGATCGCCCTGATGATCTCCCTGGGCCTGAGCTTGCGGCTGCACAAGCTGGCGGAGCATCAGCACAGGCCCTGGTTGGTGCTGCGGGTGGTGCTGGGCTCCTGCGTGCTCGTGCCCCTGGTGGCCCTGGTGGTGCTGAAGCTGCCGATCAGCCAGCCGATGTCACCCGGGGCGCGCCTCGGCATCGCCTTGATGGCCCTGAGCCCCAGCGCCCCCCTCACCCTGCGCAAGGCGGGCGTGCGGGGAGGCGATGCCCATCTGGCCGCCGTGCTGCAGGTGGCCGCCGCCTTGGTGGCGGTGGTGTCGATCCCCCTGCTCAGCGATCTCTTCCAGACGGTTTTCCGCGTGCAAGGCTGGGACATCCAGCCCGGGCCAGTGGCTCTACAGGTGGGGATCGTTCAGGTGCTGCCCCTCAGTGTTGGCTTGCTGCTGGGTCATTGGAGACCCAACCTGGCGGCCCGTTGGGCGGCCCCGGTGCAAAAGATCGCCCTGCTGATGACGCTGCTGGTGGTGGGCCTGATCGTGTGTGTGGTGCTTCCACAGCTGCTCACGTTTGCGCTGGCAAACGCGCTGGCGATCGCGGCCATGGGGGTGATGACGGCGGCCGCCCTTGGCATCGGTTATGTGCTGGCTGGCGACGTGCGGGAGGAGCGCCTCACCACCGCCTTGGTGACCTCCATGCGCAATCCCGGCTTGGCCCTGCTGTTTGCCGTCAGCCATGGCCCGGATGTGCCCGGCGTGAAGCTGGCGATCGTCAGCTACTTGCTGGTGACCCTTGTGGCCTCGATCCCGTTCCTCCGCTGGGCCAGCCGAACGCCAGCCCCTTGAAGGACCCCTACAGGCGGAGGGCCTTCAAGGCGAGGGCAGAGACCTAGCGGCGTTGGCGGAGCAGGAGATCCAGAAGCTGCAGCACGGCGGCGGCGGCGGCGGCCACATAGGTGAGGGCGGCGGCATCCAGCACTTGCTTGACGCCATCGGCTTCCGCCCGGGTCGAAACGATGCCTGTGCTCGCTAAAACAGCCTTCGCCCGGTTGGAGGCATTGAACTCCGTGGGCAGGGTGATCAATTGAAACACCACAACCGTGGCAAACAGCGCGATGCCAATCCACATCAACAGGGGCGCAAAGGCGAGCTGCCGCAGCACGATTCCCGCCAAAAACGGCCAAAACCACAACGTGCTGCCCAGGTTGCACAGGGGCACGAGAGCCGAACGCCACACCAGAGGGGCGTAACCCACCTTGTCTTGAATGGCGTGACCCGCTTCATGGGCCGCCACGGCAATCGCGGAGATGGATTGGCCGTCGTAGACGTGGGGAGAGAGCCGCAAGGCCTTGGCGAGAGGGTCGTAATGGTCGGAGAGAAAGCCTTGGTGGCGCTCAATCCGCAGGCCCTGCACGCCCGCGCTGCGCAACACGGCCTCAGCGGCCTCAGCGCCGCTGAGGCCAGAGCGCACACCAACGTTGGCAAAGCGGTTGAAGGTGCTCTGCACCCGCCATTGCGCCCACAGGCTGAAGCCCAGGGCCGGGAGGGTAAGGATCAGGGACTGTGAATCGAAAAACACGGCAGCTCGGCTAGGAAACCCAGCGAAAGTCTGGCTAGAGGTTAAGAAAATCCAGCGGGTTTGCCTGGCTTCGGGGCGGCGGCCACGGGGTGGATGACCGATACCCGCACCCCCTGCTGGCGGCCGATCAGCGGCACCGTGCCGTCAAGCGTCCAGCCAGAAAGCCCAACAGAGCCCCCAGCACCAGGCCGGCGAAGGCCCCTTGCACCCGCACCAGTTGCCGCCAGAGATAGGGGTTGACCTGCCAGATCACCCCCGGCAGCAGGGCCAAACCAGCCACAACAACCAGGGCCAGACCAAGGGAGAGCAACGCCGGCAGGGAAAAGAGTTGTCCGAGGCCCGAGAGCGGGCGTCGGCTGGGAGAGGGAGGGCGATCAGCCATCAACGGAACAGCGACAGAGCACCGTCCCATGGTGCCTGGCCTCAGGTGGCGAGCAGCGCTTCGACAAACTCGTAGCTGTTGAAGGGGCGCAGATCACGGAGTCCCTCCCCGGCGCCGATGAAGCGGATCGGCAGGCCCACCTCTCGGCAAACCGCCAAAGCCACACCCCCTCGGGAGCTGCCATCCAACTTGGTGATCACGACCCCCGTGAGACCAGCGGCCTTGGCAAAGGCCATCGCCTGCCTCAGGCCGTTTTGGCCCTGGCTGGCATCCAACACCAACAACGATTGCACAGCGGCCTCCGGTGCCAGCTTGTCGACGATGCGGCGCACCTTGCTGAGCTCCTCCATCAAGTTGTTCTTGGTGTGCAGCCGGCCGGCCGTGTCGACCAAGACCAACTCCGTGCCATTGGCCTTCGCCGCACCGATGGAGTCGTAGACCACGGCCGCCGGATCGGCATTGGCACTGGGATTGGCAATCACGGGCACGCCGCTGCGCTCCCCCCAGATGCGCACCTGTTCGACGGCCGCCGCGCGAAAGGTGTCGGCCGCCGCGATCAGACAGCTGTACCCACTGCGCACGGCCAAATGGGCCAACTTGCCCAGGGTGGTGGTCTTGCCGACCCCATTCACACCCACCAGCAGCCAGATGTTGAGCCGATCCCGTTCCGGAGCGAGGAGGTCGCGCCCGCTGGATTGAATCGGTTCCTCCAACAAGTCGCGAAGCTGCTCCTTGAGAAACCGCAGCCCTTCGCTGGCCTCCACCACCTCTTGATTGAGGCGGGCACGCAGGGCCTCGATCACCTGATCGGTGGCCTGAACGCCCACATCAGCCCGCAACAGGGTCGACTCCAGGTCGTCCAACACCTGCGGCGTGAGGGGATCATCCCCGAGCTTCTCCAGCAGCTGGCTGACAAAGCCCCGCCGGGTCTTCTCCAAGCCGCGCCGCAATCGAGCCAGCCAATCAATTTCTTCCAAAGACACCTGATCGGCACGGCGGCCCTGGGCCGCCAGCACCTCCGCCGACCAGGTGAACGCCTCATCGAAGTCTCCGAGCCGCGGCTCCGGTTCCTCGGCGCCAGTGACCGCCGTGGAACCCGCCTCCGATGGAGACGCCACCGCCATCGTGGGTTCTGGTTCCGCGGCCGCCTCTGGGGCCAGAAGCTCCCGCTGACGCCGCTGGCGCTCTGCCGCCGCTCGCTCCAACCGCGACAACGGAGCGGCGGCCGGGGGGGCATCGGGCGGGAGGGCCTCAGCGGAGGGGGCCCCTGGCTCGGGCTGGGAGGCGATCGGCTCGGGCGGAGACAGGGCTTCGAAAGCTCTGGTCTCAAGCTCCGGCACGGAGGGGAGGGGTTCGAGAGCTCGGGGCTCGGAGGCGAGGGGCTGCGGCTCCTGCTGGGAGGCCAAGGGCTCGGGCTCGGAGGCGAGGGGCTGTGGCGCCGGCTCGGAGGCCAAGGGCACGGGCTCAATGGCCTGAGGCTGAGCTTCAGCTTCGGGTTGCGACGCCGGGGCGGCGGACGGGTTGGCCGCTTGGCGGGCCGCCTCTTGCTCCGCCTTCAAACGGGCATAGGCCTCCCGCGCCCAGGCCAGGGCATCGCTGTCGATGCCCGCTGGGCTGGGCGCTGGGCTGGGCGCTGGGCTGGGCGCGGGAGCCTCCTGAGGCGTGGAGCCATCCGTTGTCAGCTCCGTTGGATCCGTCGGCTCCGTTTCGATGGGGGGAGGCTCGGTGGAGGCAGGCTCGGTGGGGAGCGTCTCGAAAGCGGCTGGCGCTGTTGGATCGACCGGTGCATCGGCCTCAGCCGCGCTGGGCTCGCTGGCTGGAGCGGCAGCTGTCTCCGACTTGGCCAGACGACGTTGAAACCAATCAAAAACCATGACGTGTCAAACCCTCGCGGCGGTGAAGCGACCCAGAACGCCATTGATCATGCGCCGCCCCTGCTCATCGCTGTAGCGCTTGGCCAGCTCCACCGCCTCACTGCAAGCGACGGCGGAGGGGGTGTCAAAGCAATCGAGATCCACCACGGCCAAGCGCAAAATATCGCGATCGATGCGGGGGAGGCGTGTCAAGCGCCAACCTTCCATCACCCCATCCAACCGGGCATCAATCGTCTGGCGATCCCGCAACACCGCACGCGCCCGATCCACGGCCCCGCGGCGCACCACCTCCTGATCCGCCAACATCAACAACCGCGGAATCTCCAGCCCCGCAGAGAGCAGATTCAGGGCCCGTTCGGCACTGCCGATGCCCTGTCGCAAATGCTGGCGCACCTTCGGCCCCTGAGATTCCGCCCCCTCCAGGAGCTCACTGTCGAGCATCTCCTGCTGGGCCTGGCGCAACGCCTCGGCCGAGCGATCAAGGCTGTCACGCACATGCTCCGCAAGGGTGGCCAGGGCCTTTTCCAGCAGGCCCAGCAGGGTGGTGTCTGATGGAACGGCGACGGCCCCGCGATCGGGGAGCTGGGCGAGCAGGAGAAGGGCCAGTTCGCGGGAGAGGCTGCGACTCTGCATCAGGACAGCTGGGGAGCACGAAGTTGGGCAAGAAGACTGGAGAAACTCCTGGTCGAGGACGGGGCTTCCCGGTCATCCGGGCTGACGATGCCAGCCGAGATGATGGTGCGGAAGGCATCTTCCACGCTGAGATCAATGTCTCGAACAGAACGTTCCGGAACCACCGCATACCATCCTGTTGTGGGATTCGGCGCCGTTGGGATGAAGACGCTCAGCATGGTCTCCTGAAAATCAGACTGAATGGAGGCGCCCAAGACGCCGGTGACAAAACCGATGGCAAACAACCCCTCCCGTGGGTATTCGACCAGCACGACACGGCGGAAGCGCGTGGAGTTGTCTCGCAGGAAGGTTTCCAGGAGCTGCTTGAGGGTCTTGTAAACCGACCCCGCCAAGGGGATGCGGAGCAGGGTGCCCTCGCCAAATTCCAGCAACCAGCGGCCCACGATATTGCGGGCCATCAACCCGATCAACAGGATTCCCAACAGGGGAACGAGCAGGCCAAGGCTGAGGTTGATCAGCTCCTGCAGAAGGGGGTTGAGGGTGTTGAAGGGATTGAACTGCTTCGGGATCGAGGTGAGAAACGCCAAAACGAAGCGGCTCACCGTCGTCCCCAGCCAGATCGTGGTCGCCAGAGGGATCACCACGAGCAGGCCAGCAATCAGATCATTCTTCAGATCCTCCTGAAGGCGCGATCCCAGAGGCTGCTGATCTGGTCTGGGACTGGAAGGAACCAAGACCGAGGGGGCGAGGGCAGACCTTAAAGGTAGCTCTGAGCGGGCTCCCCTAAAGCACGCTGCCCAGACAGAGCAAGGTGAACGCCACGATCAGCACGATCGCCCCGATCGACGTGCCATAGCGGCGCTGGTTGATCGCCAACTGGCCGCCCTGCTGGGCCTGCTTGAACTGATCCTCCATCTGTTGCATCTGGCGGTCGACAAACGCCCGGGCCGTTTGGAGCTTCTGCGCTTCCGAGGCCCCCGGCGGAATCTGCCCCGCAGCCTCGGCCTGTCGCAGCAGCTGCTGGAGCACCTGGGGATTCTTGCTCTGCTCCCGCGCCATCTCCAACTGACTCATCTTGGCGGCGATTTGCTGGTCGGTCTGCTCCTGCATCATCCGGTCTCCACCAAAGACGATCGGCAGCGCCGCCGTCAGAAGCACGGCCATCAGGCCACTCAGGATGGACACCGTCCAGAGAAGCTTGGACCGACCCCAACCCTCCTGGTGATCAAGGCGACCGGAGACGTGCATGAACAGCAACCCAACCAGGGCCATGGGGGATTCTTTGATCAGCCGCTCCACGACAAGCTGCCTGTAGGGCTCAGCCTGCCAATCCCACAGCGCCAGCACGGCGAACATCTGAAGCAAGGTCAGCACCACGAGAGTGATGCCCATCCAGCGCAAAATGGGGCTGAATCGATCAGAGGACGCGATGGCCACATGGGCAAGCCGGACTTGGGCGACTTTACCGACCTGGGGGAGGCTGCTCCTTTGATCCAAGCGGCCCATGCGCTGGCGGAAGCACTGAAATCCCAAGCCCGCGACCTGGGATTCGAGCCCGTGGGGCTGGCTGCCGTTCCCGGGAGTCCCCGGCTGCCCCTTCGCCAGGCGGCCTTGGAACGGTGGCTGGCGGCTGGCCATCAGGCCGGCATGGGCTGGATGGCCGATCCCCGGCGGCGTTCGATCGACACCCTGCTGCCGGGAGTGCGCAGCGTGGTGGCTGTGGCTCTCAGCTATCACGTGCGTGTCCATGTGCAGCCCGGCGGCCTGCGCGTGGCCCGTTACGGATGGGGCCGGGATTATCACCGCGTGCTGGACCAGCGTTTGCGACGCCTGGGCCGCTGGCTGGAGGAACAGGCTCCCGGCTGCCGCTGGCGCGCCTGCGTCGACAGCGCGCCGCTGATGGACAAGGCCTGGGCGGAAGAAGCTGGCCTGGGTTGGATCGGCAAGAACGGCAACCTGATCCACCGGCGGCGGGGCTCCTGGCTCTTGCTGGGACACCTGCTCAGCACTGTTGAGCTGCCCGCAGACCAGCCCTCGCCATCCCTCTGCGGCAGCTGCAGCCGCTGCATCAAGGCCTGCCCCACTGCGGCCATCAGTGAGCCCTTTGTGGTGGACGCCAGGCGCTGCATCGCCTATCACACGATCGAAAATCGGGATGCCCTGCTGCCGGCTTGGATCACCCCCCACCTTCAAGGGTGGGTGGCTGGCTGTGACATCTGCCAGGAGGTGTGTCCTTGGAACCGGCCGGATCTATCGGTGTCCACTGATGCGGATGTGCAGCCACGGCCCTGGTGGCTCCATCTCAACGCCCCGGAGGCCCTCGCCTGGACAGACCAAGAATGGGACCAGAGGCTGCGCGCCTCCGCGTTGCGTCGCATCCGGCCCTGGATGTGGCGGCGCAACATCCAGGCGGTGTTGAGTGGAGGGAGTGCCAGTCTCTAAGATTTGTAATATCCGTCAAATCTCCGTGGGCCGACGCCTCAGGCGCATTGTTCTTCCTGCCCTTGTGGGGCTCCTCACAAGCCTGGGGACTCCGTCGGTGGCCATGGTCCCATATGTCTTTCTGCCCTCCCAAAAGGGACTGCAGGACGCCGGTCTGGGCATCGCTGAGGAAGCTGTGCAGATGCTTCGCCTGGGCCAGCCCGAGTACGCGGCGCGGCTCGCGGAGCTGACCGTGCGCCTGTTGCCGAACGATCCCCGTGGCTGGGTGCTGCTGGCGGAGGCCCAGCTGCGCGACAACAAAACCAAGGAAGCTCTCAATGCCCTGGCTCGCGCAAAAGTCCTCGATCCCAACAATGCGGGAATCTGGTTTGCGGAGGGCGCTCTGGCCCTGAGGAATGGCAAGCCGAACGAAGCCCTGGAACTGATTGAGCGGGGGCTGCGGCTGGATCGACGCAACGCCAGTGCCTATTTCGATCTTGGCAACGCCCATATCCTGCTGAATCAGCCGGAACCAGCCTTGCGGGCCTTCGAACGGGCCGCCGCTCTGCGGGGCAACTTCTGGGAAGCGATCAACAACCAGGGCTTGGTGTTGTTCGAGCAGGGGCAGGAACAAGCGGCAATGAAGCTCTGGCGCAAGGTGTTGACGATCAAGCCCTCAGTCGCCGAATCTTCTCTCGCCCTGGCCGCCGCCCTCCACAACGCGCAGCCCGCCACCAAGGAAGAAGCCTTCCGCTTGGCGGAATCCGCCCTCGCCGATGACCCCAACTATGTGAAGGACGACTATCAGAAAGAGCAACTTTGGGGGTCTAGGTTGCGAGAAGCTGCCCGCCAACTGCTCGCCGAGCCCTCCCTTAAGCCGGCGGTGGAGAGGGCCAAGGCCAATGCCAGCGGCAGCCAGGAGGCGGAGTAAGCAGGGCGGGGCGTCGGCCTTCGAATCTGTAGGCTGACCCCCGTCGTCCGCCCCACCTTGCCAGCACAGGATGGCCGACACACGCTCAGGCAATCGCAGGGACTCGGGCAACACCCCCGACAACGATCCGCGCATCGAGCCGATCGCCTTGCATCAGGAGATGCAGCGCTCCTACTTGGAGTACGCGATGAGCGTCATCGTGGGGCGAGCCCTGCCCGACGTGCGGGACGGGCTCAAACCAGTGCAGCGGCGCATTCTGTATGCGATGCACGAGCTCGGGTTGACGCCTGATCGCCCCTACCGCAAGTGTGCCCGGGTGGTGGGCGACGTGCTCGGCAAATACCACCCCCACGGGGATCAGGCTGTCTATGACGCCCTGGTGCGGCTGGTGCAGACCTTCTCCAGCCGCCACCCGCTGTTGGATGGCCATGGCAACTTCGGCTCGGTGGATGATGATCCACCGGCGGCCATGCGCTACACCGAAACCCGCCTTGCCCCCATCGCCAACGAGGGTCTCCTCGATGAGATCAGCAACGACACGGTGGCGTTCACCGCCAACTTCGATGGCTCCCAGCAAGAGCCCGCCGTTCTCCCCGCCCAGTTGCCCTTTCTGCTGCTCAACGGCTGCAGTGGCATCGCCGTGGGCATGGCCACCAGCATTCCTCCTCACAATCTCGGCGAGGTGGTGGATGCCCTCATCGCCCTGATCCGCCAGCCCGACCTCTCTGACGAGAAGCTGCTGACACTTGTTCCCGGCCCGGATTTCCCGACGGGAGGGGAGGTGCTCACCGGCGCTGGCGTGCGTGACACCTACCTCACGGGTCGGGGCAGCATCCCGATGCGCGGTGTGGCCCACATCGAGGAAGTGCAGCCCGGCAAGGGGCGCCATCGGCGCGGAGCCGTTGTGATCACCGAGTTGCCGTACCAACTCAGCAAGGCTGGCTGGATCGAGAAGCTGGCGGAGATGGTGAATGATGGCAAGATTGCCGGCATCGCCGACATCCGCGATGAGAGCGACCGTGAAGGCATGCGCGTCGTCGTGGAGGTGCGCCGGGATGCCGATTCCAGCAAGGTGTTGGCGGAACTGCAGCGGCGCACGGCGCTGCAGAGCAATTTTGGCGCGATCCTTCTGGCCCTCGTCAACGGCCAACCCCAACAGCTGAGCTTGCGCCAGATGTTGGGGCAGTTCCTGGAGTTTCGCGAACACACACTCCTCCGTCGCACCCGCCACGCGTTGAAGCGCTGCGAGGAACGGCTGGAGGTGGTGGAGGGGCTGATCAAGGCACTGGCGCAGCTGCAAGAGGTGATCGTGATGATCACCGCAGCCAGTGATGCGGCCGCAGCCAAGGCCAGCCTGCAGGTGCATCTCGACCTCAGCGACCGCCAGGCTGATGCCGTTCTGGCCATGCCGCTGCGTCGCCTCACCGGCCTGGAGCAGGAAAGCCTGCGGCAGGAGGCCGCCAACCTGGGCCAAGAACAAGGGGAGTTGCGCCATCTCCTGGATGACCGCGCCACCCTCCTCGACACGATGGTGCGAGAGCTGCGGCAGCTCCGCAAGCGCTATGCCACCCCCCGTCGCACCCGGCTCGTGGAGGGCGGTGATGCCGTGATGGCCCAGCGTGGAGCGGCGGCGCGTCCCTCCACGGAAGAACAGCGCCAGCAGGCCCTCGAAGCTCTTCCCGCCGACTCTCGCGTGGTCATTCAGGCGGATGGTCACGTGCGGATCCTGTCCTCCCATCAGTGGAGCCGGATGAAGGTGGAGGACATGGCGGAGACAGCGGAGGGTCCCGCGCCACCGCGGATCCTTTTGCCCGTGGAACCTCCCCCGTCCCTGCTGGCCTTCACAGCCGATGGACGGGTGGCCCTGGTGCGTTGGGAATTCGCCGCCCAGCAGCAGGGTTCGCTTGAACGTTTCCTGCCGGAGAGCCTGGTGGGCGAAGCGGTGGTGCAGGTGTTGCCACTCTGGGGCGACCTGCACGCCAGCCTGGGGTTGCTGAGCAGTGATGGTCGCTTCAAGCGTTTGGCCATCGAGGACGTCCAAGACCTGTCCGGCCGGGCCGCCAGCGTGCTGAAGCTCAAGGAAGGAGTGACCCTCAAACGGGTCGTGGCCTTCGGGAGCAAGGATGAGCTGGTGGTGGCCAGCAGCACCGGCCGGCTGTTGCGGCTGGCCGTCAATGACGCCAACCTGCCCGTGATGGGCCGCACCGCTCAAGGTCCGCAGCTGATGCGCCTGCTCCCCGGGGAGGACGTGGTGGGAGCCGTCAGCGTGGAACGCGGTAGTCCGGTGCTGCTGGCGAGTCGTTTGGGTCAGCTGAAGAAACTGCGGGTGGAGAGCTTGCGGCTCTGTCAGCGGGGCGATCTGGGCCAAATCGGGCTGCGGTTTCTGCAACGGGCCGATCAGCTGGTCGACTTGCGCGGCGCGGAGGGGACCGTGCTGGGCGTGCGACTCAGCGGTCGGGACGGGGGGCGCCATCTGCGCTGGAGCGTGGCCAACCTGGCCAGCGAGGATGGCAGCACGCCCGGGATCCAACTGCCCCTGCGGTCGGGCGAAGCCGTTGTGGAGCTGCTCCCGCTGGTCACGGCTCCCTCACCCGCCTAGGCTGTCTCCCCTCTTGGTGACGTGCTGCGGATGGCCCGATCCCTGACCGATGGCCCGGGGCGGGGCGGGGCGGTCTGTTCTTCAGCGAGGTCTCTACGATCACTCGCCGTGATGTTGCCCCAGCTGTTGGCGGCGGCACTCTCGGCCGGGGTGTGGACGGCCACGGATCTTGCGGCGAGTCGCGGTTGGGCGGCCTCCCCCCGCCAATCCCTGATTCCCCTGGCGGACCCTGCGGGCCAGCGCCTGCTGATGGAGTCCAGCGCCCGCAGTGATCACGGACCTCTTGCCCAGTGGTTTGAAACCCAGGCCAATCTGGCCTATTGCGGCGTGGCAAGCGCGGTGATGGTGCTCAACAGCCTGGCGGTGCCGGCCCCACCAGTGCCGGGCTATGGCTCCTACCGCTTCTGGACCCAGACCAACGCCTTCACCATCCCCGGCAGCCGAGGCTTCCTGCGGCCGGAGGTGGTGGCCCGGGAAGGGATGACACTAGCCCAGCTGCAGGGCTGGCTGGCCGGCCATTCAGGGCTGGTGGTGGAGCGATTTCACGCTGATCAGCTGAGCCTGGAGCAATGGCGGACCCTTCTGCGCCGCTCTCTTCAGGATTCTCGCGATCGACTGCTGGTGAACTATCTGCGTTCAGCCTTGGGGCAGGAAGGCGGAGGCCACATCTCTCCGCTGGCGGCTTACGACCCCGGCAGCGACACGGTGCTGATCTTGGATGTGGCGCGCTATCGCTATCCCGCCGTGTGGGTCAGCGCCACAGATCTGTGGCAGGCGATGCGCACCACGGACGTCAGCTCGGGCCGCAGTCGGGGCCTGCTGCTGATCCACCGTCAGGACAACGGATCGCCTCCAGCGGTCAGTGCTCCAGCGACTCGCTGAAGCCCACAATCGCGTGTGGCTTCCAGCACCACATTGATCCCATGAATGGGGAGTGGTCGACTGGCTCAGGAATGGGCGGACGCCAAACCCGCTGGCTCGAGCATCAATTTGCTGCGCTTCATCTGCTCATCCATCGCGATCGGATAGGCCCCGTCAAAACAGGCGGTGCAGAAATGGGAGGAATCGGTGTGAGCTGTCTGCACCATTCCCTCTTTGCTGAGATAGGCCAGGGAGTCGACGCCCAAATGACGCTCAATCTCCGTCAGGCTGAGCCGAGCGGCGATCAGATGATCCTGGGTGTCGGTATCGATGCCGTAAAAGCAGGGGTGTGTCACCGCCGGCGAACTGATGCGCATGTGCACTTCTGTGGCACCGGCATCGCGGAGGGCCTGCACCAGCTTGCGGCTGGTCGTGCCTCGCACAATGGAGTCATCGATGACCACCACTCTCTTACCGGCCAGCACATCGGGAAGAGGGTTGAGTTTGACGCGAATCCCCGCTTCCCGCATAGCCTGAGTGGGCTGAATGAACGTGCGACCAACATAGCGATTTTTGATCAGACCATCCCCGAACGGGATGCCGCTGACCTGGGAAAAGCCAATAGCCGCAGGGATTCCGGAATCAGGCACACCGATGACAATATCTGCTTGCACAGGTGATTCCTGCGCTAGCACCGCTCCAATCCGCACACGATAGCTATAAAGAGATTCACCAAAAAAACGGCTGTCCGGTCGAGCAAAATAGATCATCTCAAACACGCACAGCTTGGGAGGCTGCTCCTGCCAACATTGCCGATCCGGGATTGGATCCCCGGGTCGAAAATGCACCAGCTCTCCGGGTTGAACATCATCGGCATAGGTAGAGCCGATGATGTCGAGCCCGCAGGTTTCACTGCTGGCCACCCACTGGCCCAGATCAGAATCTCCCAACCGGCCATAGACAAGAGGACGAATGCCGTAGCCATCCCGCAGGGCGAACAACCCTTCCGGCGTGCCGATCAGCAGACTGAACGCGCCGCGGCAGCGGCCGGCGGCGGTGCGGATGGCCTGGTTCCAACCCATGCCACCATCCACGGCCTGCTGCAGGGCAAAGGCGATCAGTTCCGAATCCGTGGTTGAGGTGAATTCATCCGCCAGGTGCTCCAGGGCCCGGCGCAACTCGGAGGCGTTCACCAGATTGCCATTGTGGGCCAGGGCAAAGGGTCCGAGGCGGGTCATCAACACCCCGGGCTGGGCATTGCAGACCTTGCTGCTGCCCGTGGTGGAATACCGGTTGTGACCGATCGCCAGGTCCCCTGGCATGCGATCCAGCACCTGTTGATCAAACACCTGGCTGACCAGGCCCATGTCCTTGTGCAGGCGCACCCTGGCGCCATCAAACACGGCGATGCCCGCCGATTCCTGCCCCCGATGCTGCAGGGCGTAGAGCCCGAAGTAGGTGAGGTTGGACACAGGCTGACCAGGGGCCATCACGGCAAAAACACCGCAGGCTTCCTCTGGTTTGTCGGGACGATTCTCGTCCGACGGATGCCGCCGATCGGAGGCGGACTGGAGTGGCTCCATAGGGCCGGGGGAGCCGAAGGACGGGAATGGGGTCACGGAACGGGGATCACCGTTGCGGACAGCCCATCTTGACGCATCATCGATCCGGTGGCGGGCCGGCCTGCCGCATCCGCCGTGGAAGCGCCTGTTCGTAGGCCTCCCGCAGCTGCGTGACGGGCAGCTGAAGCAGCACCGTGGCGCCCTGCCGCATCAGCAGTTCGGCCGTGGCTGTCACCTGACCCAGGCGGGTCGCCGGAAGGGGCCCCTCGGCCTTTTCGCCTTGGGCGAGCCAATCACGCCAGGCCGCCTCCCGCTCTGACGGCACACTCACCAGCACCCGGGCGCCCCCTTCCGCGAACAGCAGCCGATCGAGGCGGCCGCTGCTGCCTGCGGGGAGCGCGACGGAGGCCCCCAAACCGGAGGCGATGGAGGCCTCCGCCAGGGCAACCGCCAAGCCACCGTCACTGAGGTCGTGGGCGGAGGCCACCAGATCGGCGGTGATCGCCCGGCGCAGGAGGGTCTGCACACGCTTCTCGAGCTCCAGGTCAACCCGGGGCGGCCGGCCGCTGAGGAGTCCGTGGATTACCCCTTGATAACTGCTGCCGGCCAGAGTCAGCCGCTCGTCGCCCTCTTCTTCCGGGGGCACGCCCAGAAGCCAAATGGCATCAGTGGCTTGGCACCAAGCCAATCCCCGCACATGGGCCAAATCCGCCACCAGGCCCACCATGCCCACCACCGGGGTCGGATGGATCGGCTGCGGGCGACCATCGGGCAGGCGCGTTTCGTTGTACAGGGAGACGTTGCCCCCAGTGACCGGGGTGGCCAGGACCTGACAGGCCCGGGCGATCCCCTGACAGGCCATGGCCAGCTGCCAGTAGCCCGTGGCGGTGTCGGGGGAGGGGAAGTTCAGGTTGTCGGTCACCGCCAGGGGCTCAGCCCCCACACAGCTGAGGTTGCGGGCGGCCTCGACGACGGCGGCCATGCCACCCCGCTCCGGATCCAGGGCCACCCAACGGTTGGGGCAATCCACCACAGCGGCCACAGCCCTCTGGCTGGGCTCAAGGGAGCCAGGACCCTGCTGGGGGCGTAAGCGCACCACCGCCGCATCCGCCCCGCCCGGTGGCACGACGGTGTTGGCCTGAACCTGATGGTCATACTGACGCCACACCCAGCGCTTGCTGGCGATTGTGGGGTCATCAAGCAGGCGCAGCAGCACCTCGCTCCAGGGCAGACGGCCATCTCCCAGGGCCACCCCCGCCACAGTGGCCTCCGGCAGGGTGCTCTCGCTCCAGCGCCAGTGGGCCTGGATCTCCGTTGGAGGCTCGGCAAGAAGCTCGTGGGCCCGAATGGGCGTGTCTTCCGCGAGGGCGCTGGCGGGTACCTCGGCCGCCACCTCGCCCCGATGCAGCACCCGCACGACGTTGTCGGACAGCACTCGCCCGACAACAGCCGCCTGAAGGCCCCAGCGGGTGAAGCGAGCCATCAACTCCTCCTCGCGACCTGGCTTCACCACGAAGAGCATCCGCTCCTGGGACTCGGAGAGCAGGTAGTCGTAGGCGCTCATGCCGGTCTCACGGGCGGGCACGCGGTCGAGCTCCAGCTCAATCCCCAGCCCCCCTTTGGCCGCCATCTCCGCGCAGCTGCAGGTCAGACCCGCCGCACCCATGTCTTGGGCGGCCACCACGGCGCCGCTCTGGAAGGCCTCCAGACAGGCCTCGATCAAACCTTTTTCCAGGAAGGGGTCTCCCACCTGCACGGCCGGACGATCATCCAGGGAGGCCTCGCTCAGCTCGGCGCTGGCGAAACTGGCGCCCCCCATCCCATCCCGCCCCGTGGTGCTGCCGACGTAGACCACGGGATAACCAACGCCATCCGCTCCAGACTTGACGATCTCGACCGTCTCCATCAGGCCGAGGGCCATGGCGTTGACCAGGGGGTTGCCGGAGTAGCTGGGATCGAAGGCCACCTCACCGCCCACGGTTGGCACTCCCACGCAGTTGCCGTAGTGGGCGATGCCCGCGACCACCCCTTCCATCAAGCCAATGTTGCGGTCGTCGTCCAAGGGCCCGAAGCGCAGGGCGTTGAGCAGGGCGATCGGCCGGGCGCCCATGGTGAAGATGTCCCGCAGGATGCCGCCCACGCCGGTTGCGGCCCCCTGGAAGGGCTCCACGGCAGAGGGATGGTTGTGGCTTTCGATCTTGAAGGCCAGCCGCTGACCATCCCCCAGATCCACCACACCGGCGTTTTCTCCGGGCCCCACCAGAATGCGAGGGCCGCTGGTGGGGAACTGGCGCAGAAGCGGCCGGGAATTGCGGTAGCAGCAGTGCTCCGACCACATCACACCGAACATGCCCAGTTCAGCCCGGTTGGGGGCGCGCCCCAGCCGACGGCAGATCTCCTGGTAGTCGGCGGGACTGAGGTTCTCCTTGCGCAGGGCCTCCTGCACCGCGTCGGCGGGTGGCACTCCCACGATGGTCTGCGTCACGACAGTGCAGTCTCCCACCTGGCGGACGCCCTTACTCACACCCAGGGATCGTCGACCGCCGACGCCTCGGGAGCCGCGGAGCGCCGAGGGGAGCGCCGAGGGGAGCGAGACGGGGGCGGAGCGGGAGGGTCATCCCCATCGGCAGGGGCTGGCACCGGGTCCGGCCCGTCGTCGGGCCAGTCTTCCAGAGGATCCACCGCGTCGCCCTCAGGCCCGGGGCGCTGCCGGACAGACCCCTCCCAGGGCGGCTCCTCCAACCATCCCTCCAGGCGATCCTCCAGAACACCGCCGGCTTCTTGAAAGCGCTCCCGCAGGCGACTGGTCTCCCGCTCCATCTGATCGCGCCAGCGACGGGAGCGGCGCAACCAGCCCTGGCGGAGGCTGGCGCGGGCCAGGGGCAAGTCATCCAGGTCGTTCAGGGCGGTGAAGACCCGCCCAGGCTTCTGATTCACAATGCGCTCCGGGCTGAGGCGCCAGCGGCTCGTGCCGGGCAAGCGCGGATCACTGCGGGCCACCAGGTAATGGGCAATGCGTCCTGACCGCAGGTCCACAGCGGCGTCGGCCAGCGTGCCGAGGGGTTGACCGGCGGCCCCCAACAGCTGAGCCTCCAGCAGGCTGGGCAGCCCTCGCACCGTGGTGGCATCGCTCACGGCTGGCTCGCCCTTGACAAAAGCCTCCTGCTCACTAAGGCCCCGCAATTGATCCAAGCGCCACACCAGGCGCCGCTGCTGAAGCGCGGAGGGTTTGCTCACCCAACCCAAGAGGCGATGCACCGGCGGATGCATCCACGCCACCTGGCCCGGCCCGTGATCGAGACCGCCATCACAGCGCACGCGGCGGCGCAGCAGGTCACTCAGCAGCAGCTGCTCGGGAAGGGCCAAGGCCTCAGGAGCGAATCTGCACGGGCATCACGAGGTAGGTGTAGTCGCCGTCTTCCCCCACCGGGGAGAGCACCGCCGGGGTGGTGGCGGCGTTGCAGCGCATCTGCACCCGCTCTGTGCCGATGGCCTTCAGGCCATCGAGGAGGTAGCGGACATTGAAGGCAACATCGATCGGCTCTCCCTCCACCTCAGCCGCCACTTGCTCCGAGCCACTGCCTACATCCTGGGCGTCAACACTGATCGTGACCAGGCCGCGGGCGTCATCCAGAGCGACCTTGACCACGTTGTTGTGTTGATCCGCCAGGACAGCCACCCGTTCAAGAGAGGCGGTGAAGGCTCGCCGATCCAGACGGATGGAGCGGCTGAAACTGGCGGGGATCAATTGGCGATAGTTGGGATAGGTGCCCTCCAGGCTCCGGGTGGTGAGCACCTGATCCGCCCAGAGGAGCACCACCTGGCCCCGATCGCAGAAAAGACTGAGGGGATCCTGGGAGGGGCGTCCCGCCAGTAGCCGCTCCAGTTCCCGCAGGGAACGGGCCGGCACCGTCACGGCGAAGGGCTCTCCAACCTCCTCGGCAGGCTCCTGCGGTTGAAGATGGGAAAGACGGAGTACGGCCAAACGATGTCCATCGGTGGCGGCGCATTCGAATCCCTCGACATCGAGATGGAGGTGAACGCCGGTGAGGAGTTGCTTGGCTTCGTCCGCGCTGCTGGCGAAGAGGGTGGCTCGCAGGCCCTTCACCAGGGCGTTGGGATCCAGCTGAATAGGCGTGCCACTTTGCACCAGGGGCAGATCGGGGAAGTCATCCGCACTCATCCCCCGCATCTGGTACGTGCCGGAGAGGCTGGTGAGCTCGACCTGCTCTTGACCCTCCTCACAGCTGAGGGTGACGGGACTGTCGGTGGAAAGACGGCTGACGATTTCAGAGAACAGGCGGGCGGGTAAGGTCACCGCCCCGCTGCTCTCCACGCTGGCGGGGAGGGTGGTCTGGATGCCCAGATGCAGATCGAAACCGGTGAGGCTGAGCCGGTTGGTGGCCGCGTCAGCGGTGAGCAACACGTTGGCCAGCACCGGGTGCGTGGGGCGAGCAGCCACGGCGCGGCTCACCAGCTGAAGGCTGGCGCTGAGTTCGGCCTGAGAGCAAACCAGCTTCATGGGGGCCTGGAGACGGGCACGGATCAGCCGCCATACGGTTTCACACCCTGAGGTCTTGCGCAACTGGGCGCGAAACTCCGAGCCTTGCCCAAAGGACAAATCCACTGCCCTGATCAGGAAAAAAGTTTTTAAAGGAAAGAAGAAAAACCGTCGTAGTAGGGACTGTGGAAACTGGGGAAAACCGTCTGAATGCTGCGTGTTGACTGGTTTGTCCAGGATGAAGCCCTGGGGATAAATGGGGCCGGCTGGGGAAAAACCACGGACTTTTCCCCATTTCCAACGCATGGGGAAAACCAAGCCACGGCAAATCTCCCTGGTTTTCCCCTGGTTTTCCCCTGGTTTTTCCACTGCCAGCCCGCCCTTTTTCGGCCGTTATCCACAGACAGTTGCTCAACTGGCTGCCTGTCTTTGGTCACGTAACACGCACCGCAAGCCGTGGCTCGCGGTCGCGGAGGCCCAGGGCCGACAAGGCGCCCTAGCGCCTAGAACCCCATCACGCTGGCCACCACGCTGGTGTCAGGTTCCAGACCGGTGTGGAAGCGCGAGTCGTTGTGTTCGATGGCGGTGGTGGGGTCTTTCAAGCCATTGCCGGTCAACACACACACCACCGTGCTGTTGGCAGGCACCTCGTCTTTGCGCTTCAGCAGCCCCGCCACGGAGGCGGCGCTGGCTGGCTCGCAGAACACCCCCTCACCCTTGCCGAGGAGCTTGTAAGCCTCCAGGATTTCCGCATCGCTCACGGCCATGAAGCTCCCCTGGCTCTCCTGCTGGGCCTTGAGGGCGTTCTCCTTGTTGACCGGGTTGCCAATGCGAATCGCCGTGGCGATGGTGTCCGGATGTTCCACCGTGTGGCCAAGCACCAGGGGTGCGGCCCCTTCAGCCTGAAACCCCATCATGCGCGGCAAGGTTTGGCTGAGACCCGCTTGCCGGTATTCCTTGAAGCCCAGCCAGTAGGCGCTGATGTTGCCGGCGTTGCCGACGGGAATGCAGAGCCAGTCAGGAGCCTCGCCGAGGGCATCGATCACCTCGAAAGCGGCAGTCTTCTGGCCCTGCAGACGGTAAGGATTGAGGGAGTTGACCAAGGTGATGGGATAGTGTTCTGCCACCTCGCGCACGATGGCCAGGGCGCGATCGAAGTTCCCCTTCACAGCTAACACTTCGGCGCCGTAGAGCAGAGCCTGCGCCAGTTTCCCCTGGGCCACGTAACCGTCAGGGATCAGCACGAAGGCCCGCATGCCCCCCCGACGGGCGTAGGCCGCGGCAGCCGCTGAGGTGTTTCCCGTGCTGGCACAGATCACAGCCTCCGAGCCCTCTTCCCGTGCCTTGCTGATCGCCATGGTCATCCCCCGGTCCTTGAAGGAGCCTGTGGGGTTCAGGCCGTCGTATTTGAGATGCACTCGCACCCCCCTGCCGATCAGGCTGGAGAGGCTGGGGGCGGGAATCAGCGGGGTCGCCCCCTCTCGGAGGGTGATCACCGGCGTGGCAGCCGACACAGGCAACCAGGATCTGTAGGCCTCGATCAACCCTGGCCAGTCCTGCATCGTGGGACGCTGACCCAGACGACGCAGGGCTTGGAGCAGAGGCACGGTGTGCAGGGGGAGAAACACTGAATCTAAGCGCCAGATCGCCTGATCCGCAGGGATGGGCCCGTCCCCCAGCCCCTCGCTAGCGGCTGGCCAGGAGTCGGAGGCAGGGACCCTTGCACCAAAAAAAATCGATCGTCTCCAGCGTCAAATCCAGCACCCGCAAACCAGAGGTTTCCACCAGCGCCCGCAATGAACGGGGGGTGTAAAGATTGATGTGTTCATGGGCCCACAACCGCCGCTGCTTGCTGAGCACCTTGGCCATCAAGCCATTGATCTCACATTCAAGAGGAACTTCAAGATAAAGAACTCCGCCAGGTTTAAGGTGTTCAATGGGAGGCACAAGGAATTTGAGAGGCTCAAATACGTGTTCAAGAACATGTGTGATCTGGATATAGGAAAACTGAAAACCTGGTTCCATGGAGTTTAACTTGCTGACACCATCAATAGGCTGCTTGTCAGAAATGTCGTAAACATAGCGCTTTGCTTGAGCAAAAAAGTCGGGAAGCATGATTCCATTTGAACCTCCCCAATCAAGAATAGATTCAAAAGAAAGCGAATCCAAAATACACAAATTCTTCATCCGCTGAAGATAGTTATTCATGGCGGCAAGACGCGTGAGCGATTCGTCTCTGCCCCCAATAAACTTTCCCGTGCTTTCGATATGTCCAGGATGGAACTGCTCCCAGTCTTTTTGATAAGATATTGAGCGATAATCGTGGTAGATTTTTGATAGTAGCAGATCCGTAAATGGATGATAAACAGAGTAAAACTCGCAAGAATTACAAATCATTGCATCAATAATGGCCCAAGAAGAGATATCCGTCTCAATGCAAAACTTTGCTAGATGAGATAAAGAGCCGCCAAGAATTCGATCCAGCAGCCTGAGCTTCTTTCCTGCTTTCAGTCGTGTGTGGGTGACTTGCCCGGTTGTGCGTAATCCATATACTCGATAAGATACAAAGGGATCAAGATCACAACCATTTTCTATGATTTTTACATCCGTGGAACCACAGTTTCTGCAGATCTTTTCCAGCATTCTTTATGTCGCTGGTGGTACCGACTTGGAGGTGCCGCCACTGCGCAGACCATCCAGAGGAGATTCAGAAAAGAAGCGAATCAGATCTGAAATCGAGCTGGCCTTCTGGGATAGGGTGAGCAATTGCGGCACATTCACGGCCATCTCTCGGGTGGGGTAAGCCTTCAGGAAACCCAGGGCGGAGAGGGAGCCAGCTCCCTCATCGATGCCCAGAACCACCGCCGAACGCAGAGCGACAACGCCATCTTGGGGAGAGCGGGTGGGATGAATGATCACCGACACCCGATCCAGAACGGCATCACCAATGCGGGTGTGCAGCAAGCGGCTCACCAAGGGGATGGGAAGCGTGACTTTTTCATTGAGCATTTTGCTCAGCTGGCGTGGGTTTTGCCGGCCGAGGCGCAATAAGTCACCCAAGAGGCCGCTGGCTTTTCCAGTGGTGGCCAGGGTTTCGAACTCCGCCATGGGGATTGAGCGACGAAAGGCGCCACTGACCAACACCACCCGTTCCGCAGCCTGTGAAGGCACGGCAGACAGGGCAAGGACGACCGCCGCAGCCAGACGCACACTCGCCCTTGGGAACCACCTACGCACTGTGTTGCCCATTGTTGTCTGGAATCCTCGCTTAGAAAAACAAATCTAAAGGAAATTTACGCCCGGGCTCCACCGCCACCCGCCAGCTCTGCGGCTGGAGTGACCAGCACATCCCGCAGCAGGCGCACCACCCCCCGTTCGGCCAGGCCTCGGGCCACCTCCGCCCCCATGCGACGCAGATCCGGTTCCCCCACCAGCCGCGGCAGCCGCTGCAGCAGCAAACGGGGTTCAAAGCCCGGCAGATCCTTCAAAATGACCATTAACTGCCGCACGGGCTCCAGATCGAGCAGGGGGCGGGGATCCAGGGCCTCTGGACTGCTTTGTCGTTCCCGCAGGCCGGGGGGAAGCAGGCGGACGGGCAAGCGACGGCCGATGCGCAGGGTCATGCGCCAGGCCAGATTGTCCATCCGCTCCACCATCGCTTCGACCAGCTGGCGACGCAATAGACCGCCGCTGGGAGAAAAGAGAAAATCGATCACCTGATCCAGCAGACCCTCCACATCCAGCTGCTCTTGGAGAGCAGCGCTGCTAACCAACGCCTCCAGCCGTTGCCAGCGAAACTCCTCGCCATCAAAGAGCATTTCTCGCAGGCTCTGGCGCAGCTGTGGATCGGGATCTTCCATCAGGCGACGGGCAAAATAAGGATAGGCGGCTCCGAGGATTTTAAAATCTGGATCAACGCTGAGGGCAATTCCCTCTAATGTGACCAGTGAACGGATGATCAGGGCATAATAGGGAGGTACTTGGAAAGGAAAGCGATACATCACGCCAGAAAGATCATCCGTCACCGCTTTGAAGTCCATCCGGTTTACACCCATTTCCAGGGCCTGACCAAACACCACCTCAAAGGCAGGGACGATGGGTGAAAGATCCACCTCCTCACTGAGGAAGCCAAGGCTGACAAAATCTTTGGAAAGCGAGCCAAAATCACGGTTGACCAGGTGCACAACCGCCTGAATCAAGCCCGTTCGCGCTTCGCGGCTGATGCTGCTCATCATGCCGAAATCGAGATAGGCCAAGCGGCCGTCAGCCAGGGCAAGCAGGTTGCCGGGATGAGGGTCTGCGTGAAAAAAGCCGTGTTCCAGAAGTTGTTGCAGGCGGAAGTTGACACAGAAGGTAACAATCGCGTCTGGATCGAACCCAATGTCATTGACGTCCACGAGATTAGGCAGTTTGACTCCGTCAATCCATTCCATTGTCAAGACACGACGGCTAGTGGCCTGGTGGTAGATGGAGGGGACAGCAATGTGTGGGTTGTGCGAATGAAGTTGTTTGAATCTCTCGGCATTAGCCGCTTCATTCATGTAGTCCATTTCCTCAAATACTCTTGTCCCTAATTCATCGATCAGCCCCACCAGATCACTGCGGATCAAGCGCACGTTCTTGTTGAGCCAAGAGGCGATGTTGCGAACAATGTAGAGATCAAGAGTGATTTGCTCCCGCAGGCCTGGTCGCTGAACTTTCACCGCGACTTTTTGCCCTCCCTTGAGCACGCCGCGATGCACTTGCCCGAGGGATGCCGCAGAAATGGGCTCTTTCTCCAGGCTGGTGAACACATCGCCCACAGGAGCGCCCAGGTCTTCCTCGATGCAGGCCATCGCCAGGGCGGAATCGAATCCAGGCAACTGGTCCTGCAGCTGAGCCAGCTCCTCCAGCAAGACCGGCGGCACGATGTCGGGGCGCGTGGAGAGTGCCTGGCCGGCCTTGATGAAGGCGGGGCCGAGGGCGGCCAGCAACTCGGCGCATTCCCGGGCGCGAGCACGGGCCCGCTCGGGTCTACTCAGACGGCCCGTCAGCCGCTCGCTGGCCACACCTAGCAAAAACAGGCAGATCGGCACCAGGGTTTGCCAGATGCGTCGCAGAAGCCGCTGCGGGTGACCCGCGTAGAGACGGGTGATGGCTGCCGGGTCGTAAACCAGCAGACCTGAGGCCTCCAGAAAATCCTCCAGCTCCTCCGCGTTGCCCGCAGGGCCGCGGTTCACGGGCGCCCGCGGCCGAGAAGGAGAGCCGATGGTGGGCAGAGCTGGAGGGGCGGGGGCCATCGGGTCCGTACCAAAAACAGACGCCCGCATGCGCGCCAGAGCGATTTCAGCGGCAGTGGCCTCTGCAGGCGGCGCGCCGTTGTCTGAAGGGAGGACACTGGCTGGAGACCCCATCTGTTCTGACCGGCCACGGAGGAGAGGCAGATTCTGTCTGCTGACGGCGGCCGTTGCGCTGACCGCCGTCAAGGCTTCAGAGGGACTGCCCCTGGTCCTCGTCCTCAACATCCCCCTCGTTGGGGGCTCCGAGCGGCAGGAGCCGAATCTGTCGTCGGCTGAGCTTGATCTCAAACTCATCGCCGGGTTTGAGGTCTAACAGGGCCGTGTACGCCTTGCCCACCATGAGATTGCCATTGAATTGCACTTTGGTGTTGAAGCTCAACTTCCTGCCAGGCCTTGATCCATGACCTGCTTCCCCGAGATGCATTCCCTTGGCTTCAAGAAGGGCCTCATAGAACGCGGTGAAGTTGAGACGTTCAGTGCCGTCTTTTTTGGTGCTGACATAACCGCAGCTGCGAACCAGTTCGGATTTGGATGCGTCACCCAGCTCTTTGACTTTGGCGAGCAGTTCTGGTCCTGTTAATCCTGGCGTCATCGGTGGCCTGATGGTGGTGTGTGGAGAGAATGGAATGGATTGCAAATTTTTTTCAATAAAGCAGTGCTTGGCGCTGTTCGTTGCTTTATTGCTGTTTCTCAGAATTGAGTGATGGCGTCGCTGGTGATTCGGCTCGAAGGTTTCCTCGGCAATCTAGCAACTGTCAGGCCCCATTTCTCCTGTGCATCATTGTTGCTTCCTGCGCTTCGCCGCGGAGAAGCGGTCGCCCCTCGCTCCCGCCCTGCCGCGCTGACACCGGGGGGCTCATCCGGGCGGGTCTCCGGCAGGTGTCCGTGGGCGATCCAGCCATGGGCTGGTTCCTGTTTCCCTGTTGGCGCCCTGGTGCATTCGCTACGGTTTGGTCACGCTCCGTGAATGGACGCCAGTGCTGACAGGGCTGCGCCTGCAGAACATCGCTCTGATTAAGGAGCTGGAGCTGAGCTTCGAGCAGGGATTCACCGTGCTCACCGGTGAGACGGGCGCGGGCAAGTCCATCCTTCTCGATGCGCTCGACGCTCTCCTTGGCGGTGCCCAGGGAGCCCAGGGCGTGCGCTTGTTGCGTCGCGGTTGCCAGCGGGCCTCTGTCGAGGCTTCCTTTGCCCTCACATCCTCCCTGCGCGGCTGGCTGGAGGCGCAGGCGTTGACCGTTGACAACGCTGAGCTTTTGGTCCGTCGGGAGTGGAGCCTGCGGCAGGGCAAGTTGACCAGTCGCCACCGGCTTCAGGGGGTGGCTGTGCGTCGTGCCCAGATTCTTGACTTGCGTCCCCTTCTCTTGGACCTCACCGTGCAGGGGCAAACCCAGCAATTGGCCCGGCCTGGACAACAACGGCGCTGGTTGGATCGCCTGGCCGGTGAAGCCCATCTGCCCTTGTTGGAGCAGGTGCGTTCGGCCCATCGCGACTGGAAGCGGCAGGCTCGGGCCTTGGCTCGGGCCCGTGCGCGCGCCGAGGAGCTGGGTCGGGAGCGGCACCGTCAGGAGCAGTTGCTTCAGGAGCTGGAGGCCGCTGGCCTGGAGGATCCCTTCGAGCGTCAGCAGCTGCAAGGCGAGCAGGATCGGCTGGCCCACGGGGTGCGCCTGCAGGAAGGGGTGATGACCTTGATCGGCAGGTTGCTGGAGGGGGCGGAGGGCGCCCCCTCGGTCTTGGATCACCTGGCGGCCTGTGAGCAGGAACTACGGCTGATGGAAGGTCTGGACAGCACAGGTCTCGCCCCGTTGCGGCGGAGCTGTGACGAGGCCTTGTTGCTCCTGCGTGACTTGGCGCGGGATTTGGATCGTTACGGCGCATCTCTGGAGAGTGACCCAGAACGCCTCGCCCAGTTGCAGGAGCGGATCGCCCTGCTTCGTGCCCTTGAGCGCCGCCATGGCCAGGATCTGGAGACGCTGCTGGCCCTGCGTGATCGCTTGCGACAAGAGCTGGATCCGGGGGGGGTGGAAGCGGAGCTGGCGGAGCTGGAGCGACAGGAAGGGTCCGGACGGGCCCACCTGGAGCGTGTCTGCGCTCAACTCAGCGCCGCCCGCGTGGCCACTGCCCGTTCCTTAGAAGCCCAATTGATGCAGGCGCTCCGGCCGATGGGTCTGGCGCACGTGCGCTTTGCGGTGGAGATCACCCCTGGGGCCATCAGCGATGAGGGGGCCGATGGGGTGACCTATCTCTTTTCCGCCAATCCGGGCCAACCCCTGGCTCCGCTGGCGGAGGTGGCCTCCGGGGGCGAGATGAGCCGTTTTCTGCTGGCGCTGAAAACCTGCCTTGCCGCCGCCGCGCCAGAGGTCACCTTGCTATTTGATGAGATTGACGCCGGCGTCAGTGGCCGCGTCAGCGGGGCGATGGCGGAGCTGTTGAAGCGGCTGGCCCACGCCAGGCAAGTGTTCTGCGTCACCCATCAGCCCCTGATCGCCGCCGCCGCCGACCATCACTTCAAAGTGGCCAAAGTTGTGGAGAGCGGCGAAACGCACACGCGGGTGTCCCACCTGCGGGACACTCAGGAGCGGCAGGCGGAGCTGGTGGAGCTGGCGGGGGGAGATAGCGGGGAGGCACGCACGTACGCCGCCAGCCTGTTGGACAAGGTGGCTTGAGGGACTGGACCCTGGCCACCACGGGCCGAACGGCGGATCGCGCCAGAACTATTAAGATTCTTAACAGAAGCCCATTCTGATTGGTTTGATGCCTGCTGTTTTAACTTCCCGCGATCGACAGTCCGCCAACGTTGCCGTCACCAGTCCTTGGACCACGGCCTCCATCCCGGATCAAACCGGTCGGGTCGCCCTGGTGACTGGAGCCAACAGCGGCCTGGGCCTGGAAACCGCCCGGGCTCTGGCGGCCAAGGGAGCCACCGTGGTGATGGGTTGCCGCTCGGCCCGCAAAGCCGAGGAGGCGCGTGCCCAGCTATTGCTCGACCTGGCCCGTCAAGCTCGGCAGACTCCCCATGGCGCCCTGGATGTGCTCTCTCTTGATCTGGCCGATCTGGCCAGTGTGCGGGCCGCGGCGGCCACCCTGGCGGAGCGCTACAGCGGCCTGGATCTGCTGATCAACAATGCGGGTGTGATGGGGCCGCCCCGCACCCTCAGCCGCGATGGCTTTGAGTTGCAGTTCGGCACCAACCATCTCGGCCCTTTCGCCCTCACGCTGCTTCTGTTGCCCTTGCTAGAGGCTCGCCAGGGGGCGCGGGTGGTGTTTGTCACCTCAGGAGCGCAATATTTCGGCCGCATCGCCTTCGATGATCTGCAGGGAGAGCACTCCTATGACCGCTGGCGGGCCTACGGCCAAAGCAAGCTGGCCAATGTGATGACCGCCCTGGAGTTGCAGGAGCGTTTGCGGGCCCGGGGTTCCGGGGTGCTCGCTCTGGCGGCCCACCCCGGTCTGGCGCGCACCAATCTGCAGCCGGCGTCTGTGGCCATGAACGGCTCCAAGTTGGAGGCCCTGGCGTACCGCCTGATGGATCCTCTCTTCCAGAGCGCCGCCATGGGAGCGTTGCCTCAGCTCTTTGCCGCCACCGCGCCGGAGGCCCAGCCCGCGGGCCACTATGGCCCCGACCAGTGGGCGGGGCTGCGCGGTCATCCCAAGGCTGTGCCCGTGGCTCCCGCCGCCCGTGACACCGGGCTGCGCCAGCGCCTCTGGCAAGTCAGCCTGGAGCTCTGCGGTTTGCACCCTGCGGAGAGTTTCCCTCCCGTCGCTCGCTGACGGCACGCCGGTTCCCCTCGCGGGTTGCTGTTCGTAGAGTGGCTACCGCTGTTCTTGCCTCATGCCCCGTGCCCGTGCCGCGTCATCCCGCCTGGAGACGGCGGGCGGGGACGGGCTGAGCAACCGCCTGGAGGATGTGATCCGGGTGCGCGGTGCCCGTCAGCACAATCTGCACAATGTGGATCTAACGATCCCCCGCAATCGCCTGGTGGTTTTCACAGGCGTGAGCGGCAGCGGCAAGAGCTCCCTCGCGTTTGACACTATTTTCGCTGAGGGACAACGCCGCTATGTGGAGTCACTGTCGGCCTATGCCCGCCAGTTTCTCGGCCAGGTGGACAAGCCGGATGTGGATGCGATCGAGGGACTCTCCCCGGCGATCTCCATCGATCAGAAATCCACCAGCCACAACCCGCGCTCCACGGTTGGTACCGTCACCGAGATTCAGGACTACCTGCGCCTGCTCTATGGCCGGGCAGGCGATCCTCACTGCCCTCACTGTGACCGACTGATCAGCCCCCAAACCATCGACGAGATGGTTGATCAGATCCTCACTCTCCCGGAAGGCACGCGCTACCAGCTGCTGGCGCCGGTGGTCCGCGGCAAGAAAGGCACCCACCAGAAACTTCTTTCCGGCCTGGTGGCGGAGGGGTTTGCCCGCGTGCGCATCAACGGGGAGGTGCGCGAGTTGGCGGACAACATCGAACTCGACAAAAACCATGCCCATGCCATTGAGGTGGTGGTTGATCGACTGGTGGCGCGTGAGGGGCTGGCCGAGCGTCTCACTGATTCGCTGCGCACGGCTCTCAAGCGGGGTGAGGGCCTGGCCATGGTGGAGTTGGTCCCCCGGGAGGGAGAGGTCATGCCCGCGGCATGGGAGCGAGAGCGGCTGTTCTCGGAGCACTTCGCCTGTCCGGAGCACGGGGCGGTGATGGAGGAGCTCTCCCCGCGACTCTTTTCCTTCAACAGCCCCTACGGAGCTTGTCCGGATTGCCATGGGTTGGGCCACCTGCGGCGGTTCACGGTGGAGCGGGTGGTGCCCGATCCCTCCCAGCCGGTGTATTCCGCAATCGCCCCTTGGAGCGACAAGGACAATTCCTACTATTTCTCCTTGCTTTTCAGCGTGGGTGAAGCCTTCGGTTTCGAGCTGAAAACTCCCTGGAACCAGCTCACTGACAAGCAGCGCGATGTGCTGTTAAACGGCAGTCAGCAGCCAATTCTGATTCAAGCCGATAGCCGCTACCGCAAGACCAAGGGGTTTGAACGGCCCTTTGAGGGTGTATTGCCCATTCTGGAGCGCCAATTGCGTGACGCCAGCGGCGAGGCCATCCGGCAAAAGTTGGAGAAATACCTCGAACTCGTGCCCTGTGGCACCTGTCAGGGCCTGCGGCTTCGGCCGGAGGCCCTGGCTGTGCGCATGGGCCCCTACCGCATTCACGACCTCACGGCCGTGGGGGTGGATGAGACCTTGCGCCGCATTGAGGCGTTGATGGGGGTGGGCGGCAGCGAAAGCCATGATCCCCTGCTCAGCCCTCGCCAGATCCAGATCGGTGATCTCGTGTTGCGGGAGATTCGCCTGCGCCTGAGGTTTCTCCTCGACGTCGGCCTCGATTACCTCAGCCTGGATCGACCGGCAATGACCCTTTCCGGGGGGGAGGCCCAGCGCATTCGCCTGGCCACTCAGATCGGAGCTGGCCTCACCGGCGTGCTCTACGTGTTGGATGAGCCGAGCATTGGCCTGCACCAGCGGGATAACGATCGTCTTCTGGGCACCCTGCTGAAACTACGCGATCTGGGCAACACCCTGATCGTGGTGGAGCATGACGAAGACACGATCAGGGCCGCCGATCATCTGGTGGACATCGGCCCCGGTGCTGGCGTGCATGGCGGACGCATCGTGGCCCAGGGGGGCCTGGATGACCTCCTGGCCGCTGAAGACTCTCTCACCGGCGCCTCCCTCAGCGGGCGCCGCTCCATCCCCCCGCCCGCCCGCCGCCGTCTCTCTGGCAGCCGCCGCCTGCGTTTGCTCAACTGCAACCGCAACAATCTCCGCGGCATCAGCGTTGACATTCCCCTGGGCAGGCTTGTGGCGGTCACCGGGGTGAGTGGCAGCGGCAAGAGCACCCTGGTGAATGAGTTGCTTCACCCCGCCCTGGAGAATCAGCTGGGCCTGAAGGTGCCTTTTCCCTCTGGATTGGAGGAGTTGCGGGGGATCCAGGCGGTCGACAAAGTGATCGTGATCGACCAGAGCCCGATCGGCCGCACCCCCCGCTCCAACCCTGCCACGTACAGCGGCGCGTTCGACCCGATCCGCCAAGTTTTTGCCGCCACCGTGGAGGCCAAGGCCCGCGGCTACCAGGTGGGTCAGTTCAGTTTCAATGTCAAAGGCGGGCGTTGCGAGGCTTGCGGAGGCCAGGGTGTGAATGTGATCGAGATGAATTTCCTGCCGGATGTGTACGTGCAGTGTGAAGTGTGTAAAGGGGCGCGCTACAACCGTGAAACCCTCCAGGTGACCTACCGCGGCCACACCATTGCGGATGTATTGCAGATGACGGTGGAGCAGGCTGCCGAGGAATTCACCGCCATTCCCCAGGCGGTGGAACGCCTGCGCACGCTTGTGGATGTGGGTTTGGGTTACATCAAGCTCGGGCAGCCGGCTCCCACTCTCTCAGGCGGTGAGGCCCAGCGGGTGAAACTGGCCACCGAACTTTCTCGCCGGGCCACGGGCAAAACGCTTTATCTGATTGATGAGCCCACCACCGGCTTGAGTTTCTACGACGTGCACAAGCTGGTGGATGTGGTGCAGCGGCTTGTGGAGAAAGGAAACTCAGTGCTGGTGATTGAGCACAATCTCGATGTGATTCGCTGTGCGGATTGGATTATCGATCTCGGACCTGAGGGGGGCGATAAGGGGGGTGAGCTCGTCGTGTGTGGCACACCGGAAGAGGTGGCCGACCACCCTACTAGTCACACCGGTCGCTATTTGCGCAAAGCCCTGGCCCAGCATCCCGCCGCTGTGATGGAGGCGGCATGAATCCTCCCAAGCAACCCCTTTTGTTCTCTGACCCCTGTGGGGAGTGGCCCTGAAGCGTGGCCCCCGTGGGGAGCCACGCCCCCTCCGTCAGGGGAGAGGTTCTTGCCCGCTGCCTGTTGCATGCTCCTTATTGCTGTCGGGCATCCAGTAACTGAGGTCGTCTTGCCAGTAGAGGCGCCCGGGAAGCCGCTCGGTGCTCATCTTCGAGCGAGCCATTTCCGCCGCCAGGCGGCTGAGATCCAGGGGTGACAGGTTGGTGTCGATATCCTCCCCGGCGATTTTGAGAAGGGTGGGCAGTTGCACCAGGGTGGAAGGACGAGCGAGCTTGCGGAATACCTCATTGATCACCAGTCGCTGCCGCTCCATCCGGCCAAGATCGCCGGCTTCATCGTGGCGGAAGCGCAGGAACCCTTCCAGCTCCTTCCCCTTGAGCGTCTGTCGGCCGGGATAGAGATCGATGTAGAGCCCTTGGGCATTATCCACATAGTACATGCGTTTGGGGACATCCACCTCCACGCCACCAAGGGCTTCAGCCACCCGCTCCACGGCCCGCAGGTTGACCTTCAGGTGGCTTGGCACCGGCGTGCCTAGCAGCTCGCCCACCGCCTCGCGGGCCGTTTCAATTCCGGCGGAGGCATAGAGCGCGTTGATTTTCTGGGCTCCCAGTTTGGGGGACTCCACAAAGGTGTCGCGGGGCACCTGCGTGATGCGGGTGAGTCCATCCCCCACCCGAACAGTGAACATCACATCGGTGCTGCCGGAGACCTGATCACTGCCCAGCACCAGGATGGGGGGCTCCTTGGCTTGGAAAGGGGCCAGGATCGCCGCCACGCCCTTGGGACCCTGCGCCAGGCTGGCCAGCCACTGGGCCAGAGCCGGAGGAGGCGCCGCCAGGGCATACCCCAGCGTCAGACCCAAACCGAAGGTCAGGGCTGGAAGCCGACGACGGCGCCAGGTGGAGACGACAGGAGATGGCGGCGCGTTGGAGACCAGCTCCAGCGGGGCGGGCGCCTCAGGGCGTCGCCTCTGGCTTCTCTCCCGGCGGGGTCGGGAGGTTCTCCCGCGGGGTGGGATCAATGGCGCCTGAGTCATGGGCTTCCTTAATGGCTCGCAGAGTAAGGGCGGCTGGCCTCCTCCACCAGTGGCGCCAGGACGGTTTGTGCAGGCAAGCTGGACCTTTCAACCCCTTGGGTTCGTGCGTTTTCCCTGCACCCTGGCCTTTCAGACAGCGGGTGATGCCAGTTTGGCCCTGCCTTTTGGCCTGACAATGGATGGCCTGGAGCGCTGGGCCGTGGTTTATCTCGGCCTGTCCTCGTTGGTGTTCGTGGCGGTTTGGCTGGTGGGCTATCTCCGCCGCTGAGTCTGGAGCTCTTCTCAGGGGAGCATGGTGAGCTGGCGCTCTGGCGGCTCCTCGCTGATGAATCCGTAGGCTTCAAACACGGCGGGGTCGGCGTGGATGATGCGGGGGCCATCGCTGGTCTGCTCCAGGCGAAACCCCTCTGCCGCCATGCGTCGCATCAGGGCTGCCGATTCCTGAAAGCGAGAGGCCATGGCCTCCAGACTCGCGCAGTCGGACGTCAGGCCTGTTTCCGACCAGGTGAAATAGGGCATGCCTTCCTCCCCGATGGAAATCTGAACCTTAGGCGGGCAGGAGGGCGAGGCCGAGCAGAACGAGCAGCGCGCACGCTCCCCAGAAGCGAAGCACCACCCCTTGCTCGCTCAGACCTCCCAATTCGAAATGGTGGTGGAGCGGTGCCATGCGCAGGATGCGCTTGCCCTGGCCATCGGGCCCTTTGGTGGCCTTGAACACCCACACCTGCAGGATCACGGAGAGAGATTCGGCCAGGAACACCCCTCCCATGAGCAGAAGGGGCCAGAGACTGTCGCTGAGCAGGGCCACGGCGGAGAGGGCCGCTCCCATGGCCAGGGAACCGGTGTCCCCCATGAACACCTTGGCGGGGTGACGGTTCTGGCTGAGAAAGCCGATCCAGCAGCCCGCCATCGCGGCACAGAAGGCGGCCAGGGAGGGATCGCCGCCATGGCCCCTGGCCATCAGCTGCAGGCCCATGCCCGTGAACACCACCGCGCCGCAGCCGGCGGCCAGGCCATCCAACCCATCGGTGAGGTTGGTGGCATTGCTCTCGGCCAGGAAGACAAACAGGCCCAGTGGCCAGATCAGCAGCCCAAGGGGCAACACCCAGCCCAGGGGCAGGCCCACATCCCCAAACGCGCCCCCACCCAGCCAGCCGCCTCTGCCCGTCCAAAGCAGAAAGAGAACGGCGGCCAGAGCCTGCAGGGCCAGTTTGCCGCGGGGGGTGAGGCCAGTGTTGGTGCGTTTGGTCAGGCTGCGCCAGTCGTCCATGGCGCCGATGGCCATGTAGGCCAGGGTGACGGCCGCCACGGCCACGAGGCGGGGGTCGCCTGGGCTGCTCCAGCCCCCCACCAAGACGCCCACAGGAACGACCAGCAACCCACCCATGGTGGGAGTGCCAGCTTTGCTGAGGTGGCCCTGCGGCCCCTCTTGGCGAATCACCTGGCCCAGCTTGAGGCGCCGCAGCTTGGGCACTCCCCAGGCGGCGATCGCCACGCTCACAAGGGCCGAGATGGCAAACGGAAGAGAGAGATGGGAATTGGCCAACCAGGCATCGGCCAGCAGGCAGGCTGCCAGGAGAGCCATGGCCAGGAGCGCAGCCGCAGGGCGGCCATCGTCGAGACGCATGGGAGAGGCGCTCAGTCTTCCCAGTCTTCCTCGGCGGGCTCCTCGGCCTGGGTGTAATCCTCTTTTTCCCCCATCAATGCGGAGAGCTCCTCTTCCTCCACCGTGCTCACGTCCGTGCTGGCGGTTTCCTCGTCAGCCACAAGCCGGCCATTGGCTTCCAGGAGGGTGAGCAGATCGGGCTCATCGCGCAGCGGAAGCACGGGGGCGGGTTCGTCCCTGCGGTAGCGGGTGAGGGAGGGATTGATGCTGTCCAGAATGCTCATACCAAACCTCGTGCCTGTGGGCGTGAGAGCGCTGTCGCCTTGACCCATGCCATCCTGCTGAGCACGGGGTGAACGCTCACCATAGACCCCGGCCATCTTCGCGCATGCGCCCCTCCCCGTTGCGACAGCTGGACAAGTGGCAACAGCTGGGCCTGGTCTGGCTGCTGGCCCTAGGCCTGAGCGCTCTGTTGGTGGCGGCGGGGCGGCGTTGGCCCCAGCCTCTGCCTCTCCAGGCGGGCTGGGTCTGGGCCTTGCTGCTGGTGTTGCCCCTGGCCACCCTGGCGACCTTGTTGGCGCACTGGTCGTTGCTCGACGAGGGAGAATCCTCCATTGCCATGAAGGAGCGGCGTTGATGGCTGTCAGTGGGACCGCGGGTGACGGCGGTGGTCGGGCCCGGAAGGTGGTGCTGGCCTATTCCGGCGGGGTGGACACGAGCGTCTGCATCCCCTACCTCCTGCGGGAGTGGGGCGTGGAGGAAGTGATCACCTTTGCCGCCGATCTGGGTCAAGGGGATGAGCTGGAGCCCATTCGCCAAAAGGCGCTGGCGGCGGGGGCAAGCCAGTCGCTGGTGGCGGATCTGGTGGACCCCTTCATCCGGGAGTTTGCCTTTCCCGCCATCCAGGCCAACGCCCTCTATGAGGGCCGCTATCCGCTTTCCACTGCCCTGGCGCGGCCCCTGATCGCCCGGGAGCTGGTGGCGGTGGCCCGCCGGGTGGGCGCGGACGCCGTGGCCCACGGCTGTACGGGCAAGGGAAATGACCAGGTTCGATTTGATGTGGCGATCGGTTCCCTCGCGCCGGATCTCAAGGTTTTGGCTCCGGCCCGGGAGTGGGGCATGAGCCGGGAGGAAACGATTGCCTACGGCGAACGCTGCGGCATCCCGGCCCCGGTGAGCAAGGCCTCCCCCTATTCCATCGATCTCAATCTTCTGGGGCGCAGCATTGAGGCTGGCTGCTTGGAAGATCCGATGGTGGAGCCACCGGAGGAGGTCTACGCGATGACCTGCTGCGTGGATGCCTGCCCCCCTGAGCCCCGGGTGGTGGAGATCACGTTTGAGAAGGGCCTTCCTGTGGCGATGGATGGTGAGCGGCTGGATCCGGTGGCTCTGGTGCGCCGTGCCAACAGCCTGGCGGGGGGCCATGGTTTTGGTCGGCTCGACATGATCGAAAACCGGGTGGTGGGCATCAAGTCGCGGGAGATCTATGAAACCCCCGGCCTGTTGCTGTTGATCCGTGCGCACCAGGAACTGGAGTCGCTCACCCTGGCGCCGGACGTGCAGCGCTATAAGCGGCAGATCGAGGCCAGCTGGGCTGATCTGGTGTATCAGGGGCTCTGGTTCGGGCCCTTGAAGAATGCCCTGGACGCTTTCCTGCGCACCACCCAGGACTGCGTCAACGGCAGCGTGCGACTCAAGCTCCACCGTGGCCATGCCACCGTGATCGGTCGTCAGAGCCCCACGGACAGCCTGTATGTGAGCGACATGGCCACCTACGGAGCCGATGACCGATTCGATCACCGGGCGGCCGAAGGCTTCATCTACGTGTGGGGGTTGCCGACCCGGTTGTGGTCGGCTCGCCATCGCTGATGCTGGAGCACCGCTGGGTGCGCGACGGCACTGGCCGTGGCGACTCAGCGGTGGAGGCGCCGCAGGGCCCGCCGCAAGCCCAGACCCCGGGTGATTGGTGAATCGGACCTGTCGTCCCGGCCAGGGTCTGTCTCTGCCAAGTCGCCAGCGGGTGCCTGGAGGGCCGCGCTGCGGTTCGGATGTGCCGCTGGCAGCCTTGACTCGCTCAGGAGGGGCTCGCTGCCGCTGAGGGTGGTCAGAAGGTGCTGCTGTAGGAGGGCATTGTCTCGTTCGAGCTGGCGCTGCTCGATCAGGATGGCTTGGAGCCGCTGCTGGAATTTGCGCTCAAGGATGGCCGGCAACTCCTCCAAAAGCTCCCGCAGGCTGCGGGACTCCGCGAGGGCTGCGGCTAACTCACGCTGGAGACGTCGCAGAGCGGGAGAGGGCGTAGACGGGGAGAGCGCAGCAGAAGTGTTTGGCCGGTCAATCTCTTCGGCGGTGGACACCAGCCGGAGGGGACGAGAACTCGGATGCGCTGCGGTGCTAGCGAGAACCTTTTCTGTGGGCATGCTTCCACCTCCTTGACAGCGCTAGTGGCTCGCAAACTTAACCGCCCAGCGCGCTTTCAACAACAGGCAGGCCTCGTCTGAACAGTTCCTTGGGCTGGCCGTCGCACCAACACAGGGCGGGCGGTTGCAACCAGCCAGGTGCAAGCGGATCTGTCCCGCTCCAGCAAGACAGGTCTAAAACCTGAGCCAAGCGGGCGAAGAAGGGTCTGGAAAAAAACTCAGCGGCACCTGTGAGAGCGTGGAGCTCCCAGTTGGTGCAAGGGGCGACTTCCTACCGGCAACCGGTTGTCCAGAGCTTCCCTAATCGCCAAACCTTCTCCAAAAAGGGGAATCAGCCCGGGACAACCCGGGCATTGAGAGGGTTGGGCAAGGGATCGGCTGGATTGGCTCAGTCTTCCGCGGGAGAGCTCCCTGCAGGCACAGTGGCGGGGCTGGCGGCGCCGGATTCCGTGGCCACAAGGGCTCGGGGAGGAGGCAATGGACCGGTTTGCTTGACGGTGAGATAGCGAATCACGTCCTCGGAGAGGCGCATCGCCTTTTCCAGAGGGCCCACTTGCTGGCCATCGCCGTTGTGATTGAGTTGCACGTAGATGCCTTCCCGGTGCTTGGCGATCGAGTAGGCCAGGCGACGCTTGCCGCGCATCTGGGTATCGAGCACCTCACCACCGGCCTCGATCACCAGGTCGCGGTATTTGGCGATGTGGCTGTCGACTTCCTCCTCCGGAATGTCCGGCCGGAGGATGTACATGGTTTCGTAGTAAGGCTGGGTCATGGGGAAACGTCGTGGTCGCCTCGAGACGGGATTGGCTCGAAAGGGGCTGGCGGCTTGAACCTGTCAGCGACGGCGGAGAATCCAACTTATCGCAGCGCCAGGAGTTGCTCTGCGCCATGGCCCGGCACCCTGGCTGACACGCGTTCTCAGGCTGGGGCGGGTCGCGCGGGGAGCTCGGGCCGTGGCGGACTGGGTGTGATCTTGACGTCGCCGCTTAAGGTTTGAAGCCTCTCGTTCTGTTGGCCCACTGTCTCGGTTCCCCGCTGTTCCCTGGCTGGTTCTGGGCTTCTTCCTGGCCGGAGGGGAGAGCACAGGCCTGGCTGCCACACAGATCCAAGCATCCTCTTCCGCGCCCACCTGGCGTGTGCTGCATTTGCCTGGTGCCGCCCCCGAGTCCACGGTGCTGAGCGTGGATCAGCCAGCTGCGCCTCGATCGGTGATCCTTCCGGCGCCATCCCCTCGTCCCAGGCTCATCTCGCCAGGAGAGGCCCTGGCGGAGGAGGAGGTTCCGGCTGATGCTCAAGTGGCAGCGGCGACGATTCGCCCCCCCTACCTGATCCGCCCCTCGTTGGGCGGTGGAGTTCCCACGGGGTTTGTTGGGGGATGGGGCGACTATTACGTCATGGGTTCTGCGGGAACCCCGGGAAATTTGCGCGATGGCTCGCCCGATGGCTCACTGAATCTGGGTTTTGGCCTGGGAGATCCCGAGCGACTGCTCGGGGCGGAGCTCTTCTGGGGGGTCGGCAGCATCAAAAATCTCAATTCCAACGGAGCTTTTGGCGCGGCCATCGGCCGCCTGCTGGTGAATCGCCCTGATCTGCAGGTGAGCGTGGCTGGCGGGCTGATCGAGCTCTTCCCCTATGGATTTGAACCCAATCCTCAGCCGACCAATGGCTATGGAGCCCTTTCGGTGGCCTGGCCCCTGCGCCCCTCAGACCCCGGCTTCCCACAAATGGTGCAGTTCTCCGTGGGAGGGGGCGGAAACAGTTTTGCCGCCATCGACGACACCTTTCAAACCACCGACAACGGAGTCTTTGGGGCGGCGGGCATTGAAGTGACGCCCAACATCGGCGTGTCTGTGGGGGTGAGCAGCCGGAGTACCAATTTCAACCTGTCATGGATCCCCATACGCACCCTACCCGTTTTTGTCAACATTTTGGCAGCCGATGTTTTTGGTTCCACACCTTGGGGGACGGTCGGCGTGCTGAGCGTGGGCTGGGGGGACAATCTTAAAACTGGACTGATCGCACGCTGAGATGCTCTGGAATGACAACAACTCGTGATAATTTACAGAAAGTTAAGTTTTGATTTCTCGATCCCTTCGACACAGCCACACCTTTTGGCGCAAACTAGCTTTGCCCGCCTACGCGTTTCCAACATGTCACGAAACCCGGTTCTCTCTGCTGCAATTTTATTTGCATTCTTCACAGTTGGCAGCACTTCTCTCCTGCGACCAGTCTTTTCCCAAACTGGTACTCGCCCCAGGCCTCCAAGCGGAACACCAGCTCCCCCTAGGCCACCGGCGCCGGTCAATCCGATTCCACCTAGGCCGTCTGCCAGTGGCGTCTCCCTGAATTCAGGTGGTTTTGTAACAACTACAGTTCCTCGCTCAACTTCCACGAACCTCACCACCACCCCGGCTGCTCTGACTTCTGGAGCTGTCATCCCGACAGCACTTCCACTGACAACAGATCCCTAACGTGTGTTGAAAATCTGGATCTTGCTGGCCCCACACACTCCAGGCGGGACCAGCAAGATCCAGGGAGTTACCCCAAGCATCTGTGCAAGACTCACTTGCTCTACAGGGCTTTTCTAACAACTAAAAATCATCCTTTCACTTTATTAAAAATGTCTTTTCGGACCAGTAAGTTGGCCCTTAAATCTTTTCGTCGTTTTGTTGTTGGGCTGGTTTCTACTGGGTCCTTGGTCACGGTAGCACTCCCTGCTCGAGCTTACTTACCAGCGTATACTGCGACTGATTCTTATGGTCAGCATTATCCTTTTGTAAACCCATCCTCTTTTGGCTTTTTTTTTGATACGAAAGTTCCCGTTGCAGTGGATGGACTCGGATTTTCTTATTTCCAAAACTGGAATGAAAGTTCAGCATCGGTTTATCAAGTTAAGCTTTGGTCGTTCGTTAATGGAGGAAACAATCTGCTTGATTATACTCAGATCGCCAGTGCTACTTTCACGCCTGGGAGTCCATATACATTGCAGCAGAATTATTGGTGGCAAAACATAGCTCCAGTGATTCTGCCTCCCACTGCCTACCACGTAGATCCTGGTAATTCGAAAGGATATGTGATTGCAGCCATTGGGGACTTTTCTGATGCCCCAGGCAATGTTCAATATGAATCTGGAACCCCGACAATTGATACAAGATTTGATTTTGGTGGAAATGGATTTAATTCTATTGATGATCCCGAAGGACTTTGGTCCATCCCCTATTATCTAGATGACAATCTTGGTATCAATGCTTTTTTTAATCCCAATTTTTCATATGTTCCAGGGCCCCTTTCCGTTCTCGGAATTGCCTCGGCCTTCGGCTGGACTCGTGGGATCAGGCGTCGAATTAAATCTGCAAAACAAGGCTCGAGCCGTTCTTCATCTAATTAATCAATGATATTAAGGGCATCTCGAAAAAACCGGTTTCGCCTGAAAGCACCGATTGAGACTCATGTCTTGGTCGGCGTTGGCCTTGTCCATTGGTCGCTGCAAAGCCGATTTTTCGAGGTGCCCCTAAGGTTGTGAAAGTCGGCGTTGGGTATCGCCGCTTCTTTGGTGGTCGGATTCTGATTCGGATTCTGATATTGCAGATCTTGGCGTTGGTTGATTCTCGGCTAAAGTGTCATCCAGCGCTAGGGGTTCTAAAACAACCAGGATGGGTCGCGCGCTGCCCGCTGGTGACGCGGTTAAGTTTTTTGCCCAACGCTCCATCGTCGCCTTGGAGCGGGGTGGCGGCGTCACATTTGTTTCCGCTATCCCATCGGATTTCACTACCAGGGGGTATTCCTCCGGCGCCTTCAGGTGGGGGGCTGGCAAACGCACCACTTCGGCAGGGAGCACCCGCTCTGGTCCATTGAGCAGGGCTCGCATGGCGGGTCGCCAGTGGGGAGGTACAACGTCCAGACGATCCGCCGAGCGAGCCCGCAAGGCCTGTTCCAGGCGCGCGGCAGGCACCATTGGCTTTTCTTGCAAACTCTCCAACCCCAACGGACCGCCAAGCAGCATTGCGGCGCTGATCGGCGGCCCAGGAGGCGGTTGGGTTGGGGAAGCCGTGTCCCCTGGGTTTAGCCTGCTTATCTGGACTCTAGGCTGGCGGAGGGCTTCCACCCAATTGAGGCTGAGGGTTCCGCTGTGGCTCAGACCTCCAGTGCGTGGCGGAGGAGCGGGTCTCGAACTAGGGGTGAGGGGGGGGGAACCTCCTGATCCAAGGGGTTTTGCTGCCAGTGGATTGGTGAAGGAAGGGTCTTGCGCTAGTGGGGACGGGGGCAGCTTTTCAGCGAGAAGCAGGGCACCCCAGGTGAGGCCAGCGATGGCGCCAAGCCAGAGCAGAGCCCAAGAGCCGCCGGACCCCTTGCCGGGAGCCAGCTTGCCACATGCAAAACGAGGAGTCCTGGGCATGGTCGGGCTAGTTATTGTTATTAGTGTTTTGCAGGATTTGCACCAAAGCCAGGATGTTGGCCAGACCGCTGAGGGGCTGGGTAACAATGTTGAGGGTGTCTGTGCCAGTGGCCAACACGCTGCGATTCACGATGATGTTGTCGCCTTCCCGCAGAGGAGGATTGCGGGGACCGCTCACGCCAAGCCGGTAATCGATGCTGTAGCGGCGCAAGGTGGCGGTGCCGTCACGGTTGATGCGCACCAGTTCTACGTTGTTGCGGTTGGCGCGCAAGGGAGTGGGGCCACCAGCGGCCAAGAGGGCCTGCATCAAGGGCGTTCCGGCTCGCAATCTCAATCCGCCAGGGCTCTTGACCTCCCCCAGCACGTTAACGTTGATGCTGCTGGGGGAGAGGTTGGCGGCAGCCAGTTCCAGCACCTCATTGGGCGGTGGAGCTGGCGCACGCCCAATGAGAATGGTGTCGCCATCGAAAACAAAAGGATTTTGTCGCTTATCGCCCTTCTGCAGGAGAGCCACCAGATCCAGCTGGGTTTCTTTGATCTGGGTTTTGTCGCCTGGCAAGCGACGTTGTAAGCGCACATCCCGCAAATTGGCGTTAAGGGTAATCCCCCCTGCCTTCTGGATGGCGGAGACCACGGTGGGCAGGCCCGGGATGCCGGTGGTCTTCCCTTCCACGCTTGATCCTTCCGCACCTGGATCAAGCACATAGAGACCCGGGTTTTCCACTTGACCCACCAGAGAAACTTGCATGGGCCGCGGTTGGACCACACGAAGCGTTAGCTCAGGCTGGCGCAAGTAGCGGCGATAGAGAGTTGTGAGCCAGCGATTGGCTTGGTTCACGGTGAGACCTTCGAGAACCACCGAACCAATCATCGGCAGGGTGCTGCTACCGTCATTCAATAGCTGGAAGCTGCCACCCAGGTTGGTGTTTCCGCTTGAGAGAAACTGGATCTCGAGGCTGTCGCCCGCACCGAGGATATAGGCGTCAAACTCTGGAGCCTGTCCTACTGCTCCCTCAATTGGCTTCGTGACAGTGGGAGTCTTTTCTGTTGCTTTGTTGGCCGCTGAGGGCTGCTGGGCGCTGGCCTGCGCTGTCAGAGTTGGACAGGGAAGCGTCCAGAGCACCAGTGCGACCGCAAGGAGCGGCTGGAGGGAGGGCTGCCGTGTCAACTCCTGTCGTGGCGCGTGGATCATAAACCCCATCGCAGCACGTGATGACGAAATTCTCTTCCGATTTTAGACCGATACCATGGTTTCTGTTGTCAGCAAGCAGCAGCTTGCGGAGGGGGTCCGTTGCCAGTCGATGGACCTGGGAGCCTGTGTTACAGTTTTTCGATGCTTGAGAGATGCTTGAGCTCAGCTCGCATCCCTAGCATTTCACAGGGGTAAAAACCTTGTGAAAAAAATTTTGTAACTTTATTTTCTTTTGTCTTATTTGTCTTTTGCTCTTGAACTATACCCATCAAATCTTAATCCAATTGCCAGTCGTCGTTGTGTCACGCATTAGATCCTTTGTTTTTCTATAAAAACATCAATCTTCCTTTGCGGGACGACACCTCGAAAAATTTCGCCTCCTCCTCGCCTCCCGGAGTGAAATCCCTTGCTGTCACTGACCTCGCTGGCCAGTCGCGGCAGGCCAAAAGTGATTTTTCGAGGTGCCCTGTGGCCCAAGTGCTTCAAAAAATTATTGCCAGTGCACCGCGTCCAGCCAGCCAAATCCCAGCCAAATCATTGGCAGCCAAAAATCTTTACCCCAGGACGAGGGGAGCTTTCTTCTGAGGAGTTGTATATTTAGACTTTTGCAAAGATAAATCTGATGTGTTAGGTAAACCTAAATTTATTCTACTTTTGAGATAGTTTTTGTCATGTTTAAATCAGTTTTGGCTGACCTGACTTGAACAGCAACGGCACTAAACTGAAGAGCAGTCCAGGGCAGTTTTATGGCGAGACTGCAGAGGTTAACCCCTCTCCTGCGATATCCGATGGATCAGAGATCAATCTTGGTGATCTGCTCCAGGCTCTTCGTCGCAGGCGCCGACTTGCGATCGCTGTTTTCATCGTCACAGTCATTGTGGGTGCTTTGCATACCGCCTGGCAACGCGCCTACAGCCCCGTTTTTCAGGGGGGCTTCAAACTGTTGGTCAGTGATCCGATCAATGCGGATGATCGATCCAGTGGTGCTGAAGGCGGTCCAATCGCCAGCGTGGCCATCCAGGGGAAGGCTTCGCTGAATACCGGTACCTTGATCCAGGTGCTCACCAGTCCCTTGCTCCTTTCCCCCCTAGAGCAGCGGCTGGGATTGGCGGATGGACAACTAGGATCGATCATCATCACCACCCCCAAATCCTCTGGCAGTGAGGATGGGGTGCTTGAAGTGTCCCTGTTGTGGCCTGATCCTGATCAAGGTCTGGAGATTCTGCGCAACGTCAGCAGGGAGTATCTGGCTTACTCCCTGCGGCAACGGCAGGAAAAACTCACCCAGGGCTTGGCTTTTCTGGATCAGCAGGCTCCAGAGCTGCAGGCTCGCGTAACATCCTTGCAAAACCGGCTGGCCCTTTTCCGCCAGCGCAGTGGTTTTGTGGAGCCCGCAGAGCAGGCTGCGGCGATTCAGGCCCAACAGCAGTCCTTGAGCAACAATCGCAAGGATTTGGAACAAGAGCAGGCAAAGCTTGAGGGATTGATCCAGGCCGTGCAACGTGGGGGATCCGCGACTTATGCCGGCACAGCGGCTGGCAATGCCCCCTCCTCAAGCACCAGCGACTCCCAATCTGAGGGTTCAGCCGACAAGCCTGCCGATTCACCTAAGGGGCAAGCTGCGAGCGGCGCGTTACTTCAGGATCTCTTCCAGGTGGAAAAGCAGCTTGCGGAAGCGGAGGCCATCTACACAGATAGTGCCCCCCAAGTGCGTGAGCTTCGAGCGAAGCGTGACACGTTGCGTCCGCTGCTGCAGCGGCGGACGCTGGATACTCTGCGCACCCAGTACAGCGAAAATCAATCGCGCCTTCTGGAGATCCGTCGCCAGCAAGATCAGTTGGCACGCCGTTTCCTGGTCAACCCGCTGCAGATGCAGCAATACGAGGCCCTGCAGCAGCAACTGGCCGTAGCCCGCGATAATCTCACCTCTTACATCAAAGCGCGAGAGAACTTTCGCCTGCAGGTGGCCCAGCGCACGGTTCCCTGGAGCATTTTGGTTCCGCCACGGTTTGGCATTGTTCCAGTCAAGCCGAGCGTGAGTCGGAGCCTGATGACGTCGGTGATTCTCGGACTTGTCGCAGGTGCGGGTCTAGCCCTCTTGCGCGATCGACTCGACCATGTTTTTCATACGCCCAAGGAGCTTTACGAAGGCTTGGCCATGCCGCTGTTAGGGGTTGTGCCCTATCTGCCCGGCCGGACGACGACGATCACAATTACCCAATCACTTGCATCGCTGGAGGGAGGCGAGAGGTTTGCAATCAAGGAATCGCTGCGCAATCTGTTTGCAAACTTTCGCCTCTTGCGAGCTGATAAACCTGTGCGACTGGTGGCGATCACCTCCTCGACCCAGGGAGAAGGAAAGAGCACAACTACGGCTCTGTTTGCTGAAACCTTGGCCCAACTGGGTCAACGGGTGCTACTTGTGGATGCAGATATGCGTCGTCCAATGTTACATCGCTATATCGGTGCCGACAATGCCAAAGGGTTGTCGAGCCTTCTCACCGATATGGATTTTAGTGTTGCTGATGCTGTTCAACACCTTCAATCTGGACTAGATTTGATTAGCTCAGGTCCAATACCTCCTGATCCTACACAGCTGCTTAGTTCAGAGCGCTGCCGGATGGTGATCCAAGCTATCCGCGATATTCCTGACTACGATATTGTGATCTTTGACACACCTCCCATCCTCCTTTTGAGCGATCCGATTTTGTTGGCGGAACACCTCGATGGCCTGCTCTTCCTGGTTGGTCTGTCTAGAGTGAATCGTGACTTGCCCGCCCAATCCCTCCAGCGGGTGCGAGACACGGGTGTGGATGTGCTTGGCGTGTTGGCCAACCACCCGTTGCGCAGTGCTGCCCTGGCCAGCCAGTATGGTTATGGTTATGGTCGTGGCTACCGCTATGGCTATGGCTATGGCTATGGCCCTGCTGCCGGATATGGTGATTATGCTCGAGCCGCAGCCCTATTCAATGGTCAAGGAACCTCAGTTGAGGAAGATGTGTCTGTTGTCATTGAACCTCTGCCTGCAGAATCGAAAACAACCGAGAGAAAAAACGAAAGCGAAGGCAAAAGCAAACTCAAAAAAAAGAGATTTCACTTGTTTTCTTGGCGAACTGGATCCCGCGGCTTAATGCGTTGGTTGGATGAACGTGAGTAATATCTGATCAAGCAATGACCAGACCAAATACTCAGTCGTTTCAATCACAATGAGTAAAACAGCTTTAATCGCTGGAGTAACAGGTCAAGATGGTTCCTATCTTGCCCATCATCTGCTCAATCTAGGTTATCGTGTAGTGGGTACGAGTCGTGATGCACAAATTTCTGATCTCTCCAGGTTAGAACATTTGGGTATTGCTTCTGATGTGCAGCTGATGTCGCTGGCCCCCAATGACTTTCGTAGTGTGCTTAAGGTAGTTTCTAGCGTACAACCAGAAGAAATCTATAATTTAGCTGGCCAAACAAGTGTGGGGCTGTCTTTTGAGCAGCCAGTGGAGTGTATGGAGTCGATCTCCGTTGCCACCTTGAATCTGCTGGAGGTAATCCGCCATCTTGGTGGTGGAATTCGTTTTTTTAGCGCTGGCAGTTCAGAGTCCTTCGGACAGACCAGCGATCAGCCCGCAACAGAAGAAACACCCTTGCGACCTCGCAGTCCCTACGCAGTGGCTAAGGCAACAGCCTATTGGCAGGTTGCCACATATAGGGAAGCCTACGGTATGTTTGCCTGCACAGGTATTCTAGCCAATCACGAATCACCACTGCGCCCCAAGCGATTTGTGACACAGAAAATCATTGACGGTGTTCGGGCGATCAAAAGTGGCTTGCAAACAAAAATTCAACTTGGGAATTTAGATGTCTGGCGCGACTGGGGATGGGCGCCTGATTATGTCAAAGCCATGGTTTTAATTCTCCAGGCTGAGCAGCCAAGGGATTATTTAATTGCCTCTGGCGTAACCACCTCGCTCAGGCAGTTTGTTCAGGAAGCCTTTGTTGCTGCCGAATTAGATCTTGCCAACCACTTAGAGTCTGTGGAGGCTCTGAAACGACCAGCTGATCTAAACTATTCTGCGATGAATCCGTGCCGCATTAATAAGGAGCTTGGTTGGTCATCTCAACGTCCGATTCGAGAGATTGTGAAAAAGATGTACAACCACGAGCTATTTTAGTGGCTGAAACAGCTGCTTGCGGTTGTTAAGATGTACCCGTTCAAAGGATAGGGAAAACCTAAGATCGATTGCACTGCAATTAGTCTGCTACGTCGACTGGCGTTTAGCGATAACTTAAAAGCTATCGCAGTAACCCTAATAAGCCCCATCTCAAGCCTATAGACTTAGCACAAGCACTAATGAAGCTCTGGACAACTGCTCACGAGTGGAAGCCGTCTCTTGCGCCAACTGGGAGCTCCGCGCTCTCACAGGTGCCGCTGAGGGGTTGTCCAGAGCCTCCCTAAACCTAGTGTTCTTAGGTCACGCACACACCATATCCAGTCCTTAAATGGGTACGCTAAGACTTCTTTGATGTATATTACAAATAACTTTAGCAATCTATTTTATCTGGCATCTCAGAAAAATTCTCCTTCTCCCCCTTCCTCCCAGCGCAAGATCTATTGCTGCCACCGATCTCGCTGGCCAACCGCAGCAGGTAAGAGATAATTTTCCATGGGTACTTTAATTCATTACTTTATTTTCTCAGCCATGGCTAAATACTTTTAATTTTCATTGTCATCTTGTATCACTCCATTGGCTTATTCATCTGGCCCGAGATACGGAATCTTCAGGACCCTGTTCCATCCATTCCTTAGTCAGGAAGCTGCTAACCGATTAATTCGTCAGACAGCAAAGCAAGAATGGCGTTTAATTGGAATCAATTTTCTCAGCAGTTTAGTTGAATCATTAACCGAAGGGGCCACGTTAGGTATAGTCTTTCTGGCTGTTGAAGTCCTCTCAGCTCCCCAGGGTACACGCTTCAATTGGTCCGACAAACCAGTTATTGGTTGGATTCCTGAGGCTGCGGAGTGGCTGCAAGAGCTGCCTTCAACAACATTATTCCTTTGTTTCCTTGGTTTTGCACTTTTTCTGCAATTACTGCAAAGTCTTACCAGATATGTTAACCAAGTTAGTGTTGGCTACTTCGCTGCACGCTGTAAAGTATTGGTGACATCTCTCATTCACAGTCAGGTCATGGGGTTTACCTTCCCCTGTGCCAGCGCTTACAAGGTGGGCGACCTCAGCGACTATGCAAACCAGGGTCCCGACACAATACGTATCCAGATTGAGCAGACCAGCGCGATCTTAGTGGGCACGCTCCTGTCTGCTACGTATCTAGCTGTTCTCCTGCGCATCTCTCCCTGGCTTTTGCTTGCTGTTCTATTGATGGGGGGAACTATTTTACTCTTACAGAAACGAATGATTCCTCGCATTCGTGCAGGTTCCAAAGCAGTCAAAGATGCTGAAGTGTCAATCATCAGCCGGATTACTGAGGATTTCCAGGGTCTGCGTCTGCTCCACAGTAGTGGTCAGTTGGAAGTGGCAAGCCGTCGTTTGAGAGAATCTATGCGTGGATTGGAGAGTAAGCTCCGTGGCCAAGCACGGCAACTAGCAGTGATTGCACCCGTTTCAAGTTTTTTAGCAATCCTTGCTGTCACATCGATTGCGGCTCTTAGCTTGCTGCTTCTGGGAGGCCACCGTTCGGGAGTCATGCCGAGCTTGGTAACATTTGTATTTGCCCTTCAGAAACTAAACGGCAGAATGTCTATATTGGCTGCAAACGCAAATTACCTAGCCGATAATAGTGCTAGATTCCAGAGACTCAATTTTATTCTCTCTCCAAAGGGTAAAAACTTTCGACGTCTAGGAGGAATCCAATTTAGGGAATTACGAGATTCAATTTGTTTCGATGCTGTTGATCTACGGTACTCTCAAGATATGCAGCCTGCCCTCATGGGAATTTCCTTTACCCTTTACAAGGGTCAGATGCTTGCCCTAGTCGGTTCGAGTGGAGCGGGTAAGAGTTCAATCGCGGATCTTCTCACAGGTCTTTACTCCCCATCTAATGGTCAAATTCTAATTGATAGTACTTCATTGCAACAGCTTGAACTTTCAAGTTGGCAGCAGAGATTAGGAGTTGTGAGTCAGGATACCTTTCTTTTCAACGATACTATCGAGAAAAACATTGCCTTTGGTACACCATGGGCGACACGTCCGCAAATAGAGTCTGCTGCTGAGGCAGCCCAAGCGGTCCAATTTATCAAGAGCTTACCCATGGGGTTTGATACTTTAGTTGGAGAGCGAGGGTACCGTTTGAGTGGTGGTCAACGGCAACGCTTGTCATTGGCACGAGCAATTCTTCGAAATCCAGATTTATTAATCCTCGACGAAGCTACAAGTGCGTTGGATTCCCAAAGCGAGTTATTGGTTCAACAAGCAATCGAGAAGTTTGAACGGAACCATACCCTCCTCGTGATCGCCCACCGGTTGAGTACAATCATACGAGCTGATCAAATTTTAGTAATGAACGCCGGGAAAATTGTGCAGAAAGGCACACACAACAGTTTGCTGGCAGAAGGAGGATTATATCGAAGTTTATGGATGCTTCAAGAGCCCAATAAAGTTGGGTCGCTTGAGAGATAATTTAACTTCATTAGGCTTACATTTTACGGCTATTAGATAAAGAGCACCTCGAAAAATCCCGCGCTTCCCCCTTGCCTGCTGGCGTGAAATCCCTTCCTGTCACGGACCTCGCTGGCCAGTCTCAACAGGCCAAAAGTGATTTTTTGAGGTCCCCACAATAAATGCTCTTGAGATATCATGTCTAATCCTTAGCGCACTCTGTCCTTAATCAGCTTTATCGCCAAATGCATAGGTCTCCACGTTATATAGTCAGTGAATTTAAGACAATTCTTAAAAGGCGTTTAAGGCCTGGAATTCTAAATATTCATTGTATCGATCTCCAAAATGTAGGTGATTTAGCATCTTCTCCATTTAACTATTTTGCTACTGATAAACCAGTCTATAAGATGAATTTCTGGGATTTAGATGCCGGACAAAAACCTCGCCCAAATTTTATCCCAATTGTTCTTGGTGGAGGTGGTTTATACTATTCTCCTGAGACAATATTAAAACTCGCCACCACTCATAAAGGTCCACTTATTGCTTGGGGTTTAGGGCGAAACTCTTCCAGTTCAATAAATAACTCAGCCATTTATTTGGGTGAAGAACAATTTTCATTATTTGGTGTGCGTGATTGGGATGATGAAAGAATATGGGTCCCATGTGTAAGTTGTATGAGTTATCTCTTTGATTATCATCGAAAATCAACTCCCCTTCATGATGTTGTAGTTTATGAACACAAAGATATGCCGATAAGCATTGCAACTTCTGGTTTTCCTGTCCTTAAAAATTCAGACAAATTTGAAAATATCATCAAGTTTCTTGCTTCTGGTGATACTGTATTAACCAACTCGTATCATGGTGTTTATTGGGCGACTCTACTAGGCAAAAAGGTTCTAGCCATCCCTAGTAGCAATCGATTCACTGCATTCAGATTTCCACCAGTTTTGACAACGTTAGATGAATGGATGAGTTCTATTTACAAGGGAAAATCCTATCCAGATTCGCTGGAAATCTGCCAAGAGCAAAATCTAAACTTCTCGCTTTTGGTGCAGAATATCTTACAAATAAAATTATGGAGAAAAGTCGATTGGCGTATCCCTTCATAAGTTCTAAACTCTATGTTAGTGTGTGCTCCCGCAGATGCGCTGTAGATCCTTTGATGGGTGTCTCGCCTACAGTCCTTGCTGATGACGGCATCTATGCGTACGGACCAGGCCAGGGCTGCCTAAAGGTCTGTCCACATGGCGCTTGCCGGATTTGTCAGCATTTGGTTTGGTTGAAGGGAGCTCTCCCTTCCGATGCGGTGGCTGCCAGGAAAGATGACGCCTCTTTCGCCGATCAGGCGAACTCCTTCAGCTTAGCGGGTTTGTGTTCATTGGACTCTGGCGACGGTGGATTGATCCACACGACCTCCGGCTGTCTCCAGCCTGACTGACGGACACATCTCAGGTGAGACCATCATGGGAGCGCCGTGGGTGCAGTGCTCTGCAGAGGTGGTGGCAGTTCCACTCGCGAGAACCAGGGCCACTTCTGCCGCCTCCTGACGCCACGACTGGGAATGCAGGGCTCCAGGGCTTGCAGTGGGATCGGCAGCCAGGCCAGAAGAGCACGGCCTGCCGTGATCACGCTCTGCT
>JBKDSV010000240.1:0-28103 GCA_046340795.1 Cyanobacteriota bacterium | reverse complement strand
AGGGGATGATGCGTTTGGAGAGAATCGCTGGCGGGGGGGAGAGGGAGCCACAGCTGGTAATGTTGCTGGGCTTTTTTCATGCGGTCCATGACCCAGACTGCCATCACCGTCGGTTCCAAGGTGCGGGTGTTGCGGGTGCGTGACCGCATCCCCGCCGATTTGGTGGCCAGCCTCAAGGCCGATCCCACTGGCACGGTTAAGGAGTTCCGCGTCACCGACGGCAAGGGCATCGGCGTTGTGGTCGATTTGGCAGGTGGCCAACGCTCCTGGTTCTTCGAAGACGAAATTGCTCCAGCCTGACCCCCCACCCGCGGAGGCCTTCCCCCTTGACTGAAAGCACAGAACCGGCAGCCAGCACAACGGCCGAAGCCGGGGCCTCCCCGTCTGCCACCCCCCTGGATTCCGCCAATGCTTCCGGGAGTGGTGTCGCCTCGCCGGGTCGTGCGGCTCGTCAGCTGCTGGGCATGAAAGGCGCCGGTGAAACGAGCACCCTCTGGAAGATCCGTCTGCAGTTGATGAAGCCCGTCACCTGGATCCCCCTGATTTGGGGTGTGATCTGTGGGGCAGCGGCCTCGGGAGGCTTTCACTGGCGCTGGTCGGAGCTGGTGGCCTCCCTGGCCTGCATGGTCATGAGTGGCCCCCTGCTGGCCGGCTACACGCAAACCCTCAACGACTATTACGACCGCGAGATTGACGCGATCAACGAGCCCTACCGCCCCATTCCCTCCGGCGCGATTTCCCTGGGCCAGGTGAAGGCCCAGATCGGCATCCTGTTGCTTGCGGGGCTGGCAGTGGCCTGGGGCCTTGATCTGTGGGCGGGCCACCGCACGCCGGTGCTGCTGCTTCTAGCCTTGGGGGGCTCTTTTGTGAGCTACATCTATTCGGCACCGCCCCTGAAGCTCAAGCAAAACGGCTGGCTGGGAAACTATGCTCTCGGCGCCAGTTACATCGCCCTGCCGTGGTGGGCGGGCCAGGCCCTGTTCGGCCGGCTGACCTGGACCACCGCCCTGCTCACCCTGGCCTACAGCCTGGCGGGCCTGGGCATCGCCGTGGTGAACGACTTCAAAAGTGTCGAAGGAGATCGGCAGATGGGCCTGCGATCCTTGCCCGTGGTATTTGGAACGGCGCGAGCCAGCTGGATCAGCGCAGCCATGATTGATGGCTTTCAGTTGGCGATGGTGGCTGTGTTGATTGCCATTGGCCAGCATTTATCGGCCGTGTTGCTGGTGTTGTTGATCATTCCGCAGATCACCTTTCAAGATATCTGGCTCTTGCGGGATCCAATCGCCTTTGACGTGAAATATCAGGCCAGCGCCCAGCCCTTCCTTGTGCTTGGCATGCTCGTCACCGCCCTGGCCATCGGCCATAGCCCTCTGATCCAGTCCGGCCTGGAGGCCATGCCTCTGTGAGCCAGATCTCTCCCCCCCTGGGGCGCCAGCGGTCCGCAGACACTCCTCCCAGGGTGCCGGCCACCGATCCCGCGCCGCTTTGGCGTCCTGCGGCGATGGCCCTGGCTCTGGGGGCCTCCACGGCGTTGGCCCAGACGCTGCTGGCCATGGGAGTGGATGCCTATTTGCCCGATGTGAAGGGCATTCGCAGCTTCAATCGCCCGGGCACCCTCACCGTGCTCGCCGCCGATGGCTCGGTGCTCTACAAACAGGGTCCGGCCACCCGGGACAAGCTCCAGCCCGGCAAGATGCCGCGGCTGGTGCAGAAAGCCTTCATCGCGGCAGAAGATCGGCGGTTTTACAGCCACGACGGCATCGATCCAGTGGGCATCCTGCGGGCGGTGGGCCGCAACATCAGCCAGGGCTCGGTGGAGGAGGGCGCCAGCACGATCACCCAACAGTTGGCCCGGATGGTCTTTCTCAGCCAAGACCGCACCTTGATGCGCAAGCTGAGGGAGGCGGCCCTGGCCAGCAAGATCGAGCGTCAGCTGAGCAAGGAGCAGATTCTTGAGCAATACCTCAATTTTGTTTATCTCGGCTCCGGCGCCTATGGCATCTCCGATGCCGCCTGGGTCTACTTCTCCAAGACGCCGGATCAGCTGACGCTGCCGGAAGCGGCCCTGATCGCCGGCCTGCCCCCCGCCCCCACGGTGTATTCCCCTCTGGTGAATCCCGATTTGGCCTTGAAACGCCGCGCCACCGTGCTGCGGCGCATGCGGGAGGCCAGCTTCATCGACGATCGCCAGCTGGCGGAAGCCCTTGACGCCCCCCTTGGCCTCAAATCCTCCGAACCCAAATACTTTGTCAATCCGGCCCCCTGGTTCATCAGCTGGTTGGAACAGGAGTTGCCCACCGTGCTCACCAAGGAGCAGCTGGAGGTGGGAGGGCTGACGGTGCGCAGCAGCCTCAACGCCCAGTGGCAGGCGGCGGCTCAAGCCACGATCAAGAAACATGCCAGCCCTGGCATGGAGGGTGCCCTGGTGTCGATGGAGCCCGGCACAGGTTTGGTGCGGGCGATGGTGGGAGGCCAGGATTGGAACCGCAGCCAGTTCAATCGGGCCACCCAGGCTCTGCGCTCCCCAGGCTCCACCTTCAAGCTGTTCACCTATACGGCGGCCCTGCGCTACGGCATGACGCCGCGCGACACCATCAGTGCGCGGGAGCGCTGTTACACCGATGGCTGGCCACCGAAGCGCTTCTGCATTGCCGGCACCGGCGGTGCGATGACCCTGAAGGAGGCGCTCACCCGCTCGGTCAACACCGCTGCTGTGGCCACTGCGGAAAAGGTGGGCTTCCCCCGCGTCATCGAAACCGCCCGCTTGCTGGGCATCACAGGTGTGATCGGCGACTACCCCTCCATGGTCTTGGGCGCCAACGAGAAGACCGTGTTGGAGATGACAGCGGCCTACGCGGCGATCAACAACCGGGGCCTCTTCATCCTGCCCACTCCGTTTGAGGAGATCCTCGGGCCCGATGGCAAGCGCCTCTACAACCGCAGCGAAAAGGCCCCGGCCCCCCGCCGCGCAGTGAGCAGTGATGTGGCGGACGCGATGATGGGCATGCTGCAGAACGTGGTGCGCAACGGCACGGGCGGCGGCGCGGCCCTGCCCGATCGCCCCGTGGCGGGCAAGACGGGCACCGCCGAGGGAGCCCGCGACCTGTGGTTCATCGGCTCCATTCCCCAACTCACCACAGCCATCTGGTTTGGCTTCGATCAAAACTGGAAAACCGGCAGCAGCAGTGCCCAGGCGGCCTACGCCTGGGGCGACTACATGAAGCAGGTGACGAAGGATCTGCCCGTCAAGCCCTTCCCGCCGGAGCCGGTGCTCACAAGCAAGTTCATCCCCTATGTGCCAGCGAAGAAGCGCAAGCCCCGCCAGAACGAGCCTGCCCCCGCGTCCCGCGACAGCCACTGGGACAGCCCTGACATGACCAATCCCGATCCGTTGTTGGCGGAGCCGGAACGCCGCTGGACCCCTCCCACCGATGACGCGCCCCAACAGGGCCGCAGCTGGCAACCGGAAGAGCCCCAACGCCGGGAGCCAAGGAGCGATCCGGCGCCCTACACGCCACCAGCCGTGTCGCCGCCAGCCTCTCCCGCCACGACACCCGTGATCCCCGCTCCAGTGGTGGATACCCCGGGCCCGATCACGCCACCGTCAACCCCACCATCGTCGTCACCGCCTCCATCCATCCCACCACCGCCTCCCCCCCCTGCCCCCTGATTCAGCAGCACAGCGGTGTAAAAGCCATCCCCTCCACCCGGCTGGGGCCACCACTGAAGCTCCCGCAGCAGCTGCCACTGGTCACGGGTCTGCAAGGCATGGGCGATGCGTTTCTGGTTTTCACGGCGATGCACGGTGCATGTGGCATAGACAAACCGTCCCCCCGGTGCGAGCAGCGGTGCCAAGCGCTCCAGCAGGGTGTTCTGCAAGAGCGCCAAGTCCTCCACCGTGGCCGGGGTTTGGCGCCAGCGCGCATCAGCGTGGCGGGCCAAGGTGCCCAGTCCTGAACAGGGTGCGTCGAGGAGGATGCGATCAAACCGTTGTCGCCAATCGGGGTGGCTTTCCAGGAGCGCGGTGGCATCCGCGGCCAGGGGGCGCAGGGCGGTCAGCCCCAGCCGCTCGGCATTCGCCCGCAGGCGTTGCAGCCGCGCGGATGAGCGATCCACCGCCCACACCTCCCCCCGATCTGCCATGCGCTCCGCGCAGTGGGTGGCCTTGCCGCCCGGGGCGGCGCAGGCATCGAGGATCGTCTCACCCGGCTGGGGATCGAGAAGGGGGACAATGCGCTGGGCCTGTCGGTCTTGCACGCTCCAGTGGCCTTCGGCGTAACCGGGCAGAGCCCGCGGATCGCCGGGACGATCGAGCAGGGTGATCCCCGCCGGCAGCTCCGGCAGAGCTTCGGCCCGCAGGCCAGCGTCTGCCAAGCGGCGGATCAAGGTGGCGGGATCACTGCGCAGGAGGTTGACCCGCAGGTCGAAGGGGGGAGGGGCGTTGCAGGCTTGCGCAAAGGTCTCCGCCGCCGCGCCGCGCCAGGCCAGGAGGTCTTGCGCCAGCCAAAGGGGCAGGGAGTGGCGCAGGGCAAGGGAGCCCGCCGGGTCCTCTGGCAGGGGCAGACCCCGCCAGGGTTCGGCATCCGCGGGGAGCCCCTCCCGCTGGCGCGCCACAGCCCGGAGCAGGCCGTTCACGACAGGGGCCAGCCGCTCCAGGCCGCCCTCACGGGCCAGCTGGACGCTGGTGGTCACGGCCGCAGCGGCCGGCACGCGCCGCAGGAAGAGCAGTTGCTGGAGGCCCACATGCAACAGCCAGCGCAGCGTCGGCGGCTGCTTCTCCGCCGCCACCCGTCCCCGGGCGGTGATCCAGGCATCCAGCAGGGCACGCTGGCGGATGGCGCCATAGGCCAGATCGGTGGCCAGGGCTCGATCGCGAGGCGACAGGGGAGTGCGTTGCAACGCCCGCTCCAACGCGGCATCAGCCCAGGCTCCTGCGGCCACGGCCTGCAACACGCTCCAGGCCAGGCGGCGCGGGGCCAAACCGCTGATGGTGGACGGCGGCGCGGTGGGTGTCCCCACGGGCATGGGCGGCTGCGAGGACCGTCCTAGCGCCCCGAGGGGGCCTGGGTGGCTGGTCCCGGCCAGCGGCAAGACCTCAGCGGCAGCGAACCTTCCCCATCGACCGGGATGCCCTCCGCGCGCAGCAGCGCGGCTTGGATCCAGTCGCTGCCCTCCCGCGCCAGGCTCAGGCTGATGCGACCCCGGGCATTCACCACCCGATGCCAGGGCAGATCGGAGGGCAGGGGCAAGCGCCGCAAAGCCCAGCCCACCTGGCGAGCGCAGCCCCAGGCACCGATCAGATCAGCAATCTGGCCGTAGGTGGCCAACTGGCCTGGGGGGATGCGGGCCACCATGGCGTAGACACGCTGATCAAAGGTGGGCTCCACGGCAACCATCAGCTGACGCAAGGCAACAAAAGCACGGACACAGCTGACCGCACAGGCCCCGCCAAGCCCATGCGGTCTTCGCGCTTCTTGTGGATGGCCCAACTCCCCGAGAGCCTTTGCCGCCACCCCTCCCCAAGGGTCATCAAGGCACCGTGGGACTGTCCAGGAGTGGACATCCTCAGACGGCGGGGAGGCGGCCGGCCGGGCAGGCTGGAATTCCTCCGTTCTCACCAGCGTCTTGCCATGGCCCTGTTACCCCGCCGCTTCGAGCGCCTCAAGGCGGTGTTGGATCGGCGCATGGCGAATCTCACGCTGCTGGCGGAGCAGGTGGAGAAGCCCCACAACCTCTCCGCGATTTTGCGCACCTGTGATGCAGTGGGGGTTTTGGAAGCCCATGCGGTGTGTCGGCAAGGTCGCCTGCCAATGTTCAACAGCACGGCCCAGGGGAGTCAGAAGTGGGTACCACTCCAGGTGCATGACAGCGTTGTCGAAGCGATGGCCCGCCTGAAGGATCAGGGCTACCGGCTGGTGGGCACTCACCTTGGGGTGGAAGCCATGGAGTATGGCGCCTGTGATTACACGGGGCCCACGGCGTTCGTGCTGGGGGCGGAGAAATGGGGGTTGAGCGCGGAAGCTGCGGCCCTGGTGGATCAGGCGGTGTTCATCCCGATGCGTGGCATGGTGCAGTCGTTGAACGTGTCGGTGGCGGCGGCCACCCTGCTGTTCGAGGCCCTGCGCCAGCGCCGCGCGGCCGGTCTGCTGCCCGAACGGGGGGAGGGGGTGCCAGCGGAGCGCTACGGCAGGCTGCTGTTCGAGTGGGCCTATCCCGAGGTGGCCGCTTGGTGCCGTCAGCAGGGCCGTCCCTATCCGCTGATCGATGGGGAAGGAACGATCCTGGAATCCCTGCCCCGCTCCCAGCGATTGCGCTGCTGAGATCAGCCGCGGCTGGCGTCAGACCCTGGGGCCCTGTTCAAATCGAGAGGCGCTCGGCAACCAAAGGGCCAAAACAAGGGCCGCCAACTCCAGTAGCAGCCAGCGACCGCCCAGGAGCACCACCATCACAGCGGCAACAGCAAGAATTTTTTCCAACAGGCCGATGACGTCATCGCCGTGGTTGTCTCCCAGAAGCCAGAGCGCGCCGCCCAGCAACAGCAACACCAGATCCATCCACCAGGGCATCGGCTTGAAGGACAAAGGCAAGTCAAATTTTAGTTGAGGGGCCGCTGCCGGGGATGGTTGCCTAAACTGTTTCAAAACCGCGACAACAAAAGGGGCCATGATGGATTTGCCAGATTTTTACAACCCGATTCATTATTCTATTATTAAGCGATCATTCTTTCGTTTTAACTTTCCCGGCTTAGACGACGTCCAGGTCAACTACAGCCAATTGCATCAAGACATGTTTGTACTTTGTGTCCTCGCCGGCAAGCGAGAAGGTGTTTATATGGATATTGGTGCCCATGAGCCCATTTTCATCAGCAATACCTTTCTCCTTGAGCAAACCTTCGGCTGGCGTGGCATCGGCCTTGAATGGGATGCGGCAATGGTGGCGAGACATCAACAATTTCGCCGCAATCCCTGCTTGCTTGCCAATGCCCTTCAGGTGGATTACGAAGCTTGCATGCACGAAGCCAGTCTACCCCCTGTGATTGATTATCTTTCTCTGGATATTGATCCGCCTAGCAACAGCCTGAAAGCATTAAAACTCCTGCCACACCATCACTATCGCTTCCGCGTTATCACCTTCGAGCATGACCTTTCATTTGGCGGCACGAAAGAACGAGTTGCGAGCAGGGAATTTCTTCAAGAATTAGGGTATCAGCTTCTCGTTGGCGACGTGAGCTGGTGCAATCATATTGTCGAAGACTGGTGGATCGATCCAAACCACACAGATCCTGAAATCGTCAAAAGGTTGACTCCTGCGGATAGCACAGTTTTGCACCGCCATGATGTCTACTTCTATACCGCGCCTAATCCTGCTTCTGGCAAACAGGCTAACGCTATTGGCGAAGTCTATCCTTCATGGCGAACGGGCGAGGGGATCTGCGTGGAAGGTTGGCGTGATCTCAATCATTCCTATTCCCTTGTTAATCAGTGGCAGCTTCTTGAGCTTCTGCGTCACCCCATCAAGCTCCGACACCGTGATGTAAAGCCCTTCAATCCTGGCTGGAATGCCAAGGATAATGCCAGCGGCTTACCTGAGGATCTGTTGTTGCGCCTCCAACAAATTCCAGCGCCAAATACAAATGACTATTTTTCGCTGATCTATCGCATCGCCTTCCCGCTCAATCTGCTTGACGGGCCTGCCGAACGGATATTTGTTTTCGGAACAACAGAGCTGGGTTACTGTTTGCCCAATACATTTTCTGGCTGCTCAGTTGCTGAAGCACGCCAACGAGGAAATTTAACAATCGTCACCGCATCACAATGGTCAAAAGCGGGTTTTCTGACAGAGGGATTCGAGGAGGATGAAGTTGTTGTGCTTCCCCATGGCGTGCCGACGGAACACATGCAACAGATCGATCCGGAGCTGCGGTTTTTTTATAGACAAGTCTTTGGCTTTCAGCCCGATGATTTTGTTCTCCTCAATTTAGGTGCTCTGACTTCAAACAAAGGAATTGACCTGCTGCTTCGAGCCTATGCCAACCTCAAGCCAAGTCAGCCTCGATTAAAGCTTGTCATTAAAGACCAGAGCAATCTGTATGGTCGTCGCTTACAAGATGTGGTGAATGAGATGGCAGCTTCTGGCCGCCCCCTTGCCATGAGTGAAGATCATTGGAACGATGTGATTCCTCTCTCCGAAAATCTGGATCTGGCTGGACTCAGGGCCCTCTACAACGCCTGTGACGCCTACGTCTCCCCTTACCGGGCAGAGGGCTTCAATCTGCCTCCCTTGGAGGCTGCGGCCTGTGGATTGCCCATCCTTGTGACGGCTGGAGGATCAACAGATGATTACTTTGATCCTCGCCTTGGTCTGCAAATTGCCAGTGCGCTGCGTCAGCAGGGTCCGGGCCAGTACTTGGAACCCGATCTGGAGGCTCTGCAAGAGGCCATTGTTTCCATCCTGCAGGCACCGCAGCGTTGGGGGGGGGCGATTGCCAGCCAATTCGTCCATGCTCAGTTCGGCTGGGAAGTGGTTGGCCAACGCCTCTGGTCTCTCCTGAGCAGGACGTGAGACGGTTACCCCAAGGCCGTGAGAAGCGAACCAGGGGACAAGGACTGTTCAGCTTGTGCGCTGAGGGGAAGAGGAGAGCCATTCCTCCAAGCCTTCCCCGAGACAGGAAAGGCCCAACACGAGCACAAACATGGCCAGGCCTGGCCAGAGCGCGGTCCACCAGATGCCTGTGGGCACGGAGGTCAGGGCCTGTTGCAAATCACTGCCCCATTCCGGAACTGTTTCTGGCAAGCCGAGACCAAGAAATCCCAAACCTCCGAGCACAAGCACGGCATCGGCCGCATTGAGGGTGAGGAGCACGGGCACCGAGGTGATCACGTTACGCAGCAGGTAGCGGCGCAGGATCCAGAGGGGCCCCGCACCCAGGGAGCGGGCGGCTTCCACAAACAGCTCCGCCTTCACCTGGGCTGTCTGGTTGCGCACCACCCGGAAATACTGGGGGACATAGACAACGCAGAGGGCCGCGGCGGCGTTGGGCAGACCGCGGCCGAGCAGGAAGGCCAGCACCACCGACAGCAAGAGCACGGGCAAGGTGGTGAGCGTGTCCATCACCAGCACGAGCAGGCGGTCGACAGCCCCCCCGATGTAACCGCTCACCATGCCGAGGGGGACGCCGATCAGCAGGGCCAGGCCGAGGGCGAGGAGCACCACCTGCAGAGCCACGCCGCAGCCTGCGAGGGTGCGAGAGCAGACATCGCGGCCAAGGCGATCTGTGCCGCACCAGTGGCTCCAGGAGGGGGGGGCATCAATGGGGTTGGACAGGCCTGCGTTGGGATCGGCCAACAGCCCCCAGTGACCCAGCAAGGGAGTGACCAAGGCCAGCAGGGCGTAAACAAAAACAATGCGTGCTCCCCAACGAGCCATGCGGGTGGCCAGAGAAGGCGGAGAGGAAAAGCGAAGACGCGTCATCTTTTCCTGACATTCACGCGGCAACCTAGCCAATTCACAGGGCCAAGCGGGAACGGGAACGCTGAATTGAAAAGAAATTTTAATCGACCCTTCCGCTGAACCATGGCTAGCCTTCGCGCTAGGCTACGGTCATCTTCTGATCCCTTCAGGCCAATGCGATCTAAAACACAGCTGCTCTTGCTAGAGAGCCTCCGACGCCGCAAGCGCTTGCAAAAGGGTTTCACCCTGATCGAGCTGATGGTGGTGGTCGCCATCATCGGTATTTTGGCGGCGGTCGCCATTCCCCGTTATCTGCAAGCCCGCTCCTCTGCCGCCGCTGGTGCGGCCATCGGTGAAGCCGTTGGCTTGGCCAAGGAATGCTCCACCTTTGTCATCTCCCAAGTGGGTTCTGCCCCCACCGCCGCTTTCGGCAGCTGCGGGACAGGTGGTGGAAGCTACCCGCGCGCTTGGACGGGAACCGTGGCGAACCTGAAGTGTCTTGATGTCACCCTGCCAACCACCAGCTCGATCGTTGTGGGAGTTACAAGCGAGGGCCAACTCACCTGTAGTGCTGGGGCCTGATTTGCTGGTTTAAGGATTAGCTCTCCCTCCCATCGTAGCGAAAGCAAGAAACCGCAAGTTTCTTGCTTTTTTAATAGGTTGTTTGATTTTTTGTTGAAGCCATTTGCTTCGTCAGGGAGCTGTTAGGGAGGCTCTGGACAATTCCTCGTCGGCACCCATGAGATCGCAGGGTTCCAGCTGGTGCAAGGGGTGCCTTCCACTGCAACCGTTCAGGGGGCGGGTGTGGCGTCTGACCGGCACGGGGATGCTGCCGGTGGTGCTCATACGACCTCTGGCAATCCGAAGTCGCCCAATCGAAGCATCCAGAACGCCTCGTTGGTTGAAGTGAAATGATCTTAAAAGGGCTAGCGTGCAGTCCCGCAAGTTCATGCGTTTCTTCAGCTTGGTCCGCGCGTCCAGATGCCTTCCTCAGCAAGGGCTCCGGGTGAGACATCCAGCAAAGGATTCACAGCGTATTTACAAGACTGCGGACTAGGGAGACTCTGGAAAACCCCTCAGCGGCACCCGTGAGAGCGCGGAGCTCCCAGTTGGTGCAAGGGGACAGCTTCTAGTGGCGACCGGTTGTCCAGAGCTTCCCTGGTGTGCAGCCCCGCAAGTTCATGCGTCATCTTTGGCCTGGTCCACGCGTCCAGATGCCGTCCTCAGCAAGGGCTCCGGGCGAGACACCCATCAAAGAATCCACAGTGCATTTGCAGAACGGCACACTGGGAGCTTGTTGCCCGTAGCGCCGTCGCCGACGCCATTTCCAGCCGCTGTGCACTTTTCTTGTGCCAGCAGCCATTGATCTTACCGGATTCTTTGTAACTGGAGGGCACCTCGAAAAATCACTGTTCGCCTGCCGCGACTGGCCAGCAAGGTCAGTGACGGCAAGGGATTTCCCTCCGGGAAGCGGGGGGAGGCGGGATTTTTTGAGGTGCCCTGGAATGCTTGAGCAACCTTCCAAGCACCTTGGCGGGGTTGCACCGCTCACCCCATGGCTGACACCTCCTGCAGCCTCTGTATTCTGCAGATCGCGCCACCGCTGCGTCAATCGCAATGGTGTGCCAGCAGTCTCCTTCCTGCGAACGGTGGTGATGAACCTGTTGCGGCGCGGCGGCTATCGCTCGATCCGTCAGGGCATCCGATAGCGTTGATCCAAGCTCGACGGGTGGGCTCTGGCGATCCAGGCGAGTGGTTCACTGCCCCGCCTGTTCCCTCTCAGGGCTAATTCTCTCTCCTCCCGGATGCAAGCCAGATGACAACGGATTGCCTGCCATCGCCCCCCACCGTGGCCGCCTTGCTGGCCGCCCTTGAGGAGATCAGCCGCGGCTGTCCCGATCGGGTGTTGCGCCTGCGGGGCCAGCTGGCGGTCGACGCTGTGGGACATCCGATCGAACGTACCGACGACGCCGAGCTCGACGGCGTGGGGGGACGGAAGGAACCCTTTGAACTCCTTCTGTTTCGTGGTTTCTCCAGCAGTGTCACCCACCCCACAGCCTTTGATCCCGATCGCCCCGCCCTGCCAGAAGGGGCGGTGATCACCTCGGCGGAACTCCTCGCCGGCCCCCTCAACCCCCTCCAAGAGCGGCGACTTGCCGGCCCCCAGGCTGTGGAGGCCTTCCTCACGCCCGCCGCCTGGACCTCTGACGATGGCGATAGCGATGGCAGCGGGGGGAGGGGCGCTGAGCGTTCAGCGGGCGCTTGAACCCGCAGGGCCACTTCAAGGTGAGCGGACAGGAACACCAGGCCGCGATTGTGGTTCGGGTCCCACGCTGCGATCCCTGTGAACTCGGGACTCAGTCCCTCGGAGCGGCTGGGCGCCTGACCGCAAGGCGGCGCGCCTGAGTCGGTCCTGGGCTGAACCCGGCTCTGAGCAGCCGCCAACACACACCGACAGCGAGTTCGTCCCTCAGCTGGAGGCGGAGGTGTGAAAGCGCAGGGCCAGCTGCCAGAAGCCGCGGCTGAGGGCAAAGCAGGCCGAGGCCATGCCCGCACCCGCCAGCAGCCAGGGCCAGGACGGGCGGCCCAGGATCGCTTCCGCGGGCACCGTGGTGAGAAAAGCCACCGGAATCACGACGGTGAACAGCAGCCGCAGAGTTTGGGGATAGGCCGTGATCGGATAGCGGCCAGCGGTGAGGGTGGCGCGCAGCACCTCCGTGGCGTTCCAGGTCTTCACAAACCAGATGCTGGTGGTGGCGAGTACAAACCAGAGGCTGTAAAGGATGGTGAGGCTGGCGCCGAGCAGCAGCAGCGCCGCCCCCACCACAGCCGGAGAGGAGCGGGCGCCAGCGGCCCGGGCCGCCCAGACGATCAAGACCAGCCCGGCTCCGACCTCCGGCAGTCCCCCCAGGGCGAAGGTGCGCGTGGAGAGCCAAAACTGGCTGTCGATCGGCTTGAGCAGCACAAAATCCAGGGTTCCCTCTTGCACCTGGGTGACAATGCGGCTCAGGTTGGGGCGCAACAGGGTGCTGGCCACGCCATCGAGCAGGGTGTAGACCCCCAAGACGACGAGGGCCTCGGGCCAACTCCAGCCACCCAGGCTCCGTCCGCCCTCAAAGAAAAGCCTGATCACAAACAAGCTGCCGGTGAGGTTGCCGCCCATGGCCAGCAGATCAAACAACAGATTCGCCTGGTATTCGGTCTGGCTCGCCAGGGCGGTGCCCCAGAAGCGCCGCAGGGTTTTCAGATAGCGCCCCATCAGGCCCCCATCGCCGCGTAGCGACCCACCCCCGCCCGCCAGAGCAGGAGGGTGAGGGGAAGCAACAGGGCCAGCCAGCCGGCCAGGGCGCAAAAGCCCCCGGCCACGTTGAGCTCGGCCCCCGCCAGCAGGCGGGCGGGGAAGTGGATGATCCAGGGGAAGGGCGTCCACTGGGCCGCCTGGCGCACCGCCGGCGGGAACACCTCCAGGGGGGCCAGCAGGCCTGAAAGAAACATCATGGCCAGGGTGTGCAGGCGCTCCAGAGCGCTGGCCCGCTCGGTCCAGAAGCAGAGCACGGCGATCAGGCACTGCAGAAGGAAATTCACCGCGAAGGCCAGAGCCGTGGCCAGCACGACCAGAAACAGGCGCCCCGGAGAGGGCAGCCAGGCCGCCCAGGGCACCACCAGCAAGAACAGGGCCGTCAATCCAGCTACAAAGGGCACACGGGTGGCCTGCTCCGCCAGGTGGGCCGTGAGGTAGCGCCAGAGGGGGTGGAGGGGCTGCAGAAGCATGGGGGAGAGCCGTCCCTGCAGGGCGTCCTCCTCAAAAGCAAACACCACCCAGGCGATGGTGAACTGGCGCACAATGAAGGCACTGAGGAAATAGCGGGCCAGCTCCAGCCGGTTCAGCCCCCCTTCTGCGGGAGTGACACCACCCAGACCGCCGGCCATGTCGGCCTGGTGGATCCAGAGGGCCATCATCAGCAGGGGCACCAGCCCTGATAGGGCCCACAGGGCGATCTCCACCCGATACTCCAGCATGTAGGCGTACTGGGTGGTCAGGAGCACGCGCGCCAGTCGCACAAGTCGCCTCATGCCACCTCCCCCTGGCGAAAGACCTGGCCGATCAGGTCTTCGATCGGGGGATCCCGTACTTCCAGATCCTCCACCGCCAACTCGGCCAGGAGCCGGGCCACCTGCCGGGTGAGCTCACTGCGGGGGATCAGCAGACGCACCTGGAGCCCCCGCAGCTGCTGCACCTCCCCATACACCGCCAGGACCTCGGCCGCGACCGGGTCGCGCAGCTCCAGCCGCACCTCCCGGCAGGGAGCCAACCGGGTGGCCAGATCCTCCAGGCTGCCGTCATGAAAGAGCCGACCCTGGTGGATCAGCAACACCCGCGGGCAGAGGGCTGTGATGTCGGCCATGTAGTGGCTGGTGAGCAGCAGGGTGGCGCCATGGCGCCGGTTGTAGGCGTCCAGAAACTCCCGCACCCGCACCTGGGCATTGATGTCGAGGCCGAGGGTCGGTTCATCGAGAAACAACACCCGCGGGCGATGCAGCAAGGCCGCCATCAATTCGGCCTTCATCCGCTCCCCGAGGGAGAGCTTGCGCACCGGGCGGGTGAGCTCCGGCCCCAGTTCCAGCATCTCCGCCAGCTCCTGGATGCGTCGTTTGGCCTCCCCATCGTCAATGCCGTAGACGGCGGCGTTGAGCAGGAGGCTGTCGAGGGGGGGCAGATCCCAGAGGAGCTGCTGCTTCTGCCCCATCACCAGGGTGATGGCCTCCAGGAAGCGGCGCTGGCGGCGACGGGGTTCAAACCCCGCCACTTCCGCCAGGCCGCCGCTGGGATGGATCAGGCCGCTGAGCATTTTGAGGGTGGTGGTCTTGCCGGCGCCATTGGGGCCGAGGAAGCCCACCCGTTCCCCCGGCTCGATCATGAAGCTCACCTCCCGCACGGCGGACACCGTGCGCCAGCGGCGCCGGAGGAAATGGCGCAGGGTGCCGCCGAGGCCGGGCTGCTTGTCGGCCACCCGGTACGCCTTGCTCAGGTTGTCGACCCGCACAATCGCCATGCCGCTCAGTCCGTCGGGGGAGAAGGGTCAGTCGTGCGCGCCAGCATGTTCAACAGGTCCGGGCCGTAGCGCTCCAGTTTCGCCCGCCCCACCCCGCCCACCGTCGCCAGATCCTCCAGGCTGGCGGGACGGCGGCTGGCGAGCTCGATCAAGGTGCGGTCGTGGAAGACCACATAGGGGGGAACCCCCTGCTGCCGCGCCTGCTCCAGCCGCCAGCGCTTCAGCTCGGCAAAGAGGCCGGCTTCCTCTTGCGTCAACTCCGCCGCCCCCCCGCCCGCGGTGGCCCCACCAGCGGCGGTGGCGGTGGGTGCCTGGCGCCGGTCTCGGCTGGGGGGCGGCAGGGGCAGGCTCAGGCAGACCTCCCCCCGCAGCAGGGGGCGCACCAGGGCCTCCGGACCAAAGCGCAGGCCACCGCGTGCCTCTGGATCACTCACGAGAAAGCCGCGGCTGACCAGCTGGCGAAACAGGCCCCGCCATTGGCCCCGATCCAACTCCTTGCCCAGGCCATAGACGCTGAGGGTGTGGTGGCCCAGCTCCCGGATCCGGGCCGTGTCGGCACCCAGGAGCACGTCCACCAGATGGGCGGCCCCGAACCGATGACCCGTGCGATGCACGGCTGAGAGGGCTTTGCGGGCCGGCTCCGTCACCTCCACCCCGGGCTGGGGATCCAGACAGCCGTCGCAGTTGCCGCAGGGTTCCTCCAGGGGTTCGCCGAGCTGGGCCAGCAGCAGCTGGCGGCGGCAGCTGGTGGCCTCGGCGAAGGTGATCAGGGCGTCGAGCTTGCCGCGCTCGATCCGTTTTTGCTCCTCACTGGCGCTCGACTCCTCGATCCACTGCCGCAGCTGGGCGCCATCGCCGCCGCCATGGATCATCCAGGCCAGCGCCGGCAGGCCATCCCGTCCCGCCCGGCCGGTCTCCTGGTAATAGGCCTCCAGGCTCTTGGGCAGATCGATGTGGGCAACAAAGCGCACATCGGGCCGGTTGATGCCCATGCCGAAGGCGATCGTGGCCACCACCACCACGGGGCCGCCCCCGCGGAAGCGCCGCAAGACGGCCCCTCGCCGCTCGGGGTCCAGGCCCGCGTGATAGGCCAGGGCATCGATCCCTTCCCCCTGGAGCAGCTCCGCCACCTGCTCCACCCGCTTGCGGGAGCGGGCGTAGACAATCCCCGCTTCCCCGCGGTGCTCCGCCAGAAAGGCCAGCAGCTGGCGGCGCGGCTCCTCCTTCGGGCGCACCCAGTAGCGGATGTTGGCCCGGTTGAAGCTGGCCACGAAGACCGCATCGGGCGGCAGCCGCAGGTGGCGCACGATGTCGTCCCGGGTGCGGGGATCGGCGGTGGCGGTGAGGGCCAGGCGGGGCACTGCGGGGAAGCGCTCCGCCAGCTGGCCCAGCTGCAGGTAGTCCGGCCGGAAGTCATGGCCCCACTGCGAGAGACAATGGGCCTCATCGATGGCAAACAGGGCCAGAGACTGCGCGGCGAGGATCTGCGGGCCATCCCCGCTGAGCAGCCGCTCCGGGGAAATGTAGAGGAGCTTCAGATCGCCCCGCCCCAGGGCGGCCCGGGTGGCGGAGGCCTCCTCAGGTGAAAGCGCGGAGTGCAGGGCCGCGGCGGCCACACCCTGCTGCCGCAGGCCCTCCACCTGGTCGTCCATCAGGGCGATCAGGGGCGTGATCACCACGGTGAGCCCCTCCAGGCAGAGGGCTGGCACCTGCCAGCAGAGCGACTTGCCGCCGCCGGTGGGCATCAGCACCAGGGCCGACCCGCCCGCCAACACCTGCTCCACCACCGCCTGCTGGGGGCCGCGGAAGGCCGGGTAGCCGAACACCTCCCGCAACACCTGGTGCGGATCAGCGATGGGGGTGGCAGGGGAGGCGGGCATGGGAGCGAGATCCGTGGTCACGAGGGTCATTGGAGGGGCCGTGCCCGATCAGTGCCACCCCCCGGCGAGCGTTGTCTCGTCAGAGCACCTCAGCTGGGCTCGTCCGGACTGGAACGCTCCAGCACCGCCACGCAACGCCCGCAGAGGGTGGGATGGGTCGGGTGCGCGCCAATGTCTTCGCTGTAGTGCCAGCAGCGCTCGCACTTGTGGCCGGGAGCCTGGGCGATGCCGAGGGTCAAACCCGAGGCTGTGCTGGCGGGGGTGAGCAGGGAAACGGCCGCCAGTTCGTCGGCTGGGGCAAGGGTCACGGAGGAAACGAGCAGCCAATCGGGGAGATTGTCGACCTCCGGATGGTGGGAGGCGGAGAGCAGGGCGAGGGCGTCCCGCAGGGGTTGGGCCGCCGCCGTGTTGGCGGCCGCGGCCGGCCAGCACAACCACAGTTGCGCTTCCAGGGAGGAGCCGATCTGGCCGTTGGCGCGACACACCTGCAGCTCCCGATTGGCGCGGTTACGCAGGCCCAGGATCTCGTTGATGGCCGTGAGCCAGAGATCCTGCTGGCTCTGCAGCAGAGCATCAACAAGATCGGGCCGCAGCTGGGCCAGAACCTCCCGATTCCAGTTGGGCCGGGTGCTGCTGAAGCTCCAGGCCTCGGGCGCGTCAGGCCAACCGCGCTCAAACACCGAGCGCTCCGCCACCGGATAGGGCAGGTTTTGCCAGATGTCTTCCGCCATGTGGCAGAGCACCGGCGCGATCAGGCAGGCCAGGCGCTCCACCACCAGATGCAGCACGGTCTGGCAGCTGCGGCGGCGGAAGTCGGTGGCAGCACTGACATAGAGTCGATCTTTGGCGATATCGAGATAAACATTGGAAAGATCCACCACACAAAAATTTTGCAATGCCTGACAAAAGCGGTAGAATTCATAGTCTTTGAAATGGCCATTCACCGCCTGGATCAACTCGGCTGTGCGGCTGAGCATCCAGCGATCTAGCAGGGGCAGATCGGCAATGGCAACGGCGTCGCGACTGGGATCAAAGTCGTGCAGATTGCCCAACAAATAGCGAGCAGTATTGCGTACTTTGCGGTAAACATCCGCCAATTGTTTGACAATGCCCGGCCCGAGTGGCACATCGGCGGAATAATCCACCGAGCTCACCCACAGCCGCAACACATCAGCGCCATAGGCCGGCTCCTGCTTCTCATTGGCGCCCCCCTCCACCAACACCGCCGGATCCACCACATTACCCAGTGATTTGCTCATCTTGCGTCCCTTTTCATCCAGCACAAAGCCATGGGTGAGCACCCGTTGGTAGGGGGCATGGCCATTCACGGCTACGGAGGTGAGCAGGCTGCTCTGGAACCAGCCGCGGTGTTGATCGGAACCCTCCAGGTAGAGGTCGGCGGGATAGTTGAGCTGGCTTGGACCCTCCAAACCAACATCCTGAGCCACTGGCGCTGCAAGCGGTGGGCTGATCCAGGTCTCCCGGGCGGTGGTGACCGCTCCCTCGGTGGCAGCCTCCCCTTCCCTCTTGCCCTCTCCTGCCTCGATGCCCCCCAGCACCCCGGCCCAGGAGGAGCCGGAGTCAAACCACACATCCATTGTGTCCGTGCCCTTGCGCCACTGGTCGGCTTCCGACGCCCGCGAGGGCGGCAGCAGCTCCGCCTCGGAGCGCTCCCACCACACATCGGAGCCATGGAAGGCGATCAAGGCCTGGATGTGGTCGAGGCTCTCCTGGTCGAGCAGCACCTCGCCACTGCTCCGGTGGTAGAAGACAGGAATCGGCACCCCCCAGGTGCGCTGGCGGGAGATGCACCAGTCGCCGCGCTCGCGTACCATCGCCTCGATCCGGTTGCGGCCACTGGCGGGCAGCCAGTCGACGGCGGCGATGGCCTCCAGGGCCTGCTCGCGAAAGCCCTCCACGGAGGCAAACCACTGCTCGGTGGCGCGGAAGATGACCGGCTTCTTGGTGCGCCAGTCGTAGGGGTAGCGGTGGGCGTAGGCCTGCTCCGCCAACAGGGTGCCGGAATCCCGCAGGGCCTGGATGATCGCCGGGTTGGCATCCTTGAGCACATTGAGCCCGGCGAAGGGGCCCGCCTCATCGGTGAGGGTGCCCGCCTCATCCACCGGACAGAGCACCTCCAGGCCATGGGCGCGACCTGTGAGGAAGTCGTCCACCCCGTGGCCCGGCGCCGTGTGCACCAGCCCCGTGCCCGATTCGGTGGTGATGTAATCCCCTCCCACCACCACGGGGCTGGTGCGATCCAGCAGGGGATGGCGATAGAGCAGGCCCGTCAATTCAACGCCCTTCACCGTCACCAGAGGATCCAGCGCACGATCCAGGGTTTGGCTGAGGCGCTCCACGAGGCCCGCGGCAACCACCAGATAGCGGGGCGCCTCGGAGGATCGATCGCGGCAGATCGCGTAGTCGAGCGTTCCGTTCACCGAAACGGCCAGGTTTGCCGGCAGGGTCCAGGGCGTGGTGGTCCAGATCGCGACGAACAGCTGCTCCCGATGGTCGCGATCGGTCGGACCCTCAATGCCCGCCAATCGCAGAGGGGTTTGCAGGGTGGGGGGCACCTGCACCACCGGAAACGCCACATAGACGCTTGCGGAGGTGTGGCCTTCCGGGTATTCCAGCTCCGCCTCCGCCAGGGCCGTGCGGGAGCTGGGGCTCCAGTGCACGGGTTTGAGGCCGCGATAGATGTGCCTGGCCAGAACCATCCGGCCAAACACCGCGATCTGGGCCGCTTCGTAGGCCTTGTCGAGGGTCAGGTAGGGCCTGTCCCAGTCACCCCAGATCCCCCAGCGCTGGAAACCACTCCGCTGGAGCTCCACCTGCTGGAGGGCATAGGCGCGGGCACGACGGCGCAGGTCAAGGGGCGTGAGGGCTTGGCGCTCCTCCGCGCTGAGGGTTTGCAGCACCTTCAACTCGATCGGCAGGCCATGGCAATCCCATCCCGGCCGGAAGCGGGCCCGCTGGCCCTGGAGCAGGGCGTGCTTGTTGATGATGTCCTTGAGGATCTTGTTCAGGGCATGGCCCACATGCAAGGCGCCGTTGGCGTAGGGCGGTCCGTCGTGAAGGGTGAAGATCGCGGCGCGGTCGCCGGAGACGGTGGCGCCCTGGCTGAGGCGCTCGTAGATCCGCTGCTCCGTCCAGAACGCCTGCAGCTCGGGTTCCCGCTTCTTGGCGTTGGCCCGCATTGCGAAGGGCGTGTCCAGCAGGTTGAGGGTGTCCTTGTAGGACGAGGCAGCGGAAGCCGGTGGAGTGGACACGACGCCTCGGGTGGCAGGTGGGGATTATCCCGCCCCGCCCCCCTCCGCTGGCGTCCCGGTGCCCTGCGCCTCGGGAGGGGGGGCGGAGGCGTCCGCGCTTTGAGCCTGGAGCTCGCCGCTGGGCGGCGCGTCCGCGGGCGGGACCTCCGCGACAGTGGCCTCCGCGGGAGCTGTCTGCAGCAGGGCATCGATCTGCTCGAAGTCGCGCACCTCGATCACCTCAGGCGCGGGAGTGTCGGTCGTGGCCGCCTCGGACCGCACCCAGCGCTTGCCGCTGGCCTTGGGTTGGCTGCGCTCTCGCCAGCGAGCCAGGAGGGTGGAGCCTTGCCGCCCCGCAGTCTCCAGAAGCCCGACGAGGGCGGTGCTGGCTTGGCTGAGGCTGGAACGCCAGCGCTCCCGCGTGCCCAACCGTCCCTGCTCCTCGGGGGTGAGCTGGCGCCAGCGACTCCGGCCCACCTCCACCGTCAGCCGGCCGATGAGCAGGCCTCCGCTGAGCACGGCCAGCATCGGTGAACCGCTGAGGCGCTCCGCGCTTGTCACCAGCACCAGGGCGAGCACCAACGCCAGGGCTCCCCAAGCGGAATCGCCGGGCCGGCTGAGCTCGGTGGCCAGGAGGGGGAGCAGCAGGAGGGCCAAACCAAAGAGCAGGGCCCCTAAGCCCGCGAGGGTGGCAACCATCAGCGGCCGTGGAGAGGGGTCTTCATTGTGCTGGGCGGACGGCAGACTGACCGGGCTGGAATCTGGCTGGGACCAGATCAAGTAAATTCGTTTCACAGCTGGGATGGTGGCCTCTGGCCGCCACCTCCACCCCAGGGCAGGCCCATCTGGCGGAATTGGTAGACGCGCTGGATTTAGGTTCCAGTGGCTTCGGTCGTGGGGGTTCAAGTCCCCCGGTGGGCATCATGGTGAGGGGCAGGCTGGTCCAGAAGAAAGGTTGGTCTGGCCGGCCATTCTTCTGGACGTTGGAACAGGTCCGCTAGGTTCGCCGAACCGGATCAGTGCCCCGTGGTCACCCAGGAGGATCTCGCTGGTTTAGATCTCTTTCTCTGGCACGGCAGTGGCCCCAAGGCCGCAGCCAAGTTGCGCTGCAACCAGAGCACGATCTCCCGCCGCGTGCAACGTTGCACCGAGGTTTTTGGGGTGCGGATCAAGCGCCGCCAGGGGGAGTGGGTTCTCTCAAATCAGAGCCTGCTGCTGCAGATGGAGCGCGAAATCCACCAACTGGCCCGGGTGCTGGGTGAACACCCGCTGCGGCTGGAGGGCTTCCCCTCAGGCGCGGACCCCTTGCTCGATCCACCACTGCCCGGCTGGTTGATTGGTCCGCGGGATGTGGTGGGTACCGTGTCGCCCCTGGCGCTGCTGCGCGATCGGGTGATCGATGCCTGGCTCACCGATGCGGCAGAAGACCTGCCCCCATCCCTGGAGTTTCCCGCTCTGGTGTGGCCGCTGGCCCGCCAGCCGGTCACCCTCCTTGCCCACCCCAACCACCCCTTGGCTGGAGACACCAACCTCACCTTGGCGGATCTGCTGCGGTTTCCGGTCCCCGTGATCCCGGAGGAAGGGTTTCCCCGCAGCCATGCCATTTGCGCCGACATCGGACTCGGCAGCTTGGAGGTCGCCAAGCGGCGCTACAACGCCGAATCCTGGGAGGGACTAACGGCTGACCAGGTCACTCTCGCCTTCACCACCCCGTTGAACGCCAGGGCATTTCCCTCCTTGGTGTCCCTGGATTCCGGGCCACTGTTCACCAATCGCCTTGCCCTCGTCTGCCGCTCCGACATGGGCAAGCACGCCCGGCTTCAAGACCTCCAGTGCCTGCTCATGGCCCGCCTGCAACAGCTGCAGAGTCAACATTCCCAGCTCGACAGGCTCCAGCTGCTCGCATGACGACCACCATTGCGTCTCTGCCCCTGGCCTTTGGTGAGCGCCACGCACGGGTGGATCATGACCCGGATGCGCTGGCTCAGGTGATCCGCCGGTCGGTGCCGCTGCGCGACCTGGCTCCCCGGGACGGCCGCCAACGGTTTGTGCACCGGGCTGTCAGCGTGCGGGCCGCCGAGCTGGAGATCACCGCCGCAGCCCACTCCCCTCTCTGTGGCGCCAACCATGCCCAGACCAAAGCTGTCTTCACCCTGCCCATCCTCGGTGAGAAGCGGTTCGCGATCGACGGGCGTCGCCACTGGGCCCGGGCCGGCCACAACGCCCTGGTACTGCCGGGGGAGGCCTGCACCCTGGAGACCAGCGTTTGCAGCGGGGTGATGTTCAGCGTCTGCCCCCAAGCCTTGATCGCTGCGGCAACCACCATGGCGGGTCCGCAGAGTGATCTGCGCTTTGCTCCGCTCCAGCGCCCGCTGGAACTGCTGGAGAGCCACCCGCAACAGGGCAACCTGCTTGCCCTGTTGCGTCGCAGCCTGAGGCTGATCGATCTGGTGCAGGCCAACAGCCCCAGCCTGCCCGAGACCTTGGGTCTCGATGACAAGATTCTGCGGCTGATCGCCTTGCTGATCTATCCGCAGCTCCTGCGTTCCGACCGATCAGGCCGGCCGGCGTTCGGACCACGGGAAGCCTCCTCCTTTGCGGATCTGCTCACCGCCATCCAGGCCGATCCACTCGGCGAGTGGACCCTCACCCGGATGGAGCGGCAAGCCGCGTTGAGCCATTTCCAGTTGCGGCGGCACTTTCAGGCCAGCTTTGACTGCGGTCCCCTGGAGTGGCTGCGCCTCCAGCGCCTCTGCTGGGCCCGCCAGCGGCTCAATGCCGCCGAGAGGATCCCCTTGGCCCGGCTGGCCCTGCAATGTGGCTACGCGGATCTAGCGGCGTTCCGCACGGCCTTTGAACATCGCTTCCAAATCCCGCTGACCGCCTCTGCACAGGCTCTGGAGGACTCCGCTGCGGAGTGAGCGCGGTCCACAGAGCGAGCGCCAGGCCCGCAAGGGCGTCTCTCGCTGACCGTTGCTCTTGTTTATGGTGAGTCCCGCTTCGCGGTGTCTTCCCTGCTCCAGGTGAACTTCCCCATGCCGGAATGCCCGTCCTCCCCGCTGGCAGCCTCCGTGAGCAGGCCACCCTCCGTGACCATGCCTCTGTCCTCACGGACAGTTCCGAGGGAATTTCTCGATCCACCGCCCGCCCTCAATCCCACCGTGGCCCTCTTTTTGGGCGGCTATGGCCTGGCCGGCCTCTCCATCTGGGGCTGGTTCGTCGCTGGCTGGCCCTTGCCCGTGTTGCTGGTCCTGGGCTTTCTGGCGCTCCACCTGGAGGGCACGGTGATCCACGATGCCTGCCACAACGCGGCGCACCCCAACCGCTTTTGGAACGCGCTGATGGGCCATGGTGCGGCGTTGTTGCTGGGCTTCAGCTTTCCGGTGTTCACGCGGGTGCATCTGCAGCATCACGCCCACGTCAACGATCCGGAACACGATCCCGACCATATTGTGAGCACCTTCGGCCCTCTCTGGCTGATTGCGCCTCGTTTTTTCTATCACGAGGTATTTTTCTTCCGGCGTGCCCTTTGGCGGGGCAATGAATTATTCGCCTGGGGCTTAGAACGCGCCACCTTTGCCTTGATCATCCTGGCGGCGGTCAAATTTGACTTCCTTCCCTTCATTTTCAATTGCTGGTTTGCCCCCGCTTTGATGGTGGGGGTCACCCTGGGTCTGTTTTTTGACTACTTGCCCCATCGCCCCTTTCAATCGCGCAGCCGTTGGCACAACGCCCGCGTCTATCCCAGCCGTTTGATGAATTGGCTCATCATGGGTCAGAACTATCACCTGGTGCATCACCTCTGGCCCTCCATTCCCTGGTTTGAATATCGTCCGGCCTATCTGGCCACGCGCCATCTGCTGGATGCTAAAGGATCACCACAGAGGCTCGGCCTATTTGAAAGCCGCGCTGATGCCCTGAACTTTCTCTACGACATTCTTCTTGGCGTGCGCAGTCATAAGCGGCGACGCAGTCGCCTGCGCCCCCTCGCGGCTCTGATGCCCACCCGTCATTCCCGTCGGCGCATTCTTGAACTGTTGCACCGCACGGCTGTTTCCCCGATCCGCTAATCCAGTTGCAGCCCCCTCGGAAAAAGAGAGCTGTTCTCGCCACGATTTCTGTTCAGCCAGCTTCATTGAGAATCTTGGGCACACGATAAAAATCCCCTTCCCGCTGGGGGGCCTGGTTGAGCAGGTCTTCCCGAACCTCTGTTGTCTCCACGCTGTCGGGGCGTGTCACGTTGACCACTTCCACGGCGCGGGTGGTGGCGGGCACGCCCCGGGTATCCACCTGTTGCAGGTGGCCGACATAGTCGAGGATGCGTTCGAGCTGAGCTGTGTAGGTGGCGATTTGGCTTTCGGGAAGCTCGAGCCGGGCCAGCTCGGCCACCTTGCGCACATCGTCAGCGGTGATTCGCCCCATGGCCGGCCATCAGGAGAGGAAGGTGCGCAGATCCTCGCTCAGAGCCGTGGCCGCCAGGTCGAGCAAACGCTGCCCATGGGCGGCCTGGGCCAGGAAAGGATCGGATCCCATGCGGCCATCCGGATGGCGCTGGCGGAAATCCGCGGGGCCATGGATGGGACCTGCGGGGGCGGGCTCCGGCAGGGGACGCTGCTTGGCCTGCAGCGTCGGCTCCAGGAACAGGGTGAGGGCGATCTCGCTGGGGGTGGCGTGATGGCCCTCCCGCTCGCCGTAGAGCTTGCGCGCCTCCCGCATCACCGGGCCGGCCATGAACCAATTGGCAAGCTGGCAGCGCAGGCGAGGGGCCACAGGCAGCCCCTGGGCGGCGGCGGTGCAATGGGCCTGGGCGAAGGCGCTGCGGGTGGTGGCGATGTTGCCGCCATGGCCATTGATCACGAAAATCCGCTCAAAGCCGTGGCGGGCCAGGGAGAGCACCACGTCATGGAGAAGGGCCAGGAGGGTGGTGGGTTGCAGGCTGACGGTGCCAGGGAAGCCGAGATGATGTTCCGCCATGCCGTAGGCCTGGGTTGGCGCCACGAGCACGCCGGTGCGACGGCCCACCTCCAGGGCGACGGCTTCAGCGGTGAGGGCGTCGGTGCCGATGGCCCCGGTGGGTCCATGTTGTTCCGTGGAGCCCAGGGGAAGGATGATCCCCTTGCAGGCGCTCAGGTAGGCCTCCACCTCAGGCCAGCTGCGCAGCTGAAGGCGGATCGCCTCGGGGTCCGCGGGAAGGGTGTTCAGGGTGGATGTCATCACGGACACGGACGGGGTGAGGAATCTGCTTAAGATCCCAGGAGTCGCGGCAGCGGCATGTTGCACCGCAAGCTTGCCCAATACTGCGTCGAGCAACGACCTGTCTGGGTGTTTTTGAAAGACCAGCAATGCTGGCTGGAGGACGCCACGGTTGTGGACGTGGACGCTGATCTGGTCACCTTCCGCTACGAGGAAGAGGACGATGAGGCGGATGAGCGCATGAGCTGGGAGGTGTGCGTTCGGCTGGATTCCATCGGTGCCGTGAGCACCCGGCTGGCCACGGTCAACCGGATGACCGCTGTGGAAGACCTCGCCACCACCGGAGAATGCCCGGAGGCGGAGCGGTTGGGCCTGCCCTGACCCCGCCCCGCCGAGGGCCATCAGCGCTCCGTTGAAGGCCTGGCTATCAGATCGCTGGATCCGCTCACTGCCACGGCCCTGATGGAGGCGGCTGGCCTAGAGCCTCCATCAGTGGGCCGTGCCGTTACCGTCGTAGTCATCGCTGTCATAAAAGCCACCCTTGGTGCCGAAAAACAGCGTGCTCAAGCAGAAGAAGCCACTGCTGACCAACAAAACCGAAGCAAGAGTGAAGCCGTTTTCCATGGCGGGCACGCGGTGGGACCTTCACCCCATTGTGCTGGAGCTGGCCGGAGGCCGCGGTCAGCTGTGCCGCTTGCCACATGCGTCGTTCCACCATCGTTCCCCCATGGAGTCCTCCCCCCCCGGCGCCCTCACCCACCTCGACAGCCGCGGCGCCGCCCGCATGGTGGATGTGGCCGATCGCCCCGCCAGCGACCGCGCCGCCACCGCTGAGGGGTGCCTCACCATGGCGCCCGCCACCCTGGCCCTGGTGGTCGCAGGCACCGCCCCGAAGGGTGATGTGCTGGCGGTGGCGCGGGTGGCGGCGATCCAGGGGGCCAAGCGCACCGCCGAGCTGATCCCCCTCTGTCATCCCCTGCCCCTGGCGGGGGTGTCGGTGGCGATCGAACCGGCCGCCGATGGCTCGGGGCTGCGCCTGGTGGCCAGCGTGCGCACCACGGCGCCCACCGGCGTCGAGATGGAGGCCCTCACCGCCGTGCAGGTGGGCCTGCTCACCCTCTACGACATGCTCAAGGCCGTTGATCCGGCGATGACGATCGGGCCGGTGCGGCTGCTGGAGAAGCGGGGCGGCCGGCATGGTCCCTGGCGCCACCCCGCTGCGGATGGAGCCGCCAGCGGCCCCGACGCCAGCGGCGGAAACGCAGATGAACGCGCCCTGGAGCCCGGCCGGATCTGCGAAGACGGCCAGGCCGATGGCTGAACCCTTCCCCCGCGAGGGTCTGCCGCTGGAGGAGGCGCGAGCGCGAGTGCTGGCTGTCCTCACGCCTCTGGCCGGAGTGGAACGGCTGCCCCTGGCGGCCTGCCTGGGCCGGGTGAGCGCCGCGGCGTGCCACGCCGCGGAGGCGGTGCCCGGTTTTCGCGCCGCGATCATGGATGGCTACGCCATTACCGATGGCGCCGCCCCCGCTCCTGGCGCCCACTGGCAGGTGGTGGGCCGATCGGCCCCCGGCGCTCCCTTTGACGGGGTGTTGGAGGCGGGGCAGGCCATTCGCATCCTCACCGGCGCGCCCTTGCCGGACGAGGCCAGCCGGTTGCTGCCCCAGGAGCTGGTGCCGCGCGACGACAACCAGCTCAGCCTCAGCGGGGTGGCCGGTCCCAACCCCTGGATCCGCGGCCCGGAGGAAGAGGCCGCCGCCGGCCAGGAGCTGCTGGCGGCCGGGATCCGGCTGGGGCCAGCGGATTTGGCCCGCTTGGCCAGCTGCGGCCTGGCCTCCCTGGCTGTGCGGCCCCAACCGCGGCTGGGATTGCTGATCAGTGGCGATGAACTCGTGCCCGCAGGTCAGCCCCGCGGGCCGGGCACGATCTGGGAGAGCAACGGCACCCTCCTGGACACCCTGCTGGCACGGCTGGGGCAGCCGGTGGCGGAGCGGTGGCTGGTGCCCGATCAGCCAGAGCTGTTGGCCCGCGCCCTGGAGGCCCTGGCTGAGCGCTGTGACGTGGTGGTCAGCACCGGCGGTGTCTCGGCGGGCGATGCCGACTGGATCCGGCCGTTGCTGGCAGAACGGGGGGAGGTGGCGTTCTGGAAGCTCTTTCTCAAACCTGGCCGACCCTTTGCCTTCGGGCAGCTGGGCGGTCGCCCATTCTTCGGGCTGCCGGGCAACCCGGTGGCGGCAGCCATCACAGCCCTGCAGTTGCTCTGGCCGGCCCTGCAGGCCCTGGAAGGCGCCACTCCAGACCCGTTGCCACGGCTGCGGGTGCGCCTGGCCACTCCCCTGAAGCGGGTAGCGGGGCGACCGGAGCTGGCCCGGGCCCGACTCAGGGTGGGGGCCGAGGGGGACTTGCTGGCGCAGGTGGAGGGCAGCCAGGCCTCCTCGCGCATCGGGTCCTTGCGGGGTGCGGATCTGCTGGTGGAGATCCCGGCGGAACTGGGTGACCTGGAGGCTGGTCAGTGGCTGTGGGCCCAGCTGCTGCGGCTGCCCGTCTTCTGATGCCAGGAGGAGGCGGTGCCGACGGGGGAGTCAGGGCCGGGGAAAACTGCCGCCAGGCTCGGGCCAGTGGCCTCGCCGTTGGAGAGGCGAGAGGGCAGGGCTGATTAGAAGTGTCCCTGCAGGCCTAAACACGCCTTGACACATGCGGTTTCTTGATTCGGCAGCAAGCTCCGCCAATCCCAAACCGAGCCACTCGGGCAGGAACAGAAGGGCATCTCGAAAAATACCGCTTTCGTCTGAAAGCGCCGATCGAGACTCATGTCTTGGTCGGCGTTGGCCTTGTCCATTGGTCGCTGCAAAGCCGATTTTTCGAGGTGCCCACAGGACTGACCAAAAGTCCTGTGGAAGCTGAGGATCAGGGCGCCTGTCCATCGGCAGACCCGTCGTCATTTGTGCCCAGCCAGGACGGTCCGCGTTCTTCAGTTCCACTTGTGGGATCTCAACTTGACCTTGAGGCAGCCCTGGAGGTGCCCAGAAGAGAAGCCCAGTCTTCACTTTGAATTGGCCCAGAGCGCCAGCGGAGCTTTCTGCCGAATCAAGTGCGGTTTTGTATGGTCATGCCGCTTGTCACCCCTTGGAACCCCAGGGCTGCTTTAAAGTGGTTGGATAGAGGCGCCAGGCCACGATTGTGATTCAGGTCCCACGCTGAGACCCCTATGAGCTCGGGACTCAGTTCCTCAGAGCTGCTGGGCACCTGAACGCAGAGTGGCAAGTTTGAATCAG
>JBKDSV010000239.1:0-9479 GCA_046340795.1 Cyanobacteriota bacterium | reverse complement strand
AAGCCGTTGAAGGTGTCGCTGCGCTCGCTCAGCAGGCTGCCGGCGGCTTCACCCGCCGCCCCCTTGCCGCCGGCGAACTCCATCAGCCGGATCGTGCTGCGGGGGCCGCTCTTCACCCCGAAGGTCACCAGGCGCTCCTGGCCGTGATGGCCGGGATCGACGCGTGGATGGGCGCTGAAGGCCTCGCCGGGCTTCAACACCCCGTCGAGCAGAGTCAGACCGCGGGTCTCCAGCGTGTCGGGATCCAGGGCGTGGGGGGAGCTGGCTTCCCACAGGGCGAGCAGCTGCTGGCCCAGGCGCACCACATGGGTGTTGGCGATGTTCTTCAGACGCACGTCGAAGGCGTTGGCCAGGAAGCCGCCGGGCTTCTGGGTGCCGAAGACGCCGCGGTAGAGGGGCTTGTCCGCCTTCTCCTCCGCCAGCCAGCCCTCGGTGCGCACAAAACGGTTGGTCAGCCGCGCCCCCTCCGCACCAAAGCGCACGGCCGTCACCATGCCATCGCCATCAAAGGGGTGATGCACCCAATGGCCGCCGCGCTCCAGCCGCCCAGGGCCGTTGCGGTAAAGCGTGCCGCTCAAGTCAGCGGGAATCTCTCCACGACGAACGGTCAGGAGCTCCTTGGTGAGCTCCTGGCTGACGTTCTGGAAGGCGCTGGCCCAGTCGGAACGGTCATAGCCCCTGCCCTGGGCCGAGGGGCTGGAAGCTTGAGTGGCCGCTTCGTGGGCGGGGGAACGGCCGGGGGCGAGCGTCATCGGGGCGGGACGGGGAGAGGGGAACGGGATGCGGTTCCCATCATCGCTTAACACTTTGTCAAATGCGTGCGGCTAGAAGCGCGGAAAGCCGCAACAGCGAAGGTGCCGCGCGCTCTCAGAAGCGCGCGGCACCGAAAGGCACCTCCGAAATGCTCACGCCTTGGCCTGCTTCATGCCGCGATGACCTCCTGAACGCGGCTGGCCTGACCCTCAGGAGTGGCAGGGAGCTTCCGCGGGCAGGCAAGGGGGCGTGTGCAGGCAGGGGGCCTGAGGAGCGGTGATGGAGGGCTGGCAAGGCTCTTCGCTGGCGGCCCGAGCAGGGCTGGCGAAGAGAACCAGGCCAGCGGCGGCGAGGGCACCGAGCAGGATCGCGCGCTTCATGGGGGGTCAACAGAGCTGCCTTCAGCCTAATCAGGGAACAGGGGAGCTCTTGCCCTCACCCCCCGGCGCGTTCCAACACCCCCTTGCTGCTGGGCACCGCGCCGGCCCGACGGGGATCGGGTTCCACCGCCTGCCGCAGGGCGCGGGCAAAGGCCTTGAAGCCGGCCTCCACAATGTGGTGCGAGTTCACCCCGTCGAGTTGGCGGATATGCAGGGTGAGACCGGCATTGTTGGCCACCGCCATGAAAAACTCCCGCACCAGCTCCGTGTCATAGGTGCCGATCCGCTGGGCCGGGATGGTCAGCCCATAGCTGAGGTGGGGACGCCCTGAGCAATCGAGGGCCACCTGCACCAGCGCCTCATCCAGGGGCGCCAACATGTGACCGAAGCGCTGGATGCCGCGGCGGTCGCCGAGGGCCCGGGCCAAAGCCTGACCGAAGGCGATGCCCACATCTTCATTGGTGTGGTGGTCGTCGATATGGGTGTCGCCGCTGGCTGTGATCTCCAGGTCGATCAGGCCGTGGCTGCTGATCTGGTGGAGCATGTGGTCGAGGAAGGGCACGCCGGTGGCCACCTGGCAGTGGCCGACGCCATCCAGGCCGAGGCTCACCCGCACGTCGGTTTCACCCGTGACGCGGTGAATCAATCCCGAACGGAGCCTCTCAGAGGGAGGAGCAGGGGCAGTCACAACGGAGAGGAAGCGGCGCTGACCGCCAAATCATGGCGGAGGACCCTCCCCGCCCCGGGATCCGCTGACCGCCACGGGAGAGAGGAGGTGCCGCATCGATCCCCCTTCGAAACTCAGCTGGCTGCCGCTCAGAGGATTCTCTCGCTGGCCTGTCCAGGATCCACTCAGGCGCGGCCGCCAATCCCTCCAGAGGTGGGCCCCGCCATGGTGCGGACCCTTTTGGCCTGAAGGCTCACATCCCCGTGATGCAGTAGCCCGCATCGACGTAGATCACCTGGCCGGTGACACCACTGGCCAGGGAGCTGGCGAGAAAGGCCGCGGTGCCCCCCACCTCCTCTTGGCTGACGGTGCGGCGCAGGGGAGCCTTCTCCTCCACGTTGTGGATCATGTCGAGAATGCCGCCGATGGCGGAGCTGGCCAGGGTGCGGATCGGCCCGGCGCTGATGGCGTTCACGCGCACCTGCTTTCCAGGACCCAGTTCTGCCGCCAGATAGCGCACGGAGGCCTCCAGTGCCGCCTTGGCCACCCCCATGACGTTGTAATTGGGGATGGCGCGCTCCGCCCCCAGATAACTCAGGGTGATCACGCTTGCGCCCGGATTGAACAGGGGCTTGGCAAAGCGGCAGAGGGGCGCCAGGGAATAGGCGCTCACCTCCAGGGCGCGAGCGAAGCCCTCCGGACTGATGGCGCTGTAATCGCCGATCAGCTCCTCCTTGCCGGCGAAAGCCAGGCAGTGCACCAGCACATCCAGGCTCCCCCACAACTCCGCCACCCTGGCGAACACCGCTTCGATCTGGGCCGGATCTTGCACGTTGAGGGGTTCAAACAGGCTGGGAGCCAGGGGCGCCGTGAGCTCGCGCACCTTGCCCTCAAAGCGGCCCCGTTCGTCTGGCAGGTAGGTGACGCCCAGCTCAGCGCCAGCGGCGTGCAGCTGTTGGGCGATGCCCCAGGCGATCGACTTGTTGTTGGCGATGCCAGTGACGAGGGCCTTCTTGCCGCGCAGGTCGAGGAGCATGGGGGACGGGCTGGGAAAGGGAATCGGGCGATTCTCCTCCAGCGACAGGCGACGCCAGGCCCGCGATGCGGTGCTGGCTGGGCAGAACCCGGGTCGCGGCCCGGCTGCAGGACGCGGAACGGTGATCGGCTGAGCGATGCGGAAGGGAGGATCATGGGCTGCGGCAAGGAGTGAGCGATGGGGAAGGGATCGTTGGGGAAAGGAGCCTCAGGGGAGAGAAGTGAGGACGAGGGGAAAGGGGAGCGGCAGCTCGCCCTGGCGGATCACGCCACCGCCACCGTCCGGGGAGGCCGCCGCGCCGCGGACGCTCGCCTGGCCCAGATCGATCCCGTCCGCTATGGCGCCAGCCGCAATCATCTAGATGGAGCCGTCACCCGCCTGTCTCCCTACATCCGCCATGGAGTGCTCACCCTGGCGGAGGTGCGGGAGGCGGTGTTCGCCCGGCTGCGGGAGCGCGGGGCGCGCGCGGAGCGCCGCGGACCGCTGCAGGCGGATCGTGCGTCACTGCAGGGGGAGTTGTTGGGCCGCCAGGACGCAGCGGACGCGGCGAGCGGAGCGGCTCCGGATGCGGGCGTGGGGGAAGGGAACGGTTGGAGTCCGGCCCAGCGGCGGGCAGGCGAGAAGCTGCTCGCCGAGCTGGGTTGGCGCGACTACTGGCAGCGGCTCTGGATCTGCCTGGGGGATGGCATCTGGCACGACCGCGAACCCCTGAAAACAGGCCATCCGGCCGCGGCCTACGCGCCCCGATTGCCGGCGGATCTGACCGCCGCCGCCACCGGACTGGCCTGCATGGATGCCTTCGCGGCGGAACTGATGGAGACCGGTTGGCTGCACAACCATGCCCGGATGTGGCTGGCGGCCTATGTGGTGCATTGGCGGCGCGTGCGCTGGCAGGCTGGCGCCCGCTGGTTTCTGCAACACCTGCTCGATGGCGATCCAGCCAGCAACAACCTGAGCTGGCAGTGGGTGGCCAGCACCTTCAGCCACAAGCCCTACATCTTCAACCGGGCCAATCTGGAGCGCTACGGCGGCGGTCGCTTCTGCGCCAGTTGCCCGGCAGCCAACCGGGGGGGCGCCGGGATGCGCGGGGGCTGCCCGTTTGAGGCGAGTTATGAGGTGTTGCAAGAGCAGCTGTTCCAAGCCCCCGGGCTGGCCAGTCCTCCCCCTGAAGCAGGTGTTCAACCGTTTGAACCAGGTGTTCGACCCGCCCCCTTGACCCGCCCCGCGCTCTGGACGCCATCCGCCATCACCGGCCCGCCACCCAGCCACCCCCTGGTGTGGGTGCACGGCGAGGCCTTGGGGCCCACCAACCCCGCCCTGCAGGCCCATCCCAAGGCCCCAGCGGTGTTTGTGTTCGACAGGGAGTTGATCGCGGGCCGCACCACCACCACCAGCGGCGGCCACCCTGGCGCTGGTGGTGGTGGCACTGGGGGGCGCTTTGCCAGGGAGGAGCCGGCGCCCCTGGCGCCAGGGCGGCTGCGCTTTCTGCGGGAGTGCGTGGCGGAGCTGCCGCTGGAGGTGCGCGAGGGCGAGGTGGCGGCCGAACTGTTGGCCGCCGCCGCGGCAGCCGGAGCGGACGCCATCGTCACCAGCCAGGCGGTGGATCCGCGCTTCGCGGTGATCGCCGAGCGGCTGGCGGCGGTGCTGCCCTTGCGGGTGTTGGCGCCCGAGCCCTTCGTGGCGCTGCCCCTGACTGGCCCCGGGGCGCCCGACTTGCGCCGCTTCTCGCGCTACTGGCGCCAGGCGGAGCCGCTGCTGTGGGGCGAGAAGGGGCCAGAAGGAAGTGGGGAGCGAGCAGGGCGCCCCTGAAGGGAACCGCAAGGCGGCGCAGGTTGTCTTTTGGAAGGGGATCAGCACCTTCTCCCGAGGCATCGATGATGTTCATGGGCAATACCCGGAAGTCGGTGGCTGACATGCTCAAGCATTCCCACTTCTACAAGCCGCTCCCAGACTGTCGCCTGACACTCAAAGGAACAACCCACAGCCTTCGCGACCTTCCTGGCGAGAGCCTCAGCCCGGGTGTGTGGCGGTGTACGGCTGTCTGTGACCACGACCACCCGAATCAGCTTCGCCGTGGCCATAGCGTCAAGCGATCCATTGCACTGAAGCACTGTGACAGCAACCTGGTCGTTCGAAACCCAACAGATTCACGCCGGGCAGGTTGCCGATCCCACCACCAATGCACGCGCTCTGCCCCTCTATCAGACGACCTCCTACACCTTCAACGACACCAACCACGCGGCCAATTTGTTTGGCCTCAAGGAGTTGGGAAACATCTACACCCGGATCATGAACCCTACCCAGGCGGCGGTAGAGGAACGCCTGGCTGCGCTTGAGGGTGGGGTCGGGGCACTGCTGCTGGCCAGTGGTCAGGCGGCCGAAACGATCGCCATCCTCAATCTGGCCAAGGCCGCTGATCACATCGTCTCCAGCCCCACGCTTTACGGAGGCACCTACAACCTTTTCCATTACACGCTGCCAAAGCTGGGGATCCAGGTCTCCTTCGTGAGCAACCCCGACGACCCGCAGTCCTGGCGTGATGCCGTGCGCCCCAACACCAAGGCCTTCTTCGGCGAGTCGATCGCCAATCCCAAGAGCGACATTCTCGACATCGAAGCTGTCGCCGCCGTCGCCCATGAAGTTGGCGTGCCCCTGATCGTAGACAACACGGTGGCCACCCCCTACCTGATCCGGCCGATCGAATGGGGGGCCGACATTGTCATTCATTCGGTCACCAAGTACATCGGCGGCCATGGCACCGCCATCGGCGGGGTGATCGTCGATAGCGGTCGTTTCGACTATGCCGCCCAGCCCGAGCGTTTCCCCGACTTCAACCAGCCGGACCCCAGCTACCACGGTCTGGTCTATGCCCGGGATCTCGGCCTGAACGGTGCCCTCAGCGCCAACCTCGCCTTCATCCTCAAGGCCAGGGTGCAGCTGCTGCGCGACCTGGGAGCCTCGATCGCTCCCTTCAACGCCTGGCTGGTCGCTCTCGGGCTGGAAACCCTGTCACTGCGGATCGAGCGCCACACCTCCAATGCCCTGGCGGTGGCCCGCTGGCTACAGGCCAGGCCTGAAGTGCTGTCGGTGAACTATGCGGGTCTCGAGAGCAGCCCCTGGTATCAACGCGGGCGCAAATATGCGCCGCTGGGAACCTCCGGCATCCTGGCGTTCGAGCTCCAAGGCGGTGTGGAGGCCGGCAAGACCTTTGTGGAGGCGCTCAAGCTGCACAGTCATGTCGCCAACATCGGTGACGTGCGCAGCCTGGTGATCCATCCGGCCTCCACCACCCATTCGCAGTTGTCCCCCACAGAACAATTGGCCTCCGGCGTCACACCGGGCCTGGTGCGTCTGTCGGTCGGACTGGAGAGCCTTCAGGACATCCTCTCCGATCTCGAACTGGGCTTCGCGGTGCTGCAGCGCTGAGCCATGGCGCTTGCCGCCGCTCTGCCGCCTGCCAGTGGTGCCTGGCGGGAAGGCGATCCTCCGGGGGAACGCCGCTTTCTGTCGATTGGCCGGTTCACCACCCAATCGGGATTCACGTTCCCGGAGGTCCGGGTGGCGTATCAGTCCTGGGGCCCTCTCCATCCGGACCGTTCCAATGCCATTTATGTCGCCCACGCTCTCACCGGCGATTCCCACGTCTGCGGCGCGGCGGGGCCTGGCCACCGTCATCCCGGCTGGTGGAGGGGCTTGATCGGTCCCGGCCGGGCCATCGACACACGCCGCTGGTTTGTGGTCTGCGCCAACGTGTTCGGCGGCTGCCAGGGAACCACTGGCCCTGCCTCACCGGCACCGGACGGAAGCCCCTGGGCCAGCCGCTTCCCCCTGATCACTGTGCCCGACATGGTGGAAGTGGAACGCCGCTTCAGCGAGGCCCTCGGCATCCGCCGCTGGGCTTGCATGCTCGGTCCTTCGCTGGGTGGGATGCGAGTTCTGGAATGGTTGGTCGCCCATCCTGAGCGACTGGCTTCAGCCCTTGTGATCAGTGCCACAGCAGCGGTGGGCGCCGATCAGATCGGCAGCCATGAGGCCCAGATCGCCGCAATCCGTGCTGACCAGGGTTTCAGAGGGGGCGACTATTACGACAGGCCCGATGGAGAGGGGCCCCATCGGGGTCTCGGCGTGGCGCGCCGCATTGCCCACCTGAGCTATCGCAGCTCCCAGGAACTGGAGATGCGTTTCGGCAGGAGCCCTCAGGCCCAGGAAGATCCCGATGCCTGGCAGCACGGCCGGCCCGGTGGACGCTTCGCCATCGCCTCCTACCTGGACCATCAGGCCGACAAGCTGGCCCGGCGGTTCGATGCCAATTCCTACATCGCGCTGACCCAGGCCATGAGCCTGTTCGACCTGGGGCGCGGCCGTGGTGGGATCGATCGGGCGCTGCAGCGCATCAACCAGCCCCTCACCGTGGTCGGGGTGGACAGTGACCGGCTGTTCCCGCTGGAGCAGCAGCACCAGATCACCTCGCGGGCGCCAGGCGCTGGCCCACTGCGGCTGATGCACAGCTTGCACGGCCATGACGGCTTTCTGGTGGAGACCGATCAGCTCGGGGCAATCATCCGCGACATCCTCGAGGTCTGAGCCCCGCCGGGATCCGTTGCTCCGAGTCCATGGTGATCGCGGCGCCAGGCACATCCACCCCGCAGCTGCCTCTTGCGGGGAGTGCCCAGGGTGTGATCGCGTCCCTCGGCTTCAGTTCTTCAACGGTGTTTCCGGTCCGGCCTGCACCGGATGGTCTGTGGCGCTGTATTCGGTCCAGGAGCCTTCGTAGATGCGCACATTCGGGTAGCCCAGAAAATGTTTCAGCACCACATACTGAAGGCTGGCTTCACGGCCGGTGCTGCAAGAGACAATCACAGTTTTGTCAGGGGTGACGCCCCGGCTCGCAAACAGCTGTCGCAAAGCCTCAATGGATTTCAGTTTATGGGGATTCTTGAATGCCTCCTCAGGATTATTGGCTTCTGTCAACGACTGCCAGGTGATATTGATAGCTCCAGGGATGTGACCGTTGCGAATAAAGGTCTGCTCTGTGCCTTCGAACAGTGCTTTGGGGCGCGGATCGACGATCACGACATTTGGTTTGCCGACCAGTGCCAACACTTCCTTCAAGGAAATTGCCAGCCCAGGAAGAGACTTCGGGTTGAAGGAGCCGGGGTTGTAGGTGGGAAAAACCTTGGTCACCGGTTGGCCCTGGCTCTTGTAGGCCGAGAAGCCGCCGTCGAGGATGCCGATGGTGGGCACACCGCTTTTCTCAAGGATGTAGGCGACGAGAGAAGCCCCAAGCACATTGGTGCCGTCTGAATAGACAAGCACCTTGTCGTTATTGGAGATGCCGGCCTTGCTGAGCAGATTAGCCAGATCACGTGCCGGCCAGATCTGGAATGGAAGCGTTCCATTCGGCCCACGGAACGCCTGTTCGGAGATGTGAACGGCATTCGGGAGATGACCACTGATGTAGTCCAGGGGAGGTACCGGACGAACATCAAGAATCTTCCACTGACCGCTGTTGATTCCGGCGGAGGCCTGTTCAGGGGTAATCAGTTTGACCACGCCAGCCTTTGCCGCCTGGGTCGCTGAAGCGAGAGGCAGCAAGATGGCGAGGGCCAGGCCAGTGCCAAAGCCGAGCAGGTGTCGGCTGGAGAGAGTGGGAGCAACCATGTTTTTTGTTGCCAGCTTCCTGGGATTCCAGGATTGATTTGGCAGGCCAATTAGAGTGGCCCGAAGAAGCTAGTGAGCCAGTGAAGGCAGCTTTGTGGTTTGAGCAACAGCGCCTGTTGACTCAGAGCACAAATCAGCTGGCCATGCCGACAGCCGTAACCTCAAGCACCTCGATCAGTGCTCTTATCTCTACCTGGTAGATGAATCCATACATGGGTATGCAACCAGGAACAAGCTGATGCTCGCAAAAATCAGGCTCTGATGTAGATGGCTGTTCGGCAGCTAGCGGTATTCGCAAGGAATTCTATCTTGCAATTGTTGTAATGAGTCACATGCCACTCCTGCGTCCCGAGCAGGTTGAGGGATCTGATGATTGCTTCATTTTACCTGGGAAGGAGCCCGCTCCCCCCTCCGCAGAGGAACCGGACTGTGGTGATGAGCGGCTGGATGCAGGTCCAGCTGTCTCTCCCTTGCAAAAAAGCGCTCTCGCCAGGCCTCGCCCTTTTGAACCCAGATCCAATGGTCGCCATTAAGACTGGTTGAGTAATAGATCAGCTGCTGCAGACTGATTTCATAGCCATGTTCAGCAGCGATCGCCAGAATGGCCTCTGGCGTCTGTACTTTGCGAAGCTTTTCCTGGATTTCACTGTTGAAGGCTGCCAGGGCGGCGAACAAATAGAAGTGGTCAGATGCCATGAATGGAACTGCGTGACATCCGCAACTTAGATCCCTTGACAGGGGGTGATTGTTGCTGAGTTCACATGGAGCCCTGCACAGGAGAACATCATTCTTGTGGCAGCCTGCAGGCAACTTGCCTGATGTGGGCCGAAGAGTTGGCGACGGGGCAGGGCTGATTCAAACTTGCCACTCTGCGTTCATGTGCCCAGCAGCTCTGAGGAACTGAGTCCCGAGCTCATAGGGGTCTCAGCGTGGGACCTGAATCACAATCGTGGCCTGGCGCCTCTATCCAACCACTTTAAAG
>JBKDSV010000238.1:0-5172 GCA_046340795.1 Cyanobacteriota bacterium | reverse complement strand
CTTTACGCCTACTGCACCGGCGTCGTCTCCTCCCGCCGGATTGAACGTGCTTGCTACGAGGATCTGGCCTTTCGGGTGCTCACCGGCAACCAGCAACCGGACCACAGCCGGATCAGTGAGTTCCGTCGCCGCAACCTTGAGGCCCTGAGCGAGCTGTTTGTGCAGATCCTGCGGCTCTGCCAGGAAGCCGGCATGGTGAGCCTGGGTCATGTGGCACTGGATGGCACGAAGGTGCAGGCCAATGCCTCTAAGCACAAAGCGATGAGCTATGAGCGGATGCTCAAAGCCGAGGCGCAGCTGGAGCAGGAGATCAAGGAACTGATGCGGAAGGCCGAGCTCCTCGATGCGCAGGAGGACGGCAAGTACGGCAAGGGGAAGCTGGACAGTGAGCTGCCCAAGGAACTGCAGCGTCGTGAGGACCGGCTGGAGAAGATCAAGGAGGCCCGTCAAGCCTTGGAAGCAGAGGCAGCCGCTGCCGCTGCTCGCGATCGCGCCAAGCAGGCAGAAGAGGCAGAAGAGGCAGAGGCGGCGGTGGCTGAGGCCGTAGAAAAAGAAGTCGAGGAAGGTGAGCGGCAGAAACTACGCGACAAGGCGGCCAAGGCGCAGGAGAAAGCCAAGGCCGCCATGGAGCTGGCGATCGAGAAGGCTGAGGAAGCAGGCCTTGAACCGCAGGGGCTGGAGCTGCAAGCCGCTGATGCCATGCCCTATCGGGGCCTGGCCCATCGGGCCGATGGCAGCCCCACGGCCGCTGCGCAGCGCAATTTCACAGATCCCGACAGCCACATCATGAAAAGCGACGGGAACCTGCTGCAGGGCTACAACTGCCAGGCGGCCGTCGATGGCGACCACCAGATCATCGTGGCGATGGGCGTGAGCAACCAGCCTCCAGACGTGGAGCATCTGGAGCCCATGCTGGAGCGCGTGATCGCCAACACCGCTCAGACCCCCAAGACCTTCACTGCCGATGCGGGCTACTGGAGTGAGGACAACGCCAAGGCTTGCGAGAAACACGGCGTCGATCCCCACATCGCGACAGGCAGGCAACCCCACGGCAAGCCGCCACCACCGATCAATGGCCCGATCCCCAAGGATCTGGGAGCCTGTTGCGCATTGATCGCAGACGTCAGCGGACACACGCAATAGACCCGTTCCAGCCATCTTGAAGCGCAAGTTGATCCGATCGAGACTGAGCTGACAATCAGAGTCAGCTGAACTTGACTGCTACAGCTGCGTTTTGCGGGCTGGTCGCCGAAGCACTGCCCGGAGCAAAACTCAGCATCAGTCCGCATTGGTCGCGTTATTTGTTGATTTGCGCATAAAAAATCTATGCGCAACAGGCTCCTGGATGCCAAAGGCAGGATGGCCCGCAAGCTGCGCAAGAAGGCGGGCAGGGAGATCTATGCCAAGCGCAAGACGACCGTGGAGCCGGTGTTTGGTCAGACCAAGGAAGCGCGAGGGCTGCGGCGCTTCCTGCTGGGCAGGTAACGAGCTGTGGGTTATCTCCTTGTCCTTGGACGATTCATACCCTATAGTCTGCACAAGTCGGCCTATGAAAAGTGCCGGGCTGAGGTGGATGGCGTGAGCGCAAGCATTATGCGCAACAGGCTCCTAGTGTGCAGTCCCACAAGTTCATGCGTCATCTTCGGCTTGGTCCGTGCCTCCAGATGCCGTACTCAGCAAGGGCTCCGGACAAGACACCCATCAAAGGATTCATGGCGCGTTTACGGGACTGCACACTAGGCCTGCAGGGACACTTTTAATGAACCCTGGGTTTCGCCCTGAGAGGCAATCCGAACTTTGGGTGCTATCAAAGGGGCGCTGGTTGAGAGAGGCCTCCACCTCGTGAACAGTTACGATCAATAGTTGTTTATCTTCGATCTGTCCGTGATCGCCAAATGCTGCAAGCAGCGACTGGGAGGGTCAGGGCACTTAACAAATAGGCCTGCAACTGACGTTTCCAATGTCCCCGTGGTTTTGACGTCCATTCAAGACGTAGTACAATAAACCAAAACCTGACTAACCAACCAGCCAGATAGAATACCCCGAGGGGAGCGTTCAGCCGCGAGCAATCATCAACATGAATAAGATCAAAACACTGACACTGTTGTTGTATCATTCTATGCCAGACTTGTTTTATATTCATTCGTCGAGCAGGATGAATGACCAAAGCATCAGAAAGATATACCGTACGTAAATCTGCGCGTACAATTCTAAAGCCTAGCTCTATATCCTCATGTGAAATACTCATTTTCTCATCAAAGCCACCTAAATCAAACAAGGCTTGGCGAAGTATCGCGAGATTAGCGGTGCAAAAAGTTCCACCTTTAGAAACTCGAGGCGCGTACCAAAGTAAATTATCGGGATAGTTTACAGGTTCAACCCTGCCTTCGATTACATCCCATTCACCTGAATAAGCAGCCTCATAAATCTTCTCTAGCCAATCTGGCTGAGGTAGCTCATCATCGTCGACAAAAATGATCCACTTTCCATAAGCAGCTCTACTGATATGATTACGATTAGCCGCGACTCCTCTTGCAGGTCCCTGTATCCAGCGAGCAAAAGAAAAATTTTTAACAACGTTCTTAGCGCTACAATCTTGGCAATCATCACTTACGATAACTTCATAAAGTGATGGATGTAGTGTTTGTCGACTAGGGTCAATACATTCAAGACAATTGGCTAATAGTAGAGGACGGCGAAAAGTAACAATACAAACACTAAAAAACACTAATGACCTCATGGAGCCCACAGATTTGTCTTGAGAAAAGATTGACACTGAATCCTCCTTGAATATTAAGAAAGCACATCAATAAAAGCTATCTCAAGTTGTGAACCAAGACGATTCGTATTGTACCAGGTTTCTGCCAAATGCCTTCCTTTATCACCCATCTGCCGTGCCTGATGAGGATTTCTTAGCATCCAATTACACGCGCATTCCCATCCGGAAGGATCATCCGGATCGACATAAATTCCAATACCCTCTCGCTCTAAATGGATATCTATTGCACCAGTTCGTGTCATAATCACAGGCAGACCACATGCCATCGCCTCTAGTAAATTTGTCATCCCGGCAGTGTCGTCATGTATAGATTTTAATGGGATAAGCATGGCAAGTGCATGGTGAAAATAATTAGAAAGCAAATCTGGATAAGAGATCCCCCGATCTGTTATGCCATCTGGAGAACCCTGAGCAACCTTGACGTTGGGAGAGATTTTTTTTCCAACAAGAAAACCAGGATGCACAATAAGATGAATCGGTGCCTGAATAGAAGCTGCTGCTGTAAGGATTGGAGCATAATCGCGATTGGTCTTTCCACAGGCAAAGAAAAAATTTCCTTCACGTTGACCAGGTCTAAATTGATTAATATCTGCGCCCCAGTCAACTTGGATCAGTTTCTGCCAAGACATTTCTTTTCGATATGCTTCTGCTGCCCGATAGGTTAGACAAAGCAATAAATCAGTACCTCGATTAAATATGGGTAAATTCAGTTCGCGAAGACTCCACCAAGGAAAGCGTGGGCGGGGAACGTAGACCCAACGCACAATCTTTGGTCGGAAGAAACCAAGGACATGGAGCAGAAAAAGCCAAAATAAATTACCATTAGCAACATAAGCAATATCGATCTGATCGCGGCGCTTCCAAATTTCAATTTCTTGATCCAAATCGCCAAAGCGAAAACGCATCATTCGCGTCATCAATCGAGCGAAACGATTAACTATACTTGATCCAGAAGGTGGAATAACTATAATTTCAAAGCGATCGTTAGAAAGCTGATCAACGCCCCAGAGGTGGTGGGCTGGATAATCGCCAGTCGGAATCAAGACTTCCCGACCTTGCAAATAGGTGTTGATCAATCCCACGCGAATTTTTACAGGTGCTGTAGAGGACAAATTAGCCATAGAAATACTTTAATCCTTCAGACACATGACCAAAGAAACTCTGGATAACAAGAGCTAAAAACAAGTCTTAGTTCATATTTTATTCTCGATAAGTTATTTCGGCAGACGTTGCAAGGTAGGCCCTAGAAAACCCCTCAGCGGCACCCGTGAGAGCGCAGAGTTCCAGTTGGCGAAGGGGATGCTTCCACTGGCGACCGGTTATCCAGAGCTCCGGTAGCGCCCCTTCGAGTGGTGTAACTCAGGAGGTCCTGTGCCCTTTCCTGGAGGGTGAACAGGAGCAGTCAGGAGATGACTGCTTGGAAGCTGACTGTGCAGCTCCGTCTATCCACTATGCACCCTGATCGCTGAACGCGCAACTCAGCGATCAGAAATTCTTGGTGATCAACGACTGGCTTGGGCGCGATCAGCTGATTCCTGGCGCCATGGCTATGGCTGGATCGCTCTCAGAGAACTCCAGCATCTCCTCCGGCTCGGGAGTTTTGGCCATGGTGGCCTCGGAGAAGAAGCTGCGGCGCTCCAGCTGCCATTCCTCCTGCTGCTCCTGCAACTGGCTGCCAACCAATGGCACGATCGCCCTATCGTTGGGGAAGATGCCGACCACGTTGATGCGGCGTTTGATCTCCTTGTTAAGCCGCTCGAGCGGGTTGGTGCCTGACTGACGGACATAACCCCGAGAAGCCTTGCGACAGAATGGGTCTCAGAGCATTGGGTGGGCCGGGAGCCATGAGAGCTTGGGGTTGCGAGACCAAACCAATCCCTCGTGGACTCCCGTGCCCGGCTCCATGGTGAGCTGACCGCCTTCCTCTGTCAACACTGCGCCGTCGCCGATGAGCGCCACCTGGCGCAGCTGGGCTGGCTGGTCGCCGGACTGCTGTTCAGCCAGACCGTCTGTTTTGACCGCTGGAAACAGGCCCTGCCGCTGGGTCATTGCCTGGCGGCCAGCTGGCAACGCCGCTGCCGGCGCTGGCTCAGCAACAGGCGGATCGATGCGGCAGCGCTCTATGGCCCCCTGGTGCTCTGGGCGATCCAGCACTGGCAAAAGCCAGGCGAGGCCTTGGTTCTGGCGCTCGACACCACGCTGCTGTGGAACCGTTTCTGCGTGGTGGTGCTCTCGGTGGTCTGCCATGGGCGGGCGATCCCGCTGCTCTGGCACACGCTTGAGCTTTCCAGCGCCAGTGTCAGCGCTGAGGTGGTGATCGCCCTGCTGGAGAAAGCCGATCGCCTCCTCTCTGGATGCAGCGCCATCACGGTGATGGCGGATCGCGGCTTCCC
>JBKDSV010000237.1:0-5519 GCA_046340795.1 Cyanobacteriota bacterium | reverse complement strand
TGCTTTAAAGTGGTTGGATAGAGGCGCCAGGCCACGATTGTGATTCAGGTCCCACGCTGAGACCCCTATGAGCCCAGGACTCAGTTCCTCAGAGCTGCTGGGCACATGAACGCAGAGTGGCAAGTTTGAATCAGCCCTGCTGACCTTGGCTGTGAACAAGGGGGAACGCAACAGCAAAAAGGGCCCCAGTGGGGCCCGCTGAGAAAGGAGGTGGAGAAAGGGCAATCAGCCGATGGCGGCAAAGTACTCCTTGCTTTTCACTGGATCTGGATTCATGGTTTTGTCTCCGGGGGTCCAGTTGGCGGGGCAGACCTCATCGGGGTTGGACTGCACGTATTGGAAGGCCTGCAGCACCCGCAGGGTTTCGTCCACACTGCGGCCGACGGGCAGGTTGTTGATGGTGCTGTGCATGATCACGCCATCAGGATCAATGATGAACAGACCGCGCAGAGCGATGCCAGCGTCCTCATCGAGCACCCCATAGCTGCTTGAGATGTCTTTTTTCAGATCCGCCACCAGGGGGTAGGCGATGTCGCCCAGACCACCACTCTTGCGATCGGTCTGAATCCAGGCCAGATGGCTGAACTGACTATCAACGGAGACACCGATCACTTCGGTGTTGAGACTGGAGAAGTCGCCATAACGATCACTGAAGGCTGTGATTTCAGTGGGGCAGACGAAAGTGAAATCTAAAGGATAGAAGAAGAGCACAACATATTTGCCGCGATAGTGCGACAGGGTGATCTCCTTGAATTCCTGGTCCACCACGGCGGTGGCGGTGAAGTCTGGTGCGGGCAGACCGACAAGCCTGGACATGGGGAATGGCAGTGGGATGGGGATGAACGGTTCAAGGAAGCGATCCTCTTGCATCAGCCAATGCAAAGGGGAAGCCAAGGCAGTGTTGGACCCCGAGGAGATCGGCAACCAAAGCGAAGTCGGAACGACTTCTAGTTGAACGGTTAAAATCTATCACAGAACCTTGCGGCTGGTGGGTTGATGGGGCCATAGGCTGTTTTTGACTTCATCTCCCCTACCCATGGCTTGGGACCCCTCGGTGCTGCGCAAATACAGCACCACCAGCCACTTCCGCCTGCTCAATCAGGTGCGCAGTGAGCTCAACAGCACTCCCCTGGCCCGACATCCCGATGGGGAAATCAATCTGGGAGTCGTGCGCCGAGGCTCATCCCAGCGCGTGCCGGTGGAGGTGCGCGGCCCCAGCGGCTTCGCCAAACCCGTCAGGACCGTCCAGGCGGGGCAGAAATCCGCAGGGGAGGCCTCCCCTGCCGACGCCTCCTCCAGCTTCCGTGACCGTCTGCGGGCGATTGAAATGCGTTGAGTGCTGCCGGGCTCGATGCGGCCGCCCGCCACCATTCCGATCGCGCTGAGCGGATTGGCTGGATTGGGCTGTGCTTGCGCAGCTGCAGAACGTTACGGCCAATCGACGCATCGAATCGAAGGACGTCAAGGGAGTGACCCGGAAGACCCACCAGGAGCAGGCAGCCTCAGCTGCCTCTGGAGCAGCTGAGGCCTGAGCGGCGGTACTCCCGCCCTACCAACACCCCGCCTCCCTCCTAGCGTGCAGTCCCGCAAATGCGCTGTGGATCCTTTGATGGGTGTCTCGCCCGGCGCCCTTGCTGAGTACAGCATCTGGAGGCACGGACCAAGCCGAAGATGACGCATGAACTTGTGGGACTGCATACTAGCGTGCAGCCCCGCAAATACCCTGCGAATTCTTTGCTGGGTATCTCGCCCGTAGCCTTCGCTGAGGAAGGCAGCTGGATGTGCGGACCAAGCCGAAGACGACGCATCAACTTCCGGGACGGGACACTAACCTCAGGCCAACGACAGTCCCTTGGGAAGGCTCTGAACAACCCCTCAGCGGCACCGTTGAGAGCGCGGAGCTCCCGGTTGGTGCAAGGGATGGCTTCCACTGGCGACCGGCTGTCCAGAGCTTCCTTGGCCCAGGCCGATGGCCGTTGATGCCGCCACCGCCAAGCCTTGGGCGGTGACCCCAGAAAAGATCGCCGAGGCGGTGATCCGGCTCGTGGCCGCGGCCTCCCCCCGGCAGCGGATCGCCTTTGAATCAGCTGCCACGACCGACCCGCGGCAGCCAACGACCTCGACCTGCGGTGATCCAGCCCCATGTCGCCGACCGCTGCCAGGAACAGTGCGTTTCCATCACGCGCTTCGGGGCCTGCTGATGGCGGTGGACCTGGGGGTGACCAGCCAGGAGAGCTACGGCGACCGCTCCAGGCCACCGGCAACGGTGGAGGTGCCGCCCGTACCCACGGCCGCGTGCTCTATGACGCCGGCTGAGCAGGCACATCTGTTGTTGCTGCGCAAAGCGGCCCAAGACCAGGCGGTATTGGAGAATGTTGATGGGCGACCCGGAGATCGAGGCCACAACTCTCGGCTTCCACGCCCAGCAGGCCGCAATGAAGAAGACGCCGCCCTGGCCTGGCTGGCGGAGCTGGGCTACGAGGTTCGCTATGGCTTTGATCTGGGGCCGGCCAGGTTCCCATTCACAAGGGATGCTGTGTGTGCCTACGGCTGTGCGAATCTGTCGCAAGCAGCCGAGCTCGGCGCAATGCGAGCGAGGCCGGGCACGGACGAGAACCCAGGCCCAGACAACAAAAAAACCGCTGGAGCCGGGTTCTTGAGAATGGCTCGGGGGAGACTTGAACTCCCGACCTTGGGGTTAAGAATCCCACGCTCTAACCAGCTGAGCTACCGAGCCCGGTGCAGAAACTCTAAGGGATCGTCGGCAGGGGAACCGGGGCGTTGCACCCATCAGCGCAACGCCGACCAGGCTGTCTGTTCTGGAGTACGGGGGCGGGCAATTCGCTGGGAGCTGGGGAGGCTGGGGCCGGAGCGACCGGGGATCAAGCGGCCTGACGCAGGACCTCGATCGGGTTGATCGCTCCCATTCCTGGCGCATGGATTTCGAAATGCAGGTGAGGGCCAGTGCTCCGCCCTGTGCTGCCCATCAAGCCCACCTGCTGTCCCTGGCTCACCTCCTCGCCAACTTGAACCAGGATGCGGCTCTGGTGCGCGTAGAGACTGCGGGAGCCGTCCTCGTGGGTGATCTCTACGAGATAGCCATAGCCACCATCATTCCAGCCGGCGTAGGTGACGCGACCGCTTTGGGCGGCAAGGATGGGGGTGCCAACGCTGTTGGCGATGTCAATTCCCTTGTGCATGCGGCCCCAGCGCCAGCCGTACCCCGATGTGAAGAGCCCCCGGGCGGGCCACAGCCAGCGCCCGCCGCCCGGGGGACGGGATTCGGACGGGGAATACTCGGGCGTATCCGGCCAGCTGACGCCCCCACTGGTGGTGGGCCTGAGACTGAGCAGGCCATGGCCCCCTGGCACGGAAGCGCTGGTGGACTCGACCCGCAAGCGACGTCCCACGACAAGAGGAGCCTGGCGCAGCTCGGGATTGAGCCGGATCAGCTGATCAACAGACAGGTTGTAGCGCAGGGCAATGCCCTCCAGGGTGTCACCGAAACGCACGAGGCCTCGCTCCAGCGTGCCTCTGGAGTCGTCCGCTGGGCTGCTGGAGGCACCGAAACTGGCTTCCGTGTTGGTGGGGGCGGGGGATTCTTTCTCGATGCCCTTCAGAGCGGCGAACAGATCGTCGGCCGTGCTGCTGTCGCGCAGATCTGTGGCGACAGCCGCAGTCAGTGGCAGCACCACTGGCATACAAAGCAGGGCCGTGAAAATGCGTCGGTTAAAAAGCATGTCAATTCAGAAGGGTGGTAAGACCTTGGCAACAGGGATTGGTTTTGATGGCTGTGCGCTTGTTGGCAGGCAACAAGCGCGAAAAAAACAAAGCTCGGCAGAATATAGCGCCTGTTGTCAATTCTGTCAAGTCTCTCGTTGTCCCTATTCCAACTGGGCCTGCTGCCGCAGCGCTTCATACACCACCACGCCCACGGCCACAGACAGATTGAGACTCCTGACGCCACCTGGGATGGCGCGGCTTGAGCGGGGCATCGGAATGGTCAGGCGATCGTCGGCGGCTTCCAGCAGGGCCGGGCTGAGGCCATCACTTTCGCGGCCGAACAGCAACCAGTCGCCGGGCAGGAAGCGACAGACCGTGTAAGGGCGACTGGCCTGGCTGCTCAGGGCCAGCAGTCGCCCCCCCTGCTGCCGGCGGAAAGCCAGGAATGACGGCGCATCCGGGTGGCGATGGAGCTGCACCAGGGGCCAGTAATCCAGGCCCGCGCGACGCAGGTGGCGATCGCTGAGGGAAAAGCCCAGGGGTTCGATCAGGTGGAGTTCCAGGCCTGTGGCGGCGCAGGTGCGTGCCACGTTCCCCGTATTGGGAGGAATTTGGGGCTCAAACAGCACAACCCTTGGCATGGGCGCTCAGGGGCTCGGCACCGGGACCCCGTCGATCGGGCCCGCGGGGACAAGGGTGCCCAGGCTGCTCAGGTCGATGGCTCGCCCTTGCAGCACCAGCCAGGTCGCTTCACAGAGCGGTGTGAGCTGCTGCTGAAGCTCCCCCAGGCGATCCCGAAACCGCCCGCCCGCCGCAGTGACAGGCACGACACCCCACCCCGTTTCCTCGCTGACCACGATCACCGTCGCCGGACTCTGTCGAAGCGCTGTCAGCAGAGTGGTCATCTGCGTCTGCCAGCCGGAGGCGTCCCGCTCCAAGTGAGCGGCCACCCAGGTGCCCAGGGAATCCACCAGGGCCAGATGGTTGCTCTCCAGGCTGAGCAGGGCCGCGCTCAGGTCAGCACCCACCTCAAGGGTGCGCCAGGAGGCGGGGCGGCGCTGCCGATGACGCTGGAGGCGCCGCTGCCAGGAGGCATCCTCCGGCAGATCCGGTCCTGTGGCGAGCACAACCACCGCCTTGCCGCTCCGCTGGGCGAGATGTTCGGCCCAGCGGCTCTTGCCGCTGGCGGCTGGACCACTGACCATGGCGAGGCCGGAGGGAGAAGAGCTGGCCAAGCCTCAGCCCCCTCCCTGCATGTTGCGCAAGGTTGCCACAGAAGAAGGGGAAACGCGATTGAGATAACGGAAGATCCAGTATTTAAAAATGGTGGCTAAAACGACAGGGAAAGTGGCAATGAACAGCAAAACAAAGTTTTCCCTGCTAGGCAGTCCCAAATGATCAGAGACTCCCTCCAAAAGAACAGTCCAGCCTTCGGGGCTATGAAAACCAACAAAAATGTCTGTGAATAAAATGATGCCAAAGGCTTTGGCGCTGTCACTCAAGCCATACACCAGCTCATCGAGGAAGCCACGAAAAATCTGAATGTCCCGCTGGCCAAAGAAGCAGACTGCAACAAAGCCAATCAAGCCAAAGAGATCGGCAAAGACATTTTTGACCGCATTCGTACTTTCCTTATCGGCTTCTTCCTTTAATTCCTGCGCACGAACCTGGAGTTTTTGCTGCAGTTCTTCACTGCTGGGCAAAGGCTCGTTGTGGAGAAGGTGATCAAACTCAATCTCAGCCTGGAAAACGCGTAGCTTCTCCACTGCCCGCTCTTCCAGTTTGGGTTTGGGATA
>JBKDSV010000236.1:0-3006 GCA_046340795.1 Cyanobacteriota bacterium | reverse complement strand
CGTTGAGGGCTTCTTGCTGGTCAGGGGTCATACTGTTGCCGTGGAAAGAGCGTGCTCTGATTCTCACTGATGAACTCCCCATTGACCAATAGATAAATTCTCTTAAGCATTAATACTTATCGCCAAAGTGACGTGCTCCCTTCGCAAGCGTGTTGAGCTGGCACGGGCTTTGATCAATAGACCCCGTCTCCTGCTGTTGGATGAACCGATGGCAGGCATGAATCACAAGGACAAACATGACATGACACGATTCATCCGTGACGCTCGTGACCGCTTTTCTACGACGGTAATCCTTATTGAGCATGACCTTAGTGTGGTTATGAATCTCTCCGATCGTATTGCAGTTCTTGATTTTGGAAACAAGATCGCAGATGGCAGCCCCTCTGAAGTTCGTAGTAACCAGGCTGTGATTGACGCCTATCTAGGTGTTGATCACAGCGATATTCAAGAAGGAATCTAATGATGACTACGGATCAGATTTCCTTCTTCTTTGAAGTCCTGATTGGTGGATTACTTTCTGGTGTGATGTATTCGCTCGTGGCTTTGGGTTTTGTTTTGATTTACAAAACATCGGGCGTGCTTAATTTTGCTCAAGGATCCATGGTGTTATTTGCCGCGCTCTCCTTCGTACAACTTACGGAGAAAGGTGTTGCCTCTCCAGTGGCTTTCTTGCTAACCCTGTTGCTGATGGCCATGCTCGGAATCACAGTGGAGCGAACCGTGATGCGCCCGTTGGTAAACCGACCTCCGATTGTTCTTTTCTTGGCGACCATGGGACTTTCTTATATTATAGAGGCTGGAGCCCAGCTCCTATGGGGCACTCAGGTGCACTCCCTAGATCTTGGTATCAGTGATAGACCTATTCAGATTGGGCCGATCAACATCAGCCAGTTTGATATTAGTGCCGCGCTGATTTCTGGATCTCTTGTGACATTGCTTGTGTTTTTCTTCCATAGCACCCGCACCGGACTCACCTTCCGTGCCGTGGCGGATGATCCCTTTGCGGCGTTGTCAGTCGGGTTGCCACTGTCTCGTATCTGGGCGCTGGTCTGGATTACAGCAGGGCTGATTGCTCTTGTGGCAGGACTCCTTTGGGGGGCCCGACTCGGCGTTCAATTTTCTCTCTCCTTAATTGTGCTGAAGGCTTTCCCAGTACTTGTACTGGGTGGATTTGATTCAATTCTTGGCACAATTATTGGAGGTTTGATCATCGGAGCTACCGAAAAGCTTGCCGAGGTTTTCATTGGTCCCTTGTTTGGTGGAGGCATCGAAACTTGGTTTGCCTATGGGGTTGCCCTGATCTTTTTGCTCATCCGCCCTACAGGACTATTTGGCCAAAAAGTCATCGAAAGGATTTAATGCCATGACATCGCTTTCAATGGTCAGACAACACCTTCAAGTGTTTTTTGATCATTCTCATTCTTTTGCACTCCCCATTCTCTCCCTGATTATTGCCTATGTTCTAGTGCCTATGGTTGCTGATGAGTACGTTATTGAGTCGTTGTTACTCCCTTTTCTTGCTCTTTCTTTAGCCGCAGTTGGTCTTAATCTTCTTACAGGCAGCGCTGGTCAGCTCTCTTTAGGAACTGCGGCTTTCATGGCTGTTGGTGCTTACGCTGCCTATAACATCGTTGTGCGGCTTCCCGGAATTCCCATGCTACTTGCCTTTGCTTTGGGGGGATTGGCCGCCGCGCTTCTGGGCATTCTTTTTGGTCTGCCCAGCTTGCGACTGCGAGGCTTCTATCTTGCAGTGTCGACCTTGGCCGCACAGTTCTTTGTGCAGTGGGTATTTACCAAGTTTTCTTGGTTCTCAGCAGACAACAGCTCCGGTGTTATCAGCGCACCACACTTGCGTGCCTTCGGATTTGTTTTTACAGATCCGGCTGCACGCTACTTGTATTGCCTCTCCGTGGTCGTGCTTCTTACCATGGCAGCCTCCCGTCTATTGGCAACGACTACTGGCAAGCATTTTATTGCTATTCGTGACAATGAACTCGTTGCAAGCATTATTGGAGTTCCAGTTCTCCAGACAAAGATCACTGCCTTCGCATTGTCGTCTTTCATTATAGGAGTTGCAGGCGCACTCTGGGCTTTTGCCTATATTCGAACTGTTGAGCCTCATGGTTTTAATCTCGATCGCTCTTTTCAGATCTTGTTTATTATTATCATTGGTGGATTGGGGTCTATCCGTGGCTCTTTCCTTGGTTCCGCCTTCATTGTTGTTCTTCCTCTCCTGCTTTCACGCTTGGGCAGTGCTGTCTTTGGTGGCAGCTTTGATTCTGGAGTCGTTGAAATGTTCCAAAGGATGCTTGTTGGATCTCTGATTATTTTGTTTTTGATTGTTGAACCGGAAGGCCTCGTTGCCATCATGGCAAGGTGCGGTCTCGCTCTACGACGCGTGTTCAAGCAAGCCTGAGCATCAGATTCTCAGCATTGCCTGCAACTTCAGCGTAGGTCTTTTACAGCCAACTTCTTCTCTACTGAGTTCACCACCCGTCATTTTCCAAACCTTGATTTCATGAGTATCTATTCTTTTTCCCACTCCTTCACGAACAGACTTGGCTCGCTCTCTCTCGTCTCGCTTCTCCTCCTTGGTGCTCTCTCTGGATGCAGTAGCCAGAGACAGAGCGATACATCCCGTTCTGCGCCCTCTAAACCTGTCACATCACAAGGGGGAGGCAGTAATCTCAATCTCAATCTCAAGGAACAGTTCTTTCCTCTACAGAGCTATCGAGTTGGGCCTTACGCCGCAGGCGGAACGGGATTCTTTGGTGGATTTATTGATTATTTGAACTTGATTAATATCAGGTATCCGTTCAGGGGTGGGACGAGCGCTCAAAAACCAGCTCCGGCAATGACTCTCGCCCTTTTTGATGGTTTCACTCTAACCAAGAAGGAGTTCTGGCTGCTTCGATTGGGCGACTTCGGACCGCCAGAAGTCGTATGGGCGCTACCAGTAGCGTCCCCATGCTGGTCAGACGCTATACCCACCCCCTGAACGGTTAC
>JBKDSV010000235.1:0-22078 GCA_046340795.1 Cyanobacteriota bacterium | reverse complement strand
TCAGCAACGAGGGCTGAGAGGGCGTCAATTTGGCCGGCATTCAGAAATTCGCCGCGGGCATCTGCCTGGGCAACGACCTTGGTGAAGGCGTCGAACATGTGTAGGGCTCCTGATCTCGACGTTCTCCGTCGGGAGTGGGTGGGTGAAAGGGAAGAGGAACGAGGAAGGGAGAGGGGATTGAGACTGAAGGAGAGAAGAAGATCTTTCCCTTCGGCTCAATTCAGCTCCAGACACAAGCTCCCAAAATGCGGCCGCGGCACTGGAAAATCAGGGCTTCGCGACGGCAAGGACATTCTTGTCCAGAGGCGGAGCATGGTGCGAGCGCCTTAACAAATGGTCACTGCTCCTGGTCGCTGCGCCGTTGCCTGGAACGGGACCGCCGTTGGCAGGCCAAACAAAAGCCCAAGGGGAGCGCCTCCCCTTGGGCTGGGCAGAGATGGGGTCAGCCAGGCGACGGAGGCTCCGCGGCAGTGACCGCCTCCGTGAGATCAGGAGATCCCGGTGACGCTGACGCTAGTCACCTTGCCGCCGAGGCGATGGACAAGACGCAGAGTCTCGTTCATGCGGGTATAGGGAACCTGCATCACACAATCCGCACTACGAACGAAATCGTTGCGTGCCAAACCGGTGACGTTGATGGTCACCTGCCGATCATTGCTGGCGCTGGTGTTGCGCGCACCTGCGGAAACCTTCATGGCAAATGGGGGGAAAGGAAACAGCGTTTAAGAGCATTTAAGGAGGCTCTGGACAATCCCTAAGCGGCGCCTGTGAGAGCGCGGAGCTCCTGGCTGGTGCAAGGGACAACTTCCACCACTGGCAACCGGTTGTCCAGAGTTTCCTTGAGAAGGGAGCTTGGGCTTTAGTTGATCGGCGTGATGCTGGCAATTCGCCCACCTTCGCGATGAATTTGCTGCTGGTATTCCAGAAGCTTATTAAACGGGATGAAGCGAACCCGATTGCTGCGTTTGTGGAGGCGGTAATTGTTGAAACCGCTGCTCTCCACACGGAACGTGCGGCCTTCTTCGCCTGCGCCCACGCCTTGGCGAGTCACACCATCGCTGGCGAGTCTGCGGAACGTGCTGCCTTTGGCATTCGGACTCACCACCGGCAAGGGCATCTCGGCATGGACGGCGGGGTTGAGGCGAGACTGATTTTTTGAAAGGTCGCCTTTGATAGAAGCGGCAGCGCCGCGGGTGAGTTGCAACATGTAGGAGAACTGCAAGCCCTGCTGGCCCTTGGAGTAATCCCAACCATGCAGATAGGGGACTGTCTCTTCGCCAAAGCGGCTTTGATATTCCGCGCTGTCGATATAGGAATCAATGTCAGCATCATAGCCCTGCTCCTGCAAGGTGGTGAAATGCTGAAGCATTTCAGCCTTGTTTTGGGGAGCGCGGCCCAGGAGGTGTTTGAAGTTGAGCTCAATAAAACAATAGGGATTGCTATTCGTGAAGAAGCGGTCTTTGTAGAGGCTGCTCTTGGCGACTTGCCGCACAAATTCCCTGACGCTCAAATAGCCCCTGCGGAAAAGGGATTCTGGCCCATCCAGACGCTCGCTGGCCATGACATATTGGCGACCAAGAACCTGCTGGTAGACGGCACGGATCAGATTGGCCTTGTCGACATCAGAACTGGTTGTCCAGTTTTCTTTGTTGCGATCGTTGGCGAATCGCTCGATGCCCAGGTAGGCAGCGTTGGCGAGGGTCATGGGAGGCGTGCGTGGAGGGCCGTTGGAGGGGAGGGGAAGGGTGCAGCGGCTCCATCAGACAACGTCCATGGACAGGGCCCAGCGAAAACGACGCTTCGCTTCACGCTGGTCTGAATGGCCTGATCTCAGGGTCTGGTGCCTGATCTCAGGGTCTGATCTGTTGGGCCTGAAGCCGCAGGCTGCTGCCGGATCCTATGGGTGACACTGCGGAAAGACACGAGGCGTTCAGAAACGTTACAAACTCCCTCATCCCTCATCCCTTCACTTGATTGCCCAGCTCGCTCCGTGACGTACCGCGCTCCGCTCGCCAGGCTGGCGCAGTCAGGCCTCTCGATGCCGCGTCTAGTGTGCGGTCCCGCAAGTTCATGCGTTATTTTTGGCTTGGTCCGCGCGTCCAGATGCCTTCCTCGGCAAGGGCTCCGGGCGAGGTACCCATCAAAGAATTCACAGCGGATTTGCAGGACGGCACACTAGGAATGAATATGACGAATTAAATCCACACATTTACATGAATAACCCCATTCGTTGTCGTACCAAGCGACAAGCTTCATAAAGCGATCGGTCAGGGCGATTCCCGCTCCTGCATCGAAGATGGATGTGCAGGATTCACCCAAGAAATCTGTAGAGACAACATCATCCTCCGTATATCCAAGAATGCCTTTTAGCTCTCCCGCAGCTGCCGTTTTCATCGCATTTTTGACCTCTTCATAGGAGGCTGCTCGCTCTAGGTTGACAGTGAGATCAACGACAGACACGTTCGGTGTAGGCACCCTGAAGGCCATGCCAGTGAGCTTGCCATTCAAAGCCGGAATCACCTTGCCGACAGCTTTTGCCGCGCCAGTGGAGGAGGGAATGATGTTTTGAGCCGCACCGCGTCCACCCCGCCAATCTTTTACAGAAGGGCCATCGACGGTTTTCTGCGTGGCAGTTGTGGCGTGCACAGTGGTCATCAGTCCGCTGGCGATGCCAAAGGACTCGTGCACAACTTTAGCCATCGGCGCCAAGCAATTGGTCGTGCAGGAAGCGTTGGAAACGATGTCCTGTCCGGCATAGGTGGAGTGATTGACTCCCATGACGAACATCGGCGTGCTGTCTTTGGAGGGAGCAGAGAGCACCACTTTTTTCGCGCCGCAGCTGATGTGTTTGCGGGCCAGCTCGTCTGTCAGGAAGAAACCGGTGGATTCCAACACCGTATCCACAGCGACTTCAGCCCAGCGGAGATGCGCCGGATCACGTTCAGCGCTAATGCGAATGCTGCGACCATTCACAAGCAAGACGCCATCCTTTACCTCAACGTGTCCCTTGAATCGTCCATGGGTGGAATCGTAACGAAGCATGTAAGCGATGTAGTCAACATCAATCAGGTCATTGATGGCCACCACCTCAACATCGGCTGATTCACAGGCCCGTCGAAACACCAAGCGTCCGATGCGTCCAAAGCCATTGATTCCGACGCGAATGGTCATGACGAGCAGGGGTCCGAGTGAGCTGAAGGTAACTCTAAACAACCGTCCGCGCCCCCAGGCTGCGACCGCTCCAGAAGTTCACCCTCCAGTAGCACGTTAAAGGCCAGCAGTTGGTCGTCGCTCAGGCGCTGTCGGCTGTTGACTGCAAAGTGCCCCTCCAAGCAGTGGCGTGCCCTCTCCGTCGTCCAGCCCAGACGGGCCAGCAGGTCATCGCACTGGGCCAGGAGATCCGCGCGCAGAAGCGGCAGTGGCGCTGTCTCAGGCCGACTGCCGGCAGGCAGGCTCTCCAGGGCTCGACGCAACACCATCAGATCGGCATAGCGGGTCAGACGGCTGCGACTGGGATGGCCGAACAATCGCTGCACATAGATCCGTTCCTGCTCGCGCCCCCAGCCGAGGGAGCGCAGCAGGTGGTCCAGCTGCGTCAGGTCGGCACTCCAATCCTCCGGGTCGGGGACGGGCTCCCGTGGCTCCTGCGGCTCCACTTCGGAGAGGGTGGGGCGCCTTGGCGACGCGCCCTCCTCCTCGACCACCGCGAGGTCCAAGCCTGGGGCAGTCGCGATGGGGACCGCCGCCCCGCCCTCGGGGCTCCGCAACCGCTGGCACAAGCGATCCCTGGCCCGATCTTCCGCCTCCTCAGCGCTGCTGGCTTCGCCGAGGGCCGATCCCACGCAGCGTTCGGCCACAAAGGCCCGCACCCGCACAACTCGCCGCTGGGCGTCCGCGTGCACAAGACGAGCCCGAAATTCCATCGTCAGCGGGACCTGGACAGGGGAGGTGCTTTTCTAAGATGGTTCAGGTCTGCTCCCTCGGCGAGCGATCGCTCAGCCCGCCTGGTGAGGCCAGCACTGTCATGGAAGCGGAAACCGTTCCCTCCCTTACTCCTCTGATCATCGGCGCGGATCAATGGCATGAGTTTCTGTTGCTCCTGCCCCTGCTCGTGGCCCTTGAAGCCATTCTCTCGGCAGACAACGCGATCGCCCTTGCGGCCATCTCCCGACGCCTGCACAACCCGCTCAAACAGCGACAAGCTCTCAATATCGGCCTTCTCCTGGCTTTGGTGCTTCGGCTGCTGCTGATCGTCGCCGCGCGCTGGGTGTTGGATTTTTGGCCCCTGCAACTCGGGGCCTCCGTGTATTTGTTATGGCTCAGCGGCAAACAACTCTTGGCGGCCTGGTCCCAGTCCAGCGCCACCAGCAGCGCCCCTGGCCAACCGGGACCGTCCCGGGAGACTGGGGGGGAGACCCAGCCTCCCGGGACGGTCCCGTCGCCTCCATCCTTGCGCGGTGTGGTCTTGACCCTGGCGATCACCGATTTGGCCTTCTCCCTCGACAGCATCGCCGCAGCGGTCGCGGTCACCGACCGTTTGTTGATCGTCATGGCCGGGGGGGTGATCGGTGTGTTGACCCTTCGCTTGACTGCCGGCCTGTTCAGCCGCTGGCTGGAGATTTATCCCAATCTTGAAACTGCTGGCTACGTGGCTGTCGGTCTGGTGGGCTTGCGGTTGCTGGTGCGCCTGGGGCTTCCCCAGCTGGCACCTCCGGAGTGGCTTCTGCTGGTGTCGGTGGCAATCCTGCTGGTGTGGGGATTCTCGGTACGACAGGCACCGGCCCTGGCCGAGAGCGCGGCCGCGGAACCGGAGACCAGGGGCTAGGTGCTGTCAATGCAGGTGGAACTTCGTTTGAGCGGCAGCGATCGTCTACTGGGCCGCCTGGAGGTTGATGAGCCGCGGACGATTCCCCAGCCCGGGATCTGGATTGAAGTGAATTCCCAATCCTTGCTTGTGACGCAACGTCGTCACCGCTACGTTCTGAGGGATGGCCGCTATCAGCTCAGATCGGTGGCCCTGGAGGTCAAACAGCAAGTCCGACCGGCGGATGCGCAGTGGTGGAATGATCAGTGGGTGATTGGAAATCCAGCTTGTTATTTCAATGCCCTCAGTCCCTTCCTGCGCTGTGCCGTGCTTCCCGAGGGACCGTGCGCCAGCTGCGGCCATTTCAGGAAGCGGTAGCCGCCGCAAAGCCCAACGCTGAGCATTGTGAAACCATCCGCGCATCCAACCCGCTGCCATTGCAACCCACAACCCCCGACAGCCCACCCCGCAAACGTCTGCACATGGGCTGTGGCCAGACGTATCTGGATGGCTGGATCAACTGTGATGGAGCGCCTTCAGCGCGCATCTTCTCCCTGCTGCCCCAACCCATGCGCCTTCTTTTGAAGCGCTCTGGCCTGATCGGCAAGGAAACACAGAGTTTCTGGCGCTTCCTGGAAACCCATCGCATCACCTATGTGAACGCGCGCAAAAAATGGCCTTTTGCAAATGAGAGCATCGACATCATTTACTCTTCTCATCTGATCGATTGCTTTGGTACGCCACATGTTCGTCACTTCTTTCAACAAGCCTATCGGGTGCTAAAGCCAGGGGGAGAAATCCGTCTTGCAGGCATGAATCTTGCACGGGAGGTTCAGATTTATTTGCAGCAAGAAGATGCCGAACGGCTGGTATCACTCATCTCCTTTCCCAATCCCAATGAAGGATCACTGCCGACGAGATTAAGAAGGGCACTCTGGCCTCATATCACCTATCGAGCCCATTTGGATTTTGGCTCCTACAAAAAATTCCTGCGACAAGCTGGATTTGAAGGAATTGTCAATCTCCAGCCAGGTGAATCGACAATCGCCCAGCTTGCGCCGATCAACCTCTGGCAACGCCATGGAGAATCCCTCTATGTGGAGGCGCGCAAGCCTGCGGCTGGCTCAGCGGGCACCAGTGGATCGCCAAAGGCTGAGTAAGAATACTCAACCTCCGTAAACTGTTGGATCGGCTACCAGCGGCCACCTCGTTGAGCACGTTGGGTGGATGCAGAGACGTCTCCCCGCGTCGCCCCGACTCGCCGGCCCTCTGCCCCAACCAACCCATGACCGCCACCTCCCCACGGCCTTTCCGTCCGCCCAACTCGACTCCTCCAGCGTTCCCAACCACCACCATGCTTGACCACGCTTCCGCGGAAGGAGTCCTGAAGCCCCCCAGTGCCTTTGCCGCCATTGCCCTGGCCGCGGTTTCCTGGGATGGGGTGCTGAGCATGGCCGGGTCTCGGGCCCTGCGCCACGCCTTGGACTATCGCCATCCCTACTGCGACTACGGCGACGCGGGAATGGTGCGTCTGATGGATCAGCTGCTGCGCGACATGCGCGGCAAGGGGGCGCAGCATCTGATGGTGGAGGCCGCGGAGGTGCTCAATCCGCGTCAGCGCGCCACCGCCTACGCCGTGGCTGCGGAGATCATGCGCTCCGACGGCCCCTTGGAACCTGACGAACGCAACATTTTGAGCAATCTGGCCACGACATTGGGCCTTTCACCTGAGGTCACCGAGCAGGTGTTGTCTGTGATGGATGTCCTGCACGAGGACGTGATGCGCGAGTGAGGTCCGCCCATGCGGGGCTTCCGTGGGCGCTGAACCCGAGGCGGTGCGGCATGATCAGAACCGAGATCGCCAGCCGCCATGACCAGCACCAACCCGCACGTTTTCTTCGACATCAGCGTGGATGGGACGCCCGCAGGGCGTCTCATCTTTGAACTCTTTGCCGATGTGGTGCCCAAAACCGCAGAGAATTTCCGCGCCCTCTGCACAGGCGAGAAAGGATTGGGCCACAGTGGCAAGCCACTCAGCTACAAGGGCTCAGCATTTCATCGGATCATTCCTGATTTCATGTGTCAAGGTGGTGACTTCACCGCTGGCAATGGCACTGGCGGTGAATCCATTTATGGCAAGAAGTTTGAAGATGAAAACTTCCAGTTGCAGCATACCAAGGCTGGGCTGTTGAGCATGGCTAATGCCGGCCCCAACACCAATGGCTCCCAATTCTTCATCACCACGGCGGTCACCCCCTGGTTGGATGGAAAGCACGTGGTCTTCGGTCAGCTGCGCGAGGGTACGGAAGTGTTGCAGGCGATCGAAGCCCGCGGCAGCCGCAGTGGCAAACCCAGCGCGACGGTGGTGATCGAAGACTGCGGCGTTGTGGACATCTGACGTGGACATCTGAATCGATCCCATCGGGAGCGATGGAAGGCCCCCCAGCCTCTCTTGGCGCCCCCATCACCGGGGACTACGCCTGCGCCTGCATCCACACCCTCACCCGTCGCCTTGGCCGACTGCGGGCCGAGGTGCTGGTGGACAGAGATCCAGAACCCCTGCACCAGCTGCGGGTGAGTTTGCGGCGGCTGCGCAGCGTGCTCAAGCTCTTCGGCCCCGCCCTCTCCTTGCCCGAAGGGGTGAGCGAGGCCCGATTGGCGGATGTGGCCCGTCACACCAGCCTGACGCGTGATCTGGATGTGTTGGCTCTGCTGCTGCGCTCAGAGCTGGCGCCAGCCTTGCCCGACAGGGAGCAGGGCCCGCTGAAGCGAGCCCTCAGGCAGCTTGGACGGGATCGGAAGCAGGGCTTTGCCACCCTGGTGGAGACGCTGGAAGGTCAACGGTATTTGAAACTGCTGGCGCGTCTCAGGGGCTGGGTGCGAGAGCCCCGTGTCACGGCCCTGGGATCCCTGCCCCTCAGGCCCTGGGCCGCGGAGTGGCTGGCGCCCGTCTGCGCCGGACTCTTTTTAGAACAGGGCTGGTTGTCTGAGGACCCCCAGGATCCGAGCCTGCATGCCCTGCGCAAACGCCTGAAAGCCGTGCGGTACGCCCTGGACACCCTTCAACCGTTTCTGGAGCCTGCGCTGCTGGCCTGGCTGGACACCTTCAAAGCGGCGCAAGATCACCTCGGCGACATCCACGATCTGCAGGTGATGACGCAAACCTTGCAGAGGGAAGGAAAAGGCGCCTGGAGGCGTGAGCCGCTCCCTGTCCTGCAGCTCCTGCTGGAGCAGAGGGCACAGGGGCACTGGCAGCGGTGGCTCCACCTTCGCGACGCCCACATCGCAGCGCCCCGCAGGCGGGCCTTCCATCAAGCCCTGGCACAGATGGGCGGGGATTGACTCAGCGTTCGAGGGCGCCGGATCCGAGGGCCTGCACCAGCAGAGCGTGGGGTGCGGGTCGGGTTGGCGGGGCCAAGCGGGATTGCCGCAACCACAGGGCCACCACGCAGGCGGCCTGCACAAGCAACACGCAAGCCAACGAAGGAAGGGCGCGGCGGATCCAGGGCATCAGGAACGGAGACGGACGCGGAGCCTCAGCATGGGTCTGTCAGTTCTGCTCCGAATCCGCCGAAAAAACCAGCGATGTTGGCCATTGATCCTGATGGCGGCCGTGCTCGGGCAGCAGGGTTTCCATCCCCGCCAGGATGGCGTGCAAGCTCTGCACCGCGGCCGTGAGATTGGGGCCCTTGTTGAGCATCAGGGCATCGGCCCGCGCGCCCATGGCGGCGTCGGTGATCTCTGCCCGCGTGGGCGTGCCACGGCGCACCATGGAATCCAACACCTGAGTGGCCCAGATGCATGGCACATGGGCGGCGGCACAGAGACGAAGGATTTCCTCCTGGATCTCGGCCATGGCCTCCCAGCCGCACTCGATCGCCAGATCCCCGCGAGCGATCATCACCCCGAGGGGCGCGGGCTGGGTCATGGCCGCCAGCAGCAGGCGGGGCAGGTTGAGAAAAGCTTGGCGAGTTTCGATCTTCAACACCAGGGCAGGCGGGGGATGGCCCTGGCGGGCGCATCGCGCGTGAAGGGCCGTGATGTCGGCCACCTGATGGACAAAGGAGTAGTTGAGGATGTCGGCATGGGCGGCGGCGAAGTCGAGATCCTCCAGGTCTTTGGCGGTCAGGGCCGGGATGGTCAAGCTGCTCTCGGGCAAGTTGATGCCCTTGTCGGAGCGCAGCCGTGATCCCCGGGCACGGGCGGCGGTGATGCGCACCAACACCTCCTCGGGCCGGGCCGCCTCAATGCGGCCCCGGATGCGGCCGTCATCGAACACCACCGGCTCACCCACCCGCAGGCAGCCCAACACCTCCCCGCAGGAACAGGGGATGGCATCCGCCGCATCCGTGACGGCGGCCGTCAGTCGCAAGACATCTCCCACCCGCAAGAGGCGCTCCCCCGCGACGGCCGGAAGGGGGGCGACGATGAGATAGCCCTCGCCCCCCTCCTGAACAAACCGCAAACCAGCCGTGAAGCGGCAGCGCTGTGGACAACTCAGCCGCACCCCCTCCGGTCGCACCTCCATCACCTGCAGTTCCCGCCAACGGCCGGAGGCATCCCGCCCCCGCAGGCGCTGACCGGGCTCCAAGGCCTGCCATCCTTCCGGCAACACCGGCAGCACGGTGTCCGCCAATGCGGGGTCGCTCTCCGCCCTGGATCCGTTCCCGGTCGGGGTGGCAGGGGTCGCGGCGGCAGTGGAGAGGGCCAGCAGGCGAGCCGGTTGGAGCAGGCGTCCGCAGCGATCCCGTCGTGGTCGCCCATCCACCACGCCAGGGAGCGGGGGAAGCGCTCCGGTGCGCAGCTTGGGTCCGGCCAGATCCATGGCGACGCGGCAGGAGCGCCCCGTCGCCCGGTTGGCCAGCCGAACGTTCTCGACGCACCGCCGCCAGATGGCGGGAGTGTCGTGGGCGCAATTGATCCGGGCAAGGCCCATGCCGGCCTCCACCAGTTCGGTCACCAAGGCGGGGTGTTCGGCCGCTTCCGCGGGCAAGGTGACGATGATCACCCGCGATCCGAGCCGGGCAGACGGCCCGAAGAGCGCCTGACTGCGGTGCTTGCGCAGCTCGAGGCTCTGGCGATGGCTGGGACCCCGCGGCAAGGGATCCGGCCGGGGAGTCTCTCCCTCCAGGTGTTCAAGCACAGAGATCACCGCCCCCAGAGAGGCCGCCAGATGGGCATCGCACCCCTCCAGGGAACTCAACCCCCGCTCCCGCAGGGTGGTGACCAGGCCCGGGTGGTTGTGTTGGTGAAACGCGATGACGTGAAGCAGATTGCGCGCGCTCTCCTGGTAGGGGGGAGCGATGGAGGCCAGGGTGGGGGCCTCCCTGGCCTCCATCGCCACCAGGTGCGCACGCAGCCGCCGCAGGTCGTCCAGGAGAGACACGGGCCGGGGCGGGGAACTCTCCCATTCTTGACCGAGCCAGCGGCGAGGCGGTTAAGAATTAGGAAAGGGATGGGGTAGACGACGCCAGCGTTGTGGAGGCCTGAGCGTCTTTCCCTGCGGGAGGGGAAGGCAACGCCAGCCACCGCCGCCGCAGGCGGTCGGACAGCTCCTCCCCGAGCAGGGTGAGGGCGCCGTAGACGGCCACCAGGACCAGGATCCGCTCCCAGGCAAAGGCACTGAGGCTCTCCAGCAGCTGGCTGCCAAGGCCGGTGGCGCCCATCAGACCCACCACCACCGTCTCCCGCAGGATCACATCGGCCCGATAGGCCCCGTAGGCGAGATAGGAGCGGGCGACCGCGCTGAAGGAGGCATAGAGCAGGCTCCAGCGCGGACCGCCACCCATCAGCAGGAGGGCCTCCCGGGGGCCAGCCGGAGCCTCCTCGATCCCCTCCAGCAGGAGGCGTCCGAGAATGCCCAGGTTGTGGAAGCCCAGGGCCAGGGCCGCGGTGAGCAGGCCCGGCCGCAGAACAAACAGCAGCAGCAGGGCCGTCAGGGGGGGGGGCCAGAGTCGGCCCAAGGCCCAGCCCGAACGCACCAGCGCCTGGGCCCACGGCCATGGGGCAACCACCAGGAGCAGCAAAGGAGCGAGGCCCACGGCCAGCGCCGCGGCGAGCAGCGTCAGAGCGAGGGTGTTGGCGATCAGGGAGGGCCAAGGCAGGGCGAGCGCCTGCCCCCACTGGGGTGGTCCCAGGGGGGGGAGGGGTTGAACGGTGGTGAGATCCGCCAGGCGCACCCCCAGTGCGCCAGCCACGAGCCAGCAGAGAACAGGCAGGATCATCACCGCCAGGGCCAGTTCCCGTCCCCCCGCCACCAGCGGCCGCGTCTTGTCGTTGCCCGGCTGGGCCAGGCGCAGCCGCCTCGGGGCCAGCCAGCGGCGACGCAGGGCGGCCAGGGATCGCTCCAGCAGGAGCATGGCGGCAAACAGGAGCCAGAGGCCGACCCAGAGTTCACCAAATTCCAAGGATTGCAGGGTGAGGCGCAGCTCCGTGCCGAGGCCGCCGAGGCCGAAGACGCCCAGGAGGGTGGCGCTGCGCAGGGCGCACTCCAGGCGATAGCCGCCATAACTCAACAGACCCGGCAAGAGGGCGGGTCCAAGGGCGGTGAGCAACGCCGCGGGAGCGGAGGCGCCCGCACAGCGCAAGGCCTCCAGTCTGGAGGTGTCGAGCCCGTCGAGCAGGTCCGCCACCAGCCGTGCCACCAGGGCGCTGTAAGGCAGGGCGATCGCCACCACAGCCACCACGGGCCGCAAACCCAGGAGCTGGAGCAGGAGCAGCCCCCAGAGGAGTTCATGGAGGGAGCGGGGGATGGCCAACAGGCGGCGCAGGGCCATGGCGGGCCAGACCTGACCTGAGGCCACGCGCCAGAGCGTGCGGGAGCTGGCACAGCCCAACACCAGGCCCCCCAGCAGGCTCGTGGTCCAGCCGAGCAGGGCCATGCCCAGGGTGACGGCCAGTCCGTCGAGGGCCGAGCGCCAGATCAGGGGATCCAGGGAGGGGCGCAGCGCCGCCAGGAGAAAACGAGCGATGAGATCCAGACCACCGGCGTGCACCTGGCCCGGCAGCGCCAGGAGCAGCGGCGGCACCACCAGCGCTGGCATCAGGAGAAGCAGCGGCGGGGCTGGCTTCCAGCGGCCCTGGGCCCCGGAGAGGGGCGCGGAGGAATCAGCCATCGGGATCGGGCCCGTTCCCCGCGTAGAGGCTCTCCAGCCGCGCCGCGTCCAGGGCGGACGCTGGCAGATCGAAGCACAGAGCTCCCTGGCGCAGGCCGAGGACCCGATCGAACCCCGCCAACAGATCGGGGCGATGCAGGCTGAGGAGCAGGCCCCGGGGGGCCTGGCCATGGCGCAACAGCAACGCCAACACCTCCCGTGCGCGACGGGGATCCAGACTCGCCAGGGGTTCATCGAGCAGCCACAGCTCGGCTTCCTGTCGGAGCAGCCGCGCGATCGCCACCCGCTGGCGCTGGCCGCCAGAGAGCTCCGCCACGGCTCGGGGCAGCAGCTGGGCTTCCAGGTCAACCCGGGCGAGGGCGTCGGCGTTGGCGGGTGTCTCCAGGGGCAGCAGCAAATTCAGCCAGGCCTTGAGCCAGCTCCAGTGGGCCAGGCGGGCGGTGTTGAGATTTTGTTGCACGCTCAGCTCCTCGATCAGGCGCAGGTCTTGCCACAGGGTGCCGATGCGGGCCTGCTGCCGGCGACGGGCAGCGCGGGAGCGGGCGGCGGGGGCACCGTTCCACAACACGCGCCCCGTCTGCGGGCGAATCAGGCCATTGGCCACAGACAGCAGGGTGCTCTTGCCGGCGCCACTGGCGCCGAGGAGGGCCACCCGCTCCCCTGGCCACAGGCTCAAGCTGACCTGTCGCAGGCGCGGCTGGCCACGACCTTCCACCGTGATGCTCTCTAGGCGCAGCAGGGGCTCCATGGAACGGATCTCAACGGATCAAGCCGATCTGGCGACCCACCTCCTCGATGCGCTTGTAGTCCTCGGGACGGGCCGTGGTGAATTGCTGGGCGCCGAACAGTTCGAGGATGGTGTTCTGATCGGGATCCTTCTGCCGCCAGCTGATGATCGCCTTGCGGATCTTGGCGGTGAAGTCTGGCCCGAAGCGGCGATCCAGGTTGGGTTGGGCCAGCCAGTGGTAATCGGGATAGCCAGGTGTTTTCCAGAGCAAGAACACCTTGTTGCGATTGGCCTTGCCGTTGCGCAGACTGCTGCGCCACACCTGCTCGTTGACCACACCGGCCTGGTAGGCCCCGCTTTGCACCAGAGCGATGGTGGCGTCATGGCTGCCGCTGAACCCCGGGGCCCCTCCGGCAAAATCGCTCAACTTGACGCCGGCCTGAGCCAGGAACCACTGGGGCATCAGACGACCGGAGGTGGAGCTCTCCGAGCCAAAGGTGAAGCGCTTGCCCTTGAGAGCGGTCAGGCCCTTCATGGGCACGAAGGGGCGCAGGCCACTGCTGGGATTGGCGATGAAGACACTGTGAAATGACGCGTCGATGTCGCGCTGGGCGACCACCTTGGCGCCTGGCTTCTGCAGGCGGGCCTGGACACCCGTGAGCCCGCCAAACCAGACAAGATCCAGATCACCCGTGCGAAAGGCGCTGACCGCGGCGGCGTAATCCACCATCGGCACATAGCGCACCTCCACTCCCAGCTGCTTGGAGAGCACCCTGGCGACCAGTGGATAGAGGCGGTTGAGCTTCTCCGGATTTTGATCCGGGATGGCGCTCAGGCGGAGGGTGGGCAGGGAGGAGGCGGAGGGAGGGCCAGCTGCGACGGAGAGCATGGGTGTGGAGAGGCCCAGGCCCACCAGCGAGGAGACGACCACACCCACGCTGACAAGCAACGCAAACCGACGGCGACGCATGCATCCAACTCCTGTGAACTAATTGGCCAAGATCATTCTGGAGATTACACTGCGCCCCCCCAGGGACTTGATTGCCGCATGGGGGCCGTTCCAACACAGAGAGCTTGTCGGGCCGGAGAGGAATGTTAAAATTGTTCCCAAGCATGGTCATCTTGACGCACATGAATCCAGACAGGACCCGGATCTGCATCGTTGGCGGTCTGGGTCACATTGGTCTGCCGCTGGGAATCATGTTTGCCGAGGCTGGCTTTCAGGTCACCTTGCTTGACTCCAATCAAAAGAATTTCGAGCTGGTGCTCAGTGGCCAGTTGCCCTTTGTCGAGTATGGAGCCGAGCCCTTGCTGGCCCGGGCCCTGGCCAACGGAAGGCTGCATCTCACAGATTCTTATGACAGCCTGGCAGAAGCCGATGTGGTTATTGTGTGCATCGGCACGCCAGTGGATGAATACATGTCACCGATTCTGGCCCCCTTCCTTGCCTGCATTGAAGCCATATCAATCACGATCAAAAAAGACACACTCGTTGTCATTCGAAGCTCTGTCTATCCTGGCGCCTTTGAACGAATCAGCGGCATTCTCGCCACAAAGTCAATCCATAATGTATCCTATTGTCCAGAACGAATCGTGCAGGGATATGCTGTACAAGAGATTAAAAATCTGCCGCAAATCATTTCTGGGGCATGTGAAGAGGCGATTGATTTATCCGCCGAGTTATTTCGCCACCTAACAGATAAGATCGTTATCTGTTCTGTTAAAGAAGCAGAATTAGCCAAGCTTTTCTCCAACGCTTGGCGCTACATTCAATTTGCGGCCAGCAATCAATTTTCGATGATCGCTGAATCCTATGGTTGTGATTACAACCGTGTTCATCACGCCATGACTGATGGGTATGAACGCAATAAATTCCTGCCCAAAGCTGGTTTTGCCGCGGGTCCCTGCCTGCTGAAGGACACGATCCAGTTGTTTTCCTTCTATGGCAATCAATTTTTTCTTGGACAAGCCGCGATGAACATCAATGAAGGCTATCCAGCTTTCATTGTAGAGCAGTTATTTCGAGGTAAAAATCTAAATCAGCATACGGTCGGAATTCTGGGAATGGCCTTTAAAGCGGATGTAGATGACACCAGAGATTCCCTTTCATTTCGCCTGAAAAAGATTCTCCAATTTCGCGGTGCGCATGTGCTCTGCAGTGATGCCTATTGTCAGCATGAATCCTGGCTTTCAGCTGAGGAAGTCATCGAGAAGGCCGATACGATCATTGTTGCTGTTCCCCATAAGCCCTATGCTAAACTAAACTACGGCACCAAACGGGTTTACCATGTTTTCTCAGACTAATCAAGGCCAGGAAAAAACAGTTCTTGTTACTGGTGCCAATGGTTTTATTGCAGGGTATCTTGTTGAGGAGTTATTGAATAGCGGCTACCAGGTTGTCGGCTTGGATAATTTCAGCAAGTACGGACGAGTCTATAAATCCTATGATTCCAATCCAAGATATAAGCTTGTCGAAGGTGACGCCAAAGACAGTGCGCTCCTGCTTGACTTGCTGGATGGCTGTCAGCATCTTGTGGCTGGAGCGGCCCTGATTGGTGGAATTTCTTATTTTCACGAATTCGCCTACGACCTGATCGCGGAAAACGAACGCATCACAGCCAGCACATTTGACGCCGCCATCCAGGCGCACAAACACAAGTCACTGCAAAAGATCACCGTGCTTTCATCCTCCATGGTCTTTGAATCTTGTGATGTTTATCCCACGGCGGAAGGCATGCAAAAAACATCACCTCCCCCCCTATCCACCTATGGGTTCCAAAAATTAGCGGTGGAATATTTTGCCCAAGGTGCCCAGGAGCAGTACCAGCTCCCTTACACGATCATTCGGCCGTTCAATTGCATTGGCATTGGCGAAAAACGAGCCTTGGCTGACAAGGAAATTCTCTCCGGTAACGTCACCTTGGCCATGAGTCATGTGGTGCCGGATTTAGTGCAAAAAATTGCTAAAGGTCAGGATCCTCTTCACATTCTCGGCAGTGGTGAGCAGGTCAGGCACTACACCTATGGCGGGGATTTAGCCAAAGGAATCCGCATGGCCATGGAAGATCCAGCCGCAATCAATAATGATTTTAATCTCTCCACCTCAGTGTCCACTTCTGTGATCGAGTTGGCGGAGTTAATCTGGCAAAAGATGAATCCCGACAAGCCCTTCCGTTACACCAGTGACAAGCCCTTTCAATACGATGTGCAAAAGCGCGTTCCTGATACGCGTAAAGCGGCGGATCTTCTTGGATTCACCGCTGAAACCAGCCTCAGTGACGCCTTGGATGAAATCATCCCCTGGGTGGTTGCCCAAGTGGAAAGCGGCGAGATCTGAAACGCTCGGAAATGCCTGGTTGCCGCTGAACTCAGAGGCCATGGGGGGCTGGACATGCAACCACCCCTAGGGATCGATGCCTTCCTGCAAGGCAAGGGAGCTCTGCTGGATGTGCGCACCCCCTCAGAATTTGCACAGGGCCATATCCCGGCAGCCCTCAATCTTCCTCTCTTCACCGATGCGGAGCGAGCCGAAGTTGGGACGCTCTACAAACAAGCTGGCCGCCAGCTGGCCGTGCGTAGAGGCCTCGCGTTGGTGGGATCGCGCCTGGATCGGCTCGCGGATCAGCTCCTCGCCATCCAGGCGCGGCAGCCTGAAGGGCCCTTGCGCTTGCACTGCTGGCGCGGCGGTTTGCGTTCCAGCAGCGTGGCCTGGCTCGCCTCAACCCTCGACCTGCCGGTGGTCGTGCTCGACGGTGGCTACAAGGCCTACCGCCACTGGGTGCTGGCGTGCACAGAGAGGCCATGGCCCCTGCGCCTCCTGGGAGGCCGCACCGGCACGGGCAAGACGGAGCTGTTGCAGGCCCTGGCCGCCCGGGGCGTGGCGGTGATCGACCTGGAGGGGTTGGCGCACCATCGGGGCAGCAGCTTTGGCGGTTTGGGCCTACCGGCCCAACCGAGCAGCGAGCAGTTCGAGAACCGCCTGGCCGCCGTTCTTCGGCAGCACGAGCAAGCCCCGGAGATCTGGCTGGAGGCCGAGAGCGCCCAGGTGGGCCGCTGTCGCATCCCGGCAGGGCTGTGGCGACAGATGAAAGCCGCCCCTCTGCTGGAGGTGCGGCGTCCCCTGGAGGAGCGGCTGCGGCACCTGGTGGCGATCTACGGCCACCAGGACCCCGCCGCCCTGGTCGAGGCCACCCTGCGCATCAGCAAACGCCTGGGCCCCCAACGCACGGCGGCGGCGGTCGAGGCGATTGGCCTGGGCCAGATGGAGCGGGCCTGCGCCCAGATGCTCGACTACTACGACCGCTGCTACGACCGGGAGACCACAGCCCATGCGGTGACAGCGGTGGATCTGGGGACGCTGGCGGCGCGGGCCGCCGCTGACCAACTGTTGCGCCAGGGGCTGGTCCAGGCGCCCTGAGAACCGGAAGGGCCAAGGCCCTTCTCAAGGCCCGGCACGGACATGCCCGATCACACGGGCCTGGCCAAATCCCGCCCCATGCAGAGCACCCAGGGCCGCAGGCGCCTGAGCGGCCGGCAGGGCGGCCAGGAGTGGACCGCACGTCTGCGGGTCGATCAACAGGCCCGCCAGGGAGGCTTGCAGGGGCTCAGAGCCCCTCCAGCGCACGGAACCCTGCAGCAGGGAGAGGGACTCGGCGTTGGCCGGGGCGAGGCTGCTGGCCCGGCCTGCGGCCAGAAGATCCAAGGCGCCGGCAAAGACAGGCAGAGCCGCGCCATCGAGATCCACCACCACCCCCGCATCCGCACCGTTGCCCACGGCTGCTGCCGGTGGCGAGCAGGCGAGCATCTCACCGAGATGGCCCAACAGGCCAAAGCCGGTGACGTCCGTGCAGGCGTGGCAACCATGGGCCGCCAACAGAGGAACCAGGCTGGACTGATCTCGCTCCATCTGGGCCAGGGCGCCGTCGAGCCAGGCGCCGCACGGGAGGCCGGCCATCGCCGCGGCGAACAGCACCCCGCTGCCGATGGGCCGGCTGAGCAGGAGGGCATCGCCGGGTCGCAGGGGACCTTTGGCCCAATGCCGGTTGGCCGGCGCCAGACCGTTGACGGTCAGGCTGACCGCCAACCCGGCCCCGTCACGCCCCTCCAGGGTGTGGCCGCCCAGCAGGCGAGCGCCGAGGGGATCCAACACGGAGCGCAGTCCCGCCAGGGTCTGCAGCAACACCTCCTCTTGCACCGCGGCGGACCCCGGCGGCACGGTGACCACCGCCTGAGCGCTGTCGACCGTGGCGCCACTGGCCCACAGATCGCCGCAGGCATGAAGAGCCGTCAGGCGGCCGTTCAACCAGGGATCGGCCACCAGGGCGGGGAAGCCATCCACGCTCTGCAGCAGACGCAGGCCGCCGTCAAGATGGCGCAGCAGGGGGGCATCCTCCGCCAGGGGCGCGACAGAGGCGCCATCAAGGGCGGCCAGCCGGCTCAGGGCGGAGCGCAAGGGAGCGGGAGCCAGTTTGGCGGCGCAGCCGCGACAGGCCATCCCGTCAGCCGTTGCGACAGCAGAGCCCCCGCGGGCGGCGCTCATCGGGCGCAGGGCGGCGAATTCGGCCATGAAGCGTTGATCCAGGTGCTGCTTCCAACGCCAGAGCCAGGGGCTGGGGCCAATGGCGAAGGGCCCCCAGAACGCCAACGCCCCGGGACGTCCCCTCAGGCCGCCATCGCCGAGGAGCTGCAACGCCCAGCGCTGGGGCCGCCAGCGCACCAGAGGGCGCCCGTCCAGGCTGCGACGCAGATTGATCGCCAGCAGCGGCGCCGCGCGCACGGCCCACACCCCGGAGGGGGGCCTGGGATGGCGGGCGATCAGGCCACAATCCCCGGCGGCAAACAGCCCGGGATGCTCCAGCACCTCCAAGCTCGGGTCAGTGAGCACACGGCCGCTGGCGGGGTCGACGGGCAAGCCCGCGGCGGCCAGCCAACGGGGAGCCCGACCGCCCGTGCAGGCCACATCCGCCGGCTGATCTTCCCCCACCTGGCGTCGCAGGGGGATGGCGGCTTCCTGCAGGAGACGCTCCGCCAAGCGGTTGGCGGCGGCGGAGGCCAAGTGGAGGCTCGATCCTCGCAGCAGCAGCTGGGGACGGGCCCCGCGGGCCCGCAACGCCAGGGCCACCTCCACCGCCGAAGCCCCGCCGCCACGGAGGCGGGGCTCGCTGGGGACCGCTTCTTCGCACCAGGCCAGAAAGGGCTCCAGGGGTTTGACGGCGATCTCGCCCGCAGCCGCGGGGGTGAAGGCGCCCAGATCCAGGCTGAGGCGATCAAAGGCCAGGCAGGGCCGGCCCTCCAGCTGGAGCAAGCGGGCCGCGGGATCGAGCCCCACGATCTCCGCCTGCACAAAGGCCACGTTGGCCAGGGCGCAAAGACGGCGCAGATCCAGGCGACAGCTGGAGGGGTCTTGGAAACCCGCCAGAACAGCGGGCACCAGGCCCGAGTAGCAGAGGCTGCTGTGGCGACTGACAAGGGAAATCCGGCTGGCGAGCGGACGCCGGTGGGGCTGCATCAGCCACCGCCGCAATACCAGGGCATGGGTGTGGCCGCCACCGGCCAGCAACAGGTGGTGGCGCCAGGGGCCGGAATCCAAGCGGGTTGCTCCGGATGAACCCTGCCATTCAATAGCGTGCCCTTTTCGCCGATTGTCGTGAGCTCCGCTCCCCTGCTGGCGCAGGCCATGGCCCGCCTGGATCACTGGCGGCGCCATCTCACCGTGCCGCAATTCACAGTGGTGACCGGTCTGTTGGTGATCAGCGTCGGCACGCTGATCCTGGCCTCACCCGCCTGCTCCGCGGAGTCGGTGGGACTGTGGGAGGCCTTGTTCACGGTCACCTCCGCCATCACGGTGACGGGTCTGTCGATCATTGACGTGGGCCAGGAGCTCACCCTGTTCGGACAGATCGTGCTGGCGGCGCTGATCGTCATCGGCGGTTTGGGACTGATGGCCATCACCACCTTTCTGCAGGGCTTTGTGCAGGGGCGCTCCGGACTGCGACAGCGGCTGGATCGAGGACGGGCCCTTGATGAATTCGGGGTGGGAGGGATTGGTCCGACCTTCAATTCCATCTTGTTGACGGCGGCGATCATCATGGGATTGGGGTCTCTGATCCTCTATGGCTTTGGCTTTAGCGACATTCAAAATCCGGGGGCGCGGCTGTGGGCTTCCCTGTTTCACTGCATCAGTGCTTACAACAACGCGGGATTTGGCTTGTTCAGCGACAATCTGGTGGCCTACCGCTCGCAGCCGGTGGTGAATGGGGTCATCGGCAGTTTGATTGTGATCGGCGGCATCGGTTGGCGGGTGACGAATGATCTCTGGAACAAACGCTTGCGCTTGCGCCGCCTGCGCAATCTGAGCCTGCACACCCGATTGGTGATTCGGAGCACCCTCCTGCTGATCGCGGTGGGGGCAATTGGATTACTATTTACAGAGCAATTTGCAACGGATGGTGTGATCAGCAGCCTTTCAATTTGGGATAAGCTACAGGTCACAATCTTTCAATCCATCACCACACGTACAGCCGGTTTCAACACGGTAGTGTTGTCACAAAACACCCTTTCTGACGCGGGGTTGCTGCTGATGATCGGTTTGATGTTCATCGGCGCCAGTCCCGGCGGCACAGGCGGGGGCATCAAGACCACCACCTTTGCTCTGCTGTTGGGCGCCACGCGCTCCACGCTGGATAACAGGCGAGAGGTGGTGATTCGCCAGCGACGCATCGCGCCGGAGCTGATTCTCAAGGCGGTCGGAGTGACGTTGGCATCCGGTTTGTTCGTGGTCGGGATGACGCTGTTGCTCGGGCTCGGCCCCACCGCTGACGGGGAAGAGAGCCTGGCGGGCCATTTCACCTTTCTGGAGAAATTGTTCACCTGCATGTCGGCTTTTTGCACCGTCGGCTTGGATGTAGGGGTCACGAGCCAGCTGAATCGCTGGGGTCAGCTGGTCTTGATTGTTGGCATGTTCGTGGGACGGCTGGGCATCCTGCTCTTGCTCTCCGCCCTCTACGGTCGCAGCTCCGCCAAAGGCGTAAGCTACCCCGAGGAGGAGGTCTATCTTTGAGAGGCTTCTCTCTCAACAATCAAGGGCAGCTGGAAAGATTCCGCATCCTCCTTGCCTCCCGGAGTGAAATCCCTTCCTGTCACGAACCTCGCCCGGCCAGTCGCGGCAGGTCAAAAGTGATGTTTCGAGGTACCCATAAGCACTTGGGAAAATCTTTTCTTTTCTCTCCTCCCGGAGTGGCATTCTTTGCGGCTACAGTCTAGTGCCCGTCCCGCAAGTTCACGCGTCGTCTTCGGCTTGGTCCGCGCGTCCAGCTGCCTTCCTCAGCAAGGGCTCCGGGCGAGATACTCATCAAAAGATTTACAGCGCATTTGCGGGACTGTACACTAGAAGCCTGTTGCTCGTAGAAAGGGCACCTCGAAAAATCCCGCCTCCCCCTTGCCTGCCGGAGTGAAATCCCTTCCCTTCACGGACCTCGCTGACCGGTCGCGGCAGGCCAAACGTGATTTTTCGAGGTGCCCGAAAAACTGGGTTAACGGTCACATATAAAAACTGCGGGACGCATCGACCGAGAGCTGTTGAGGAGCTCATTGAGCTGGCCCAATCAAACAGTTTCTCCAGCAATCCTTTTTTGGAAGCAGATTTGACCTGGATCCAGTCGAGCCGGAGCTGAATTTATCGCGGAATAATCCCATCTTGAGTTCGAATTATCTCGACATACCCGCATGGACATCTATGCGCAACAGGCTCCTGGATCGCCAGCTGCAGCGCACTGGGACTGATTTTTGAGGTGTCTCAGTAGCCAGAGAAAAAACTTCAACCCACCAGTGGCAACAACCCAAGCAGCTGCCGGCCTGCCTCGCACGTCATGTTATGTTTATTTAGCCGGGTTACTTATTGCATTAAGCAAGAATTTAGAACCAATCAGTTGGATTAGCCGCTCAGGCATTAAGCCCTACAGGTTGCATCAAGCCACCATCTCCAGGTCCGGAATCATCATCATCGCTGCTTTGGCCGGATTCAAGCAGCGCAATGATCACTACAGCGAGAAATGTTCCGATCGCCAAGCTTGCGGAGACGGGGAAAGGGCTGGAAACAATGGGAAGGAGTTCGTCCAACTTGATTGGATGCGCAATGAATCTCAATATAGGTCATCTGCACGGTTGTTGCGAGGTTGGCTGGCCAGTAAGTCTGGTTCTGAGCATGTCCACAAGCCACAGAACAGTTGGAGAGGAGTGAGTCATTGCCATTCAAGCTCGTGTTTTCTAGCAGCATGTATCACTCACGAGTGGGCACAACAAAAAACCCCCACCTTGCGGCAGGGGCATCAACGGATCAGCCCGAAGGCTTCAAGAGATCACTCAACCGATGCTGGGAGCGGTGAGGGCCACAGGGGTGGCTTCCGCGGAGGCCAGATCCAGGGGGAAGTTGTG
>JBKDSV010000234.1:0-6688 GCA_046340795.1 Cyanobacteriota bacterium | reverse complement strand
GACACGTTCAGGGCAGGTTGAACACGTCCTTCTCCCCTCGCGTCCCAGAGTGAGCTCCCTTGCGGCGACCAATCTGGCTGGCCAGTGGCGGCTCGCGCCAGAGCTGATTGTTTCAAGGGCACCTCGAAAAATCCCGCCTCCACCCGCTTCCCGGAGTGAAATCCATTGCCGTCACTGACATCGCTGGCCAGTGACGGCAGGCCAACAGTGATTTTTCGAGGTGCCCTCAAGATGCCCCTCCGCCGAGCCGCGCGAACGCAGCAGAACGTGGCCTACTCAGCTCGATTCGGACCTGCCTTCCCATGCCCCGCCCAGGGCTGCCTCAACGTCAAGGTGAGGTCCCGCAAATGGAGCTGAAGAACGCGAACCGTCCTGGCTGGGCACAAATGACGACGGGTCCGCCGATGGACAGGCGCCCTGATCCCCAGCTTCCACAGGACGTTTGGTCAGCCCTGCCATGCCGCCGGAAGCCTTCGATCTCGTCATGGCGATCCATGCTCGATCCCGGCTTGTTGGGCTGTGAATGCACCGGGTCCTGTGGGGGGCTGGTGGGCGGTGGAGGTCAGCCGTGATGGGCCAATCGCGCCACGATCAGCACCGTGAGACCAACCGAGAGCCCAACCATCGCCAGCCTGCCGGTCCAGATCTCCGCCTGGGGAGTGAACCCCCGCCGCCAGGCGTTGAGTTCCGCCTGGGAAACGGGTTCGGGTTGAACATCAGCCCGATGGGCCTCTGAGGGAGTCTCCGGCCACTCCGGGCTGACGGGAAGCCCCTCCGGAGAATCCAGTGGCGGGCGGGCCGGTTCCATGACGGACGCCCACCTCGCGCTGGGCCTTGAAAAGGAGGGAGCAAATCTACTGGATATCGCCTCCAAGCCTCTGCCTTGTTTGTCCAGCGCCCTTTAAAACGGCGGTTCATCGCCATAGAGCTTGTCGGCTTCCTCCAGAGGAAAGCGGGCGGCCACCCCCAGACGAATGGAGCTGGTCTGGCCTGCCGCCAGCCGTTGCAAGGCGGCGCGCCCAATCATCGCGGCGTTGTCGGTGCAGTAGGCCAGCGGCGCCACGCGCCAGTCGATCCCCCGGGCGGAGGCCTGCTCTCGCAGCCGCAGCCGCAGCCGCCGGTTCGCCGCCACACCGCCCACCAGCACCAGGGTGTCGAGCCCCTGCTCCTCCAGGCAGCGCAGACTGCGCTCCACCAGCACGTCGCCCACCACCGCCTGGAAGCTGGCGGCTACATCCGCCAGGGGGAGGACGCCACCGCTCTGCTGAAGCTCCCGCACCTGGCGCCCGACGGCGGTCTTCAGGCCGCTGAAACTGAAGTCGTAGGGGTGGAAGCCCCCGCCGGGGAGAGACACGCGGCCTTTGGGGAAGGCAAAGCGGCGTTCATCCCCGCCCCGGGCCGCCTGCTCGATCGCCGGTCCCCCCGGATAGCCCAGCCCCAGGAGGCGCGCCACTTTGTCAAAGCATTCACCAGCCGCGTCATCCCGGCTGCGCCCCAGCCGTCGGTAGTGGCCGGGCCGTTCCACCCGGATGAGCTCGCTGTGGCCGCCGCTGACCAACAACACGAGATGGGGCATGGGGGGGGCGTCGCCCGCCAGCCAGGCGGAGCAGAGATGGCCCTCCAGATGATGCACCCCCAGAAAAGGCTTCTGGTACAGCCGTGCCAGGGTGCGACCCATCACCGAGCCCACCAACAAGGCCCCCACCAGACCCGGCGTCACCGTGGCGGCCACAGCATCGATCGCCTCCAGCGACAGGCCACTCTCCCGCTGCACCTGGGCGATCAATCCCGGCAGGGCCTCCAGGTGCCGGCGGGAGGCGATCTCCGGCACCACGCCTCCCCAGCGGGCGTGTTCCTCAACCTGGGAGGCCAGCGCCGCAGCCAACACCCCCGCCTCGCTCACAAGAGCGGCGGCAGACTCGTCACAACTTGTTTCGAGGGCCAGAACTACCGGCATGCTCCCCTGGGCTCTCCCCTACTGTCCGCGATGACATCTTGAACCGCGGCCCCGTCCATGCGCCGTTTCCTCTCCGTTCTCCTCACCGCCTTCCTGCTCTTTGGATGGGTGCCCGTGGCCCACGCCGAGATCGGTGGTCTCACCCCCTGCTCGGAAAGCGTCCGCTTCCAGCAACGGGCCGGCGCCGCCAAGACCGACCAGGCCAAGGCCCGTTTCAAGCTCTATAGCCAGGCCCTTTGCGGCACGGATGGCCTTCCCCACCTGATTGTGGATGGGCGCTGGAGCCATGCCGGTGACTTCATCATTCCCGGCATCGCGTTTCTCTACATTGCCGGTTGCATCGGCTGGGCTGGCCGCGGTTACCTGATCGCTGTCCGTCCGGGCAAGGACGCCACCATGAAGGAGATCCAGATCGATCTGCCTCTGGCCTTCAAAAGCACCCTGGCGGCTGCGTCCTGGCCCTTGGCGGCTCTGCGGGAATTCACTGGTGGCAAGTTGGTGGAAGCTGACAGCAAGGTCACCGTCTCGCCGCGCTGATCCACAACCGCCGCCTTCACCCCTCGTTCTCCTCCCTCAGAAACCATGAAGAAATTTCTCACCACCGCACCAGTTTTTGCCGCCATTTGGTTCACCCTGACAGCGGGCATCATGATTGAGTTCAATCGGTTTTTCCCTGATCTGCTCTTCCACCCGCTCTAAGGAGTTGGCTGAATTTTTGCGGTCTTCCTTTCCGCGCATTTTGTGTAAAAAACGACCCCACGGGGTCGTTTTTTTGTGCCTGTCCCTGCCGCCGTCAGAGCTCGCTCAGGGCAGGGGTGGGCACAGGCCCAGCAGCCGCTCCAGCTCCTGGCCGGCGGCCTCCAGGTCGTCATTGACGAGCAGCGCGTCGAATTCGCCCGCCGCCGCCAGCTCCTCCCGCGCCCGGGCCAGCCGGCGCTGGATGGCCTCCTCCGTGTCGCTGCCTCGCCCCCGAATGCGGCGCTCCAGCTCCATGAAGGAGGGGGGGGCGATAAAGATCTGCCGGCCAGCGGGACAGGAGCGACGCACCTGGCGGGCCCCCTCCACCTCAATTTCCAGAAGTACGGGCCGGCCCGCGGTCAGCTTCTCCTCCACCGCGGCGCGGGGGGTGCCGTAGCGGTGGCCCGCGAAGGAGGCCCACTCCAGAAAGCCCCCCTCTTCCACCTGTTGCACAAAGCGCTGCGGCGAGAGGAAGAAGTAATGCTCCCCCTCCACCTCGCCTGCCCGAGGGGAGCGGGTCGTGGCGGAGACCGACAGCCACAGCTCGGGATGGCGCGCCAGCAGGGTCCGCACCAGGGTGCCCTTGCCCACACCACTCGGGCCGGTGAGCACCGTGAGCTGGCCGGAGGGGGACGCGTTCGAAGCGCCGGCGGGCTGGGTCATCCTGTCTGGAGCAGCGGCGGCCCACCCTTCGGCAGGCCTGGCCGCACAGTAGAGGTCAGCCCGGATCTGCCCGCCCCATGGGCCAGCCCCTCCCCCCTCCTCGTCTCCAACCCATTGATGCCACAACCCTGCGTGCCCTGGTGGCAGAGCTGCGTGGCGCTGTAGTGCCCAGTCGCTTTGAGAAGGCGCAGCAGCCCGACGGCCAGACTCTGCAGCTGGCCCTGCGCCACCTTGGCGGGGTGCAGTGGTTGGAAGTCAGCTGGCTGGCGGAAGCCCCGCGCCTGCTGGCGATCCCGCCGCCGCCCCGGCAAGGGGAGGGGAGCACCTTGGCCTCCCAGGTGCAGCACGCCCTCCGCGGACTGGCCCTGGTGGCCATTCGCCAGCAGGGGTGGGAGCGGGTGGTCAGCTTCGCTTTCGCGCCCCGTCCGGGGGAACCGCCCGAGCGTCAGCTGGTCCTGGAGCTGATGGGGCGTCACAGCAACCTGTTTCTCCTCAACGGCCAGGAGCAGGTGATTGCCCTGGCGCGCCAGGTGCGGCCGACCCAGTCCCGTTGGCGTCCGATTGGCACAGGGGATCCCTACACCGCCCCGCCGGCCCTGAGTGGGGAGGTTCCCCGCTCCGAGGAGCCCCGCGACCGCTGGCAGCGACGCCTCCTTGCCCTCCCCCAGCCGCTGGGCGAAGCCCTGCTGGACACTTACCAGGGGCTGAGTCCCGCCCTGGTGCGGCAGCTCCTGGAGGCTCCTCGCGAGGGGGGCGAGGCACTGGCGGGGGAACAGCCGGTCCAGCACCTCAACGCCGACCAATGGGAGCAGCTGTGGAGCCGTTGGCAGGCCTGGCTGTTGGCGGTGGAGCAGGAGCGCTTTGCCCTCCGCTGGGATCCTCGGGGGGGCTACCGCTGCTGGGGGGGCAGCGCGGAAGAACCCCGGGCCCCCCTTGCCACCCACGCCGCCTTGGCCACTGCCACCCGGGCCTGGCTCGATGCCCGCGAGCTGGAGCGACGCCGAGGCGCCCTGCGCCACCGGTTGGAGGGCCTGGCGGAGCGGCAGGGGCGTCAGCGGCGGGAGCAGGAGGCCCTGCTGGTGGCCGCCACGGACAGCGACCAGCTTCAGCGCCAGGCGGATGCCCTCCTCTGTCTGCCAGCCCCCAGCAAGGAGCAGATCCAGGAGGCCCAAACGCTTTACAGGCGGGCACGCAAGCAACGGAGGTCCGTGGCGGCCATCCAACCGCGCCTGGAGGCCCATCAGCAGCGCCAGGCCTGGCTGGAGGAGGCCCTGGTCTACGTCGATCAGGCGGACCACGCCGATCAGTTGGCGGCCCTGGAGGAGGATCTGCGGCAGCTGGAGCCCCGTGCCAAAGCCGTCTCGCGGGAGGCCACCCGTCCACGGCCGCGGGGGGAGACCGTGGCGGCCGCCCCCCATCCCCTGGAACTCCGCTCTCCCTCAGGCCTGTGCCTGCAGGTGGGGCGCAACCATCGTCAGAACGATTGGATCAGCCTGCGGCAGGCCCGTCGCGGCGATCTGTGGTTCCATGCCCAAGAAGTTCCCGGCAGCCATGTGGTGCTCAAGGCCTCCGTGGCGGCCGCCGCCGAAGCCGACCTGGCGGCAGCGGCGGACTTGGCCGCCCATTTCAGCCAGGGTCGGGGCAATGCTCGCGTGCCGGTGGTGATGGTGCCGGTTGAGGCGCTCCAGAGACTCCCTGGCGCAGGGGCCGGCACGGTGCGTCATCGCGGTGGCGAGATTCTGTGGGGGCATCCGGATCGGGCCCGAGCCCTGCTGGCGGCTTCCTAGGATTCGGCGGTGACGTCCACTTCCAAGGCCACCCCCCCGTTCTCCGCCGCGGATTCTTCCGCCGCCGCGGAGTCCGCCGCCGCTGCGGAGTCCTCCTCCACGGCCGTGGCTCCCTTCCCGACGATTGGCTCCACCCTCCCCGGCGGCGACATCTCTGACGATGACTGTCCGGGCGAAGTGGAAATGAGCTTGGTGGAGCATCTGGAGGAGTTGCGCCGGCGGATCTTGCGCAGTCTGTTGGTGCTCCTTGTGGCCGCCGCTGGCGCCGTGGTGGTGGTGCGCCCCCTCGTGCGGCTGCTGGAGCGGCCGGCGGAGGGCATCCGTTTTCTCCAGCTGGCGCCCGGAGAGTTTTTCTTCGTGTCCCTCAAGGTGGCGGGCTACGCGGGCCTGGTGATGGCCTTGCCCTGGTGGTTGTTCGAGGGGTTGGCGTTTGTGCTGCCCGGTCTCACCCGACGGGAGCGTCGCTTGCTGGCCCCGGCGGTGGCGGGTTCCAGCGTGCTCTTTTTCGCCGGCCTGGCCTTTGCCTGGTGGGCCCTGGTGCCCGCCGCCCTGCGGTTCCTGGTCAGCTATGGCGCCGATGTGGTGGAGCCCCTCTGGTCGATTGAGCGCTATCTCGACTTCGTGCTGGTGTTGATGGTGGCCACGGCTCTGGCTTTCCAATTGCCCGTGTTGCAGCTTGTGCTCGGAGCCCTTGGTCTGATTGACGCGGCCACCATGTTGCGGGCCTGGCGATGGGTTGTGCTGGGCAGTGCCCTGGCCGGCGCGGTGCTCACCCCCTCCACAGACCCGATCACCATGCTGTTGCTTTCCGGAGCCCTCACCGCCCTCTACCTGGCGGGTGTTGCCTTGGTGGCCCTGGCCCAGCCGCGCTCACGGGGGGCGAGCCGACCGTCCGCCGCCGCCTGAGTCCCCGCTTGCGCAACCAGGCGGCCCTTGGCAGGGCTGGGCTCACAGCAGGAACTCCACTGCCCGTGCCTCTGAGATGGCCAGAGCGAGGGAGAGGGCGCGGCCCATGCGCGGTTTGTCCCGGGTGGTGCGCAGCCAGGCGCGCACCTGGTTGGCGGCACCCAGTGCATTCAGCGTGGCGGCCATCTCCGCCAGCCTCTCGCCATAGCGCTCCGGCGTCAGCGGGAACGACTGCTGTTCCAGGTGCCCCCACATGACCTGGAAGTACAGCCGTCCCTGCCGTTGCACCAGGCGCACGTCGTAGGAGGCCTGCCAGCGCCACCGCAACAGTTGGATCAGCTCCGTGGCGCTGAGGGCCACCTCGGGCTCGGCCATGGGAGAGGATCGATTGTCCCCATTTTGGGGGGAGTGCGGGGATCGGGCGGCGGAATCCACTGCGCCAGAGCGGCCAGCCAGCCTTCGAAGCATGAAGCCTTCCATCCGAGGGCGCCCCTTGGGCCCGACAGTGGCCGGGCGCAGTTCATAATGGCTGGGCCATGCCTGACGTCTCCGGAACGGCCAGATGACTCAGTTTCCCGCAACTTCTCCTGGTGGTGACGTGCCCGGCATGGGTCGCCGGCAGTTCATGAATCTGCTC
>JBKDSV010000233.1:0-33004 GCA_046340795.1 Cyanobacteriota bacterium | reverse complement strand
GCTGACCAAAAGTCCTGTGGAAGCTGGGGATCAGGGCGCCTGTTCATCGGCAGACCCGTCGTCATTTGTGCCCAGCCAGGACGGTCCGCGTTCTTCAGCTCCATTTGCGGGACCTCAACTTGACCTTGAGGCAGCCCTGGTCAGCGAGGTCAGTGACAGCAAGGGATTTGACTCCGGGAGGCGAGGAGGAGGCGGAATTTTTCGAGGTGCCCTTGTGTCGATCGAGCAGAACATGTAGCGCTCAGGTCGCCCTGTCGGCGACTGGTGCGTTTGAAAAAATCGTAGAGGATTTGCATGTTGTTCTCGGCCGCAGTGGATGCCTGAAGGAGACGAAAGTGGTGACAAGAATCTTCCATCCCCTAACGCTGTTCAGTGTGCAGAAACCCTTACTCCGGCAGGACCATGCTCGATAGACCCCGCTGTTCCTTGAGCAGGCGAGGGCTGTGGGTTTTCAACAGCCGTCTCAACGGTGTGGGATAACCGGATTTGGCGTAGCCCATGCTGGCGAAGCCGATGGCGTAGGCCAGGGAGGTGATGCCATCACGAATGAGGGGAGCAATCGTGGCCTGCATGGCCTGACTTTGACTGTCTTTGAGCTGATTTTCCAGCCGTTTCATGGAGGGCTTCAGTCGGTCCAGCAAACCTCTCTTGATGGTTTGCACATCGGCACCGAGGGGGCGGTTGGCAAGCTGCTCACCTCCCGGGATCGCCCGGATGGCCTCGCGGAGCTGTGCTTCATCTTCGGCTTTTTGCAACCGGTTGGCGGCATTCTCAAGCGTCTTCAACTGACCTTGGCCTTCCCGCACTTGACTGTTGATGAGGTTCACCGTTCCGTAAGATTGCAAGGGGATCAACAGCAAGAAGCCAATCGCGGCAATCGTGGCCAACCGCCGCACCAGTCGAAGATGATCGCTGAACGGCATGACCTCGCCATCGATCAAATTGGCGAACATCAGCATGGCGGTCGCCACCAACGCCAAACTGGCCGTGCCGCGAATCGTGGAACTCACCCGAACCATCCACTGAGGTTGGAGTAGGGCAATAGGGAACAAGGCGGTGATGACTTGGGCCAGAAAAACCACGAACAGGGCAACAGCCAGCCATTGCAGACTGTCTGCCATTTGACTGGAGCCCACTTGCTTACTCAAACGAAAGCCTCCTTTTCTTTCTCCAACATCATGGCGGCTGAGGGCAGATCTGTCTTCTCTGGGGGTGCAGTTTGACCAATGCGCCGCGGCTGCGGACAGGGGCAACCGCCCGTCAGCGGCAGAGCCAGAGGTCCCGTCACCCCTGGATCAACGGGCAGCCGCCATGTTGAGGAGTGCATCATCCGCTTGAAAATCCGGAGCTTGTCGCTCGGTTTGCGCATAGTCCTGCTCGAAGCTATCTTTCAAGCTGGAAACCAGGTCAAACTGCGGTTGCCAAGCCAATTCCCGTTGCAGCCGATGGGTATCCGTCAAGAAGTGGGAGAGGCGCAGGGGAAAAGCTTTGCGGGCCTTGGGATCCAGGTTGTCGGGATCGAAGCCGCGAATCTCCACGCCAGCTGGGTCTTTGCCGCAGGCCACCGCTGCCGTCGCCACCAGGCCTCGCAGCGTCACCCCTTGCCGGCCTGAGCAGTTGTAGATGCGGTTGCAGGAGGTCTCCACGTCCAGGCAGCGGGTCATGGCCTCCGCCAGGTCTCGCACATCTCCCAGCTGGGTGATCAGTCGGCCATCGCCGGGCAGAGGAATCGGTCGATCGTGGAGAAGACGATCAAAAAACCAGCGCTCGATCGGGTTGTAGTTGCCGGGCCCGATGATGTACGTGGGGCGAAAGCTGGTGAAGGGAATTCCCTCCTGCCGCAGCCAGGACTCCGTCTCCGCCTTGCCGGCATGACGGCTGGCCGGGTCAGTGGGGGCCTCCTCTTCCAGGGGCCAGGTCTCACTGTCGGCATAGACCCCGGCCGAACTCACATAGACCAAGCGGTGGCGCGGGGCACCGGTGTGCGCCAGCACACGACGGGTGTCCTCCAGGGTGCGGCCGGAGCTGTCGATGATCACATCAAAGCTCTCCCCCCCCAGGGCGGCCAGATCGCTCTCTTCGGTGCGGTCGCCCTGGACGTGCCGCACGCCAGCGGGCAAGGGCTGGCGTCCGCGCGTGAACAGGGTGACGCCATGGCCCGCCGCCAACAGCTTGGCCACCACAGGCCTGCCGACAAAGCGTGTTCCCCCCATGACCAGAATGTCCATGGACCCTGCCCTCTGTGTCTGGCCCATTCAAGCGGCTGAACATGGCGTCATGGCACCCTGGAGACCAGAGCCTCGCCAGTTGTGATGGAGTTTGCCCCCATGCCAAGACGCTCCGCCCAGCCTGTCCGACAGGCGGTCTCCCTGGGCCTTCTGGTGGGGGGACTGCTTGCCGCTCCACTGGCGGCCCGGGCCCAGACGGTGCAATCACCGGCTCCCGGCGTGCTCTGCGACGCCATGGGATTGCGCGGCAGCGGCGTCTGCTACGACAAAAACGGACCCTCGCTGGCCTTGACCGCCCGCTACCTGGGCCCCCGGGCTGAAGCCCAGCTCAGCAGCTATCTGGCCAGCAATCCCGCCCCTCGGGAGTTTCGGCTCAGCAATGGCACCGTGTGCAGCCTGCCCGAACGCACCTGCTGGGAGGATGGCTGGAGCAAGCGCACTGTCGCCCAGAGACTCAGCCGTGAGCTCTTCACCCCAGCGGCGAGCGGCTCGGAACCCGCGGGGGGCACTCCGCCACTCTCCTCCAAAGACACCGGGCTGTGCAGCTTGAGCCGGGGGGGACGTGCCCTCTTTGATGGACCCTGTGATCTGCGCCAGGTGAATCGAGGCGATGGCGTGACCCGCTATCGGGTGCGCCTGAACAATGGCACCGCTTACCTGTTCACCAACCGCAATGGCACCGTCACCATTGCCGATGACTTTGGCTCCACCTGGCCCGTGACCCATGTCAATCACGGCGTCACCGGTATTTTCCGCTGGGCGGACATGAGCCTGGTGGCGACCCAAACGGAGGGTCGGCCCCCGTCCCCGGGCCCTGGATCCACTGGCGGCAGCGATTTTGGCCGCGCGTTGGGAACCCTGCTCAACACCCTGTTTCGTTGATTCCGGGGCGGCGGCGCACAGCGGAGGGGATGGCCCTGCACCAGATAGGGGCTCGTCTTGAGCGCCAGGGCGGTGACGCCCCGGCTGGGTTGCTCCGGGGCCTCCCATCCCCCCTCCGCGGCGGGAGCCGGATAGCCCGCTCCGTTGTGGCTGAGCCGCTGGGAGGGGCCTGTTCCATCCCCGGCGGCGGGCAGGATCAGATCCAGCCAGCCGTGGCTGCGTCGCTCAGAAACCACAAGGGCTGAGCGCAACCCGGAAATCGTCTGCAGGGGAACGAGGCTCTCGCCAAGGCCCCTCAGGAGCACAACGGGGCATCCCTGCGGACCGCACCTTCGCTGTCCGAGCAGGGCCACAAGGGTTTCCGGTTGCCGGTCGCCATCGAGATCAAAACGGTTGAAGACATAGCGCGCCCCGCCGTCCTGCTGGCAGGCCCCGTGGGCAGAGCCGGCAGGGAACAGGATCCCCTGGAGCACCCTCTCCAGCGCGGGATCCGGGAAAGCGATCGGGGAGACGGCCCGCTCGATCTGGAGGACGGGGATGGAGGGGAGCGGAGGGAGCTCCATCGGCGGATCCAGCAGGGTCCCCACTGTGCGGTGCGAGGGATGATGGCACCAGTGGCAAAGGGCGATGGACGTCATTCCCGCAATTGATCTCCTCGAGGGCCGCTGCGTGCGGCTGCGTCAAGGCGACTACAACCAGGTCACCACCTTTGCGGAGGATCCCCTGGAGCAGGCGCTGGAATGGCAGCGCCAGGGGGCCCAGCGTCTCCATCTGGTGGATTTGGATGGCGCCCGTCAGGGGGTGCCGGTGAACGACGCGGCGGTGCGCGCGATCACCACCGCCCTTTCCATTCCTGTGCAGTTGGGGGGGGGGGTGCGCAGCCTGGAGCGGGCGGAGCATCTCCTGGGACTGGGACTCGACCGGGTCATCCTCGGCACCTTGGCGGTGGAGGAACCGGATCTGGTCTGTCGCCTGGCGGAGCGGCGGCCCGGAAGGATTGTGGTGGGCATCGATGCCAGGGATGGCCTGGTCGCCACCCGTGGCTGGCTGCAAGACAGTGCCCTCTCCGCCACGGAGCTGGCCCGGCGCTTTGAAGACACCGGAGTGGCGGCCCTCATCACCACCGACATCGCCACCGACGGCACCCTGGCGGGGCCCAACCTTGCCTTCCTGCGCACCATGGTGGAGGCTAGCTCGCTGCCGGTGATCGCCTCGGGCGGGGTGGGATCGCTCAGTGATCTGTTGAGCCTGCTCACGTTGGCTCCCCTAGGCCTGCGGGGCGTGGTGGTCGGGCGCGCGCTCTATGACGGCCGGGTGGATCTGGCGGAAGCGTTGCAGGCCATTGGTCCGGAGCGCTGGCAGGATCCTGGTCTGTTGCCCGTGGCCTGAGGAGGCTCTGGAAAACCCCTCAGCGGCACCTGTGAGAGCGCGGAGCTCCCAAGTTGGTCAAGGGACAGCTTCCACCGGCGAGCGGTTGTCCAGAGCTTCCCTGAGGCGATTCGTGAAGCGAACCCTGTCCACATCCCTTATAAAGGAGGCAGGATCTCGGCCCTTTCATCCGTACCGCCAGGTTTGTGGCCAACAGCAACCCTTCCGATCCCGTCCCAGAGCGGAACGCTCCGCCCAAGCCAAGCCACCATGGCGCGGCAGCCGCCGAAGGGTTGGAGCCGCCCAAGCCCGCCGCCCCTGTTGCCACCGATTCCGGGGCAGCTGCGGCGATGTCAGCGGCGGCGGCAGCCACAGAGACGGTGGACGCAGCGTACCGGCGTTGCCGCGAACTGGGGTTGCGGCTGAGCAAACAACGCCGCATGGTGTTGCAGCTGCTATGGGCGGAAAAAACCCACCTGAGCGCAAGAGATATTTTTGAAAAATTAAATAATTTAGGTCGCAATATCGGCCACACGTCAGTCTATCAAAACCTGGAATCTTTGCAGGCCGCTGGTGTGATTGAGTGTCTGGATCGCGCCAGCGGTCGCCTCTATGGCTATCAAGCAGATCCCCACAGTCACCTCACCTGTGTGGAGACAGGCGCCATCCATGATCTCGACGTTTCTCTCCCCCCTGTGCTCCTGGATCAGATCGAGCGGCAGACCGGCTTCTTGATCGAGAGCTACACCCTCAATCTGCTCGGCCGACGGCGCCCCTGCCAGGACTGACCAAAAGTCCTGTGGAAGCTGGGGCTCAGGGCGCCTGTCCATCGGCAGACCCGTCGTCATTTGTGCCCAGCCAGGACGGTCCGCGTTCTTCAGCTCTATTTGCGGGGACCTCACCTTGACGTTGAGGCAGCCCTGGCGCCCGTGCTGACTCTCCTGGAACAGACCACCAGCGCACTTGTTCGGTAAGGTCCAGCCGGTAGGTGCGGCGACCATGCGCGATCCCCAGCGTCGACCCCCGAGCGGAGCTCTGCCGCAGATCCTGCTGCTGGCCGACCCCTTGCCCGGCGAGGGCCTCAAGCGCTGGCTGACCCTGGATCCTCCCCTCTATCGCCTGGTCGACCAGGCCGACCAGCTGGACGGTCCGCCCCGCCTGCTGATCTGGATATTGACCAGCCAGCCCCCCGCCAGTGCCCTGGTGGAGGAGCTGCGCCAGCTGCAAGAGCGCTGGCATCCCACCCCCGTGCTCCTCGTCATTTCCGGCGCGCTCCGCTTTTCGCCTGCCCTTCTCCTGGATCTTCCCCTCCAGGGGGTGCTGGAGGCGCCCGATGCCCAAACCCTGCGGCAGGCCGTCACCACCTTGCTCGCTGGCGGCAGGGTGGTGGAGGTGCTCGGGGAAGGCCCGCGGCAGGACAGCGGACGGGAGCCGCCGCCCATGGGGTTGGGCCAGTGGCTGCTGGTGAGCGGCTTGCAACAGATCGACGCGGAGCTGCGGGTGTGCGCTCGGCTCCTTGAGCCTCCCCCCGACCACTGGCTGGTGCTTCAGCTGCTGCGGGGGCGACGCCGTGAGCTACTGGCGTCCCGGGCCTTGCTGCTCTGGTTGTGGGGCCCCTTGACCATGGCGTGGGGAGACAGCTCCACCCCCCCTCCCAGCGAGGACCCACCCCCTCTGCGCGCCCTTGCCCAGCCCCCTCCAGGACGGGAAGGCGCCACCGGGCTGACGCTCACCTTGCGCCAACGCAACGCGGACGGCATCTGGCAGACGTTGCGGGAACGGCTGCGGGCCGCCTTGATGGACGGCCCGGACAATCAAAGCGGGCAATTGCTGGCCATTGATGGTCTGCGGGCGGAGCGCCGACGGGACCTGTTGCTGGCCCTGCTGGAACAGCTGGAACAGCTGCGCCACAGTCTGCGGCTCCAGGATCAACCCCCGGACACCCTTCTGCAGCGTTGGCAGGCCCTCCAACCGGAGCTGCGGCAACAGGCCTTGCGTCAGATGGCGGGGCCCTACGTGCAGCTTCCCCGGGAAGGCCAATTGCGTCCTGTGGCCGAGACCCTCCTTGGCCAGAGTGATCTCAGCGGAGAGGATCCCGAACTGCCCGACCCCCGATCGATGCTCGCCGCCCTGTTTCAAGCCCGACCCTTGGTGGTTGATGGCCGCCTGCGGGCGGCCGATGAACCACAGGCCGTGCTCTACCTCGAGCTGCTGCTGGCCAACTGGTTGGTGCGCAGCGCCGAGCAGATCAGCGCTGAGGTGCTCGCCCTGAGCGCGGATTGGCCGGAGCTGCGGCGCTACCTCCTGCGGGACACCCTCCTCTCCACCCGCAATCTCGAACGGCTGCGCAACCAGCTCAATGCCCAGGAGCGTTGGCTCACCTGGGTGCGGCGCCCGATTCGCCTCTATGAGAGCAGGCGCCCTCTCTTCTGTCTGAAGGCAGGCGGAATCGGGCTGCTCGATCTCACAGAGCCTCGGGATGGGGAGCTCAAACGGTTGAAAGGCCTCCAGCAACTCGTCACGCTTGTCTTGGAACTTCGCGATGCTCTCGCGCCCCAGGTGCAGAGCGTCGTTCGCGCCCTGGGGAATCTGTTCGTCGTCGTCCTCACCCGGGTGGTGGGTCGGGCCATTGGCCTGGTGGGCCGGGGGATTGCCCAGGGGATGGGACGGAGCCTTGAGCGTTGAGGTCGATAATTGACTGCTGTGACCCGGCCCCCTCGCCCCTTGTCTCCCCGCTCTCTTCCAGACCCCTGTAGGGCCGTCAGCCCTGTCCCGGCGCTGGCCCGCCGTCACCAGCAGGGACAAGCCCTGCTGGTGACGGCGCTGATCCTGTTCGCTCTGCTGATCGGTCCCGAGGCGGCCCGGGCCAGCCTGGAGAACGATCGGTATGACGGCAACATCTTTGCCCTGTACGCGGGCAATGGCTCCCTCGTGCCGCCTCGCCTCAGCCTGGCGGAGGCCCTGGAAGAGCAGCGGGTCAGCGTTTTGGTGTACTACCTGGATGACAGTGCGGTGAGCAAGCAATTCACCGGGGTGGTCTCTGAGCTGCAGCGGGTGTGGGGCAGCGCGATCGAGCTCCTCCCCCTGGTCACCGATCCCCTGCAGGGACGGGCGGAGGAGGGACCGACCGATCCGCTCCATTACTGGGGGGGCACGATCCCCGAGGTGGTGGTGCTTGCAGCCGATGGCCACGTGGTCTTTGCGGGTTCGGGCCAGGTGGAGCTGGCCGCCCTCCACGAGGCCTTGAGCCGGGCCACCGGCCTCCCCCTCCCTCCCGAGGTTGCGCAACGGAGCGCGGTGAGCTTCAACGAGCTCAACGCCGGTTGGTCGTCCACCCCCCTCCCCTCTTCTCCCCGTGGCTGAGATAGCCCCCCCCCTCACCCGTCTGGAACGGGACAGCCTGGGCCCTGTCGCGGTTCCGCAGGAGCGCCTTTGGGGCGCCCAAACCCAACGGTCGCTCCAGCTGTTTCCCTTCGGGGAGCGCATGCCCCTGGCGATCGTGCACGCCCTCGGCCATCTGAAGGCCGCGTGCGCCGAGGTGAATGCCCGGGAGGGTCTGCTCGATCCGGCCCTGGCCACCGCGATCACCGCCGCCGCGGAAGAGGTGGCCAGCGGCGCGCTGGATGAGGAATTCCCCCTCAAGGTCTGGCAGACCGGCTCTGGCACACAGACCAACATGAACGTCAATGAGGTGATCGCCAACCGGGCCATCGCCGCCTTGGGCGGGGTGCTGGGCAGCAAGACGCCTGTGCATCCCAACGATCATGTGAATCTGAGCCAGTCGAGCAATGACGCTTTTCCCACCGCCATGCATGTGGCGACGCTAGTGGCGATCGAGCGGCAACTCCTCCCGGCGCTGGAGGCCTTGATGGCCGCCCTGGCGGACAAAGCAACCCGCTATGCCGACCTGGTCAAGATCGGGCGCACCCATCTGCAAGATGCGGTGCCGTTGAGTCTGGGGCAGGAATTCGGCGGCTATCACGCCCAGTTGGAGCTGGGTCTGGCGGGTCTGCAGGCCACCCTGCCGGGCCTGCGGGCGCTGGCGATCGGCGGCACCGCCGTCGGCACCGGTCTGAACGCGCCGGTAGGGTTTGGAGAGGCCGTGGCGGCTTGTCTGTCGGAGCGCATCGGACTGTCCTTTCACTCCGCCGCCAACAAATTTCAGGCCTTGGCCGGCCAGGAGGCCCTGGCGGCCACCCACGGCGCTCTCGCCGTGCTGGCGGGCAGCCTGATGAAGATCGCCAATGACATCCGCTGGCTGGCCAGTGGTCCCCGCTGCGGGCTGGGGGAGTTGATCCTGCCTGAAAACGAGCCGGGATCGAGCATCATGCCTGGCAAGGTGAATCCCACCCAGTGCGAAATGGTCACCATGGTGGCGGTGCAGGTTTTGGCGAACAACACCGCCGTGCAGATCGCCTCCAGTCAGGGCAATTTTGAACTCAATGTCTTCAAGCCTCTGCTTGCCTTGAATGTGCTCAACAGCCTGGAGCTCCTGCGCGGGGCCTGCAGCGGGCTGCGGGAGCACTGCATCGAGGATTTGCAGGCGGATGAGAGCCGCATGGCCCAGCACCTGGAGCAAAGCCTGATGCTCGTCACAGCCCTGACCCCTCTGTTGGGCTACGACAAGGCCTGTGCCATCGCTCGCCACGCCCACGACCACCGCCTCAGCCTCCGGGAGAGCGCCTTGACCCTGGGCGGCATCCGTGAGGAGGACTTTGACCGCTGCGTCAATCCCCGTCAGATGATCTAAGACCTCAGCGCAGCCACGCCTCCAGAGCCTGCCGACTTCCGGGCCGATCCCTGGCCCCCCGCTGGAGAATCACCACGCCATCGCGCAGGTTGCGGATTCCATAGCTGCCGGCCATGGCCCGCAACCGCTCCCGGCTCCCCTCCAACACCTCCTCGTCTTCCTCAAAGGCTGGGGCATAGCGCTGAAGCCTGTTGAGATCCGCCACCACCCAGTCCACGGGCTGGGTGCGCCCCTGGCGATCGCGGAAGGTGAGCGCGTCCGGGAAGCGCACGAGCACCTGCCGCTGGGCCAGGGAGGGCACCAGATGGGTGGTGGCGGCGGCGGTGGCTCCGGGGGGAAGGAGCGCTAGAACGTCGCGGGCCGCCGCCGCATGGCGCCAGCTTTCCACGGGCGACACGTGCAGCCAAGGGGAGAGGCTGTCGGGGATCAGCCAAGAGAGGGAACGGTTGGGGTTGCTGGTGAGGGTGAACAGCAAGGAGAGGGCCAGGCACCCCGCCCAGATCGCCCGCACCCGCCGCCGGGCAAAGAGCGAGCCATGGCCACGCCACCAGAGGGCCGCGCCGGCAAACAGCCCGGGCACCACCAAAAAGGTGTAGCGGATGTTGATCGACAGCGGGTTGTTGGTGGGGCGCGCCAGCAACAGACCCAACAGCGGGAGCCCCATCAGCAACCAACGGTCGAGGGAGAGCAGGGGCACAAACATCAGGGGAAGCCCCTGCCCCAGCAGATAGCGAAGGGTCTGGTCGGGTGGGCTCACCAACTCTCGCAGCAGCAGCAGGGGCTGGCCCAGGCTGGCGCGGACCACGTCCAGGCTGGAGGCTTTCTCCTGCTCGCCGAGATAGTGGCCGAAGTTCTCCAACATGAAGCGACGGGAGGTGTCCTCACTGAACAGCGGCATCAACACAGTGGTGACCAAGACCACCCAGGCACCACCCCAGAGGAGTAATGCCAAGGCAATGGGCCAGCGCTGGCGCCGACGGATCAGTAGCCACAGACCGATTCCCGCCAGCACCACGCCCGTGTCTTCTCTGACCAGGGGGATCAGCAAGGCCGTCAGCGTCCCTAGCTGCCAGGATCCGGTCTCAAGGGCGAGCAACAGCCCGAAGACCAGCAAGGGGAGTTGGCAGAGATCGGTGAAATTGCCCCAGGTGGGGCCGAGCACCGCGTTGGCGCCGAAGAAACTGAGGCTCACCATCGCCGCCAGTTCGTCCGCCAGCCACTGGCGCGCGAGCCGGTGGAGCACCAGACCGGCGGCCGTGATCAACACCACCTGGATCACCCCGAGGGCTCCCGCCCCACCCAGGCCCACCAGCGGAATCCACAGGGCCAGCAGGGGGGTGAAGTGTTGTCCTAAGCGTCGGTAGCCCAGGGCTGGAGGCTCCCCCCCATGGATCACATTGGTGGAGAGCTGGGAGGAGAGGGTGCTCTCGAAGGGATGGCCATGGAGGCCATTCCAGAGCACCTGGGTGAAGATCCCCTGGTCGTAGGAGGCGGTGAGCGACTGCATCCGCCACCACTGGATGAGCAGGCCCACCGCGGCGAAGAGGGCGGCCCCGATCCAGACCCGACGCCGCATCTGTTGGCTGCGGACCAGGCTGCGCGGGGGGACCGGCGGGAGCTGGCTCACAGGAGGTTGGCAGCCAGCTCCGCCAGGGCCGACCGTTCCCCGCGCAGCAGGGTGACATGGCCGGCCAGCTGCTGGCCTTTGAACCGCTCCACAAGCCAGGTGAGTCCATTGCTTTCGGCATAAACGTAGGGATTGTCGAGCTGGTAGGGATCTCCCGTTAGCACGATTTTTGTGCCTTCACCAACGCGGGTGACGATGGTTTTCACCTCATGGGGGGTCAGATTTTGTGCCTCGTCAACCACCATGTATTGACGGGGAATGGAGCGACCACGGATATAACTGATCGCCTCCACCTCCAGGAGGCCCATTCCCTTCAGATCGGTCCAACTGTTGCGCGGGGGGCGTTGACTGCCCCGGGAACCCCCATGTCCTTCATTGGCACCCAACAAAAAATCCAGATTGTCAATGATCGGTTGCATCCAGGGACCCATTTTTTCTTGGATGTCCCCGGGCAGAAAGCCGATGTCTTTGCCGAGAGGAATCACCGGACGCGTGACAAGCAGGCGGTCGTAGGCCCGTTCATCGGCCACCATGTGCAAGCCGGCCGCCAGGGCAAGCAGGGTCTTCCCGGTGCCCGCCTTGCCGATCAGTGTCACCAGCTGGATCTCCGGATCCAGAAGCAGGTCGAGAGCAAAGGTCTGCTCACGATTGCGGGGTTGAATGGCGCCCAGCCGCACCTTGGGAACCCGCTGCAACGGCTGCAGGGCGGCGCTTTCGCCGTGGTAGCGGGCGAGCAGGGTGTGATTGGGCTGGGCCTGATCCACCAAGGTCACTCCCTCGTTGGCCACGAGGGCGGGATGGCCGGCGGCGAGGTCTGCCTCCGGCAATCCCCCCTGGCCCTTCACCCGGTCCATCTGCTCGGCGCTGGCCCACACCTCACAGAAGCCGGGATAGAGATCGGCGATGTCCACCTTGTCGGTGGTGTAGTCCTGGGCGGTCAGGCCCACCGCGTCAGCCTTGATGCGAAGGTTCGTGTCTTTCGTGACCAGAACCACCGGCAGATGACTGCCCATCACTTCCTGCAGGCGCTGCTCCAGGGCCACGGCGAGGATGTTGTTGTCGCCGTTGCCGCCCTTGAGCTCAGGGGGCAACTGCGCCAGGGTTTCGCCGCGGCAGAACACCACTTTCAGCATTCCGCCGCTGTCCGCGTCGATGGGGACGCCATCCGCCAAGTTGCCCTTCTGCCGCAGCTGATCCAGCAGCCGGGACACCTGTCTGGCGTTGCGCCCCTTCTCGGAGGGATCGCGCTTGAACCTGTCGATCTCCTCGACCACCTCGATCGGCACCACCACGGCGTTGTCCTGGAAGCGGGTCAGGGCCAGCGGGTCGTGCAGCAGCACGTTGGTGTCCAGGACAAAGGTTTTGCGCATGCCAGTGGCGGGGCCGGTGCCATCCAGGGGAACCTAGGGCGGCCGCTGCCCTTACGCTCCTGCACCAGGGTCTTGAGGATGTTCCTGTTTGGAGCTGTTGCCGCCGCCGCCTGCCGTGCCGCTCATCGGGCTGTTGCTCTTTGGCCTGACATTGCTATGGCTCGAGCTGCGCCACCGCCTCCGCCCCGCCTCGCCGCTTCAACTCGAGGCGGGCGTCTTCGAGGTGCGGCGACAGGGAGAGTCGCTGCTGGTGGAGGGGGAGATCCGCATCCGCAATCCCCATCCACGGATGGAGGTCTTTGTTCCCGAGATCCGCGTGGAGCCGGTTCTTCTCGGTCGCTCAGACGTTTCCCTGCTGCGCCACCGGGTTCAGATCACGGCCCGGCATCCTGATGAGCCGGCCCGGCCGGACGGCTACTGGGCCGCCTACATCGTCAAAGGGCGTCAAACCACCGGCGCACACCTGCGCATCACCCTGGAGGCCCCCGCCGGCCTGGATGCCCCCTCCCTGCTCGACACCCTCTGGCTGGACATCCAGCGGATCGATTACGGACCCTTCGGGCGCCTGCTGCGACGCGACGGCATTCTTGTTGCTCTCCAGAAGCCAACCTCCCCGGATCCGGCAGCCGCCCTCTGGCGGCCGGGCGAAGCCTGCCGCGTGCTTCCCGTGAAAACCCATCTGCTCGGCGTCCTGGATGACCCCGCCGAGGTGTTGGAGCGCTATTGCGGCACCCTGATCCAGCCCCACGACGTGCTCACCATCGGGGAGACCCCGCTGGCGGTGATGCAGGGGCGCTATCGGCATCCGTCCACGGTGGAGCCCTCGATGCTCTCCCGCCTCCTCTGCCGGGCCTTCCACCCCACCAGCAGCCTGGCCACCGCCTGTGGGCTGCAGACCCTCATCGACATCGTCGGTCCGGCCCGGGTGCTTTGCGCCTGGCTCGGCGGGCTGGCCTTGAGGCTCGTGGGGAGCAAGGGTGGCTTCTATCGTCTCGCCGGAGCGCAGGCCCGCCTGATCGATGACGTCACCGGCACCACCCCCCCGTACGACCAGACACTGGTGTTGGGTCCGGATGAGCCGGAGCGATTTTGTGAGCGGATGGCCGCCGCTTTGGGCGTGGCGGTGGCGGTGGTGGATGTGAATGACCTGGGCCGGGTGAAAGTGTTGGCGGCCAGCCGCGGCAGCGACCTCTCTCTGATCGAGCGGGCCCTGCGGCCCAACCCGGCCGGCAATGCCAATGAACGCACGCCCCTGGTGCTGATTCGCCCAGCTTGAGGGTTGGCTGACTTGGGCCGCCGCCGCTCGCCTTCTAAACTTTGGTTGGAGTTTTGTTGTTTTACCGGTCTCCTGTGCGGCCTTTCCCCGTCATGCCCGTTGGTCTGAGACACGTTGAGAAGCTGCGCCTGGGCATGGATCGCCTTCGCGGTTCCATGCCCCAGGGCTGGGGCGTGGAACGGCTTCAGGGCTGGCATCTCCCTCTGCTGCAAGACCCGGCCTTTCTCCCCTTCCTGCCCCAGCTGCAACGGGCGCTGATGCTGGAACTTCCAGAGCGTTTGCTGGGGACTGTTCTCCCTTCCCTTGCCAACGGGCCAGTCGTTCACGTCGCCCTCCTCCGCCATCCGTCCCAGCCCACACGCCCCCTCGGGCTGATCGTCACCCGACGTCTGAACCGTCGGGGAACCTGCTGGGAGGTGGATCACCTGGCGCTGGCCCAACTGCGGGAGCCCTTCGCCCCGTCGGAGCCGGAGGTGGCCGAGGCCCTGATGCGGGCGGCGATCCAAGGTGCCACGGGAGTGTCGAGCTGGATTGCCACCGCCTCCATCCTGGATGGCCAGCGACAGGCCTTCCTGCGGGCCCAAGGCTTCCAGCAGGTGCGTTCGGATCAACTCTGGCAGTGGCAACCCCACGGCGAGCCTCCGGCGCTCCCCCCGGAGTTGCGGGTGTGCCCGCTGAATCGTCAATCCGCCGCCCAGGTGTGGCACCTGGAGCAGTCCTGCTGCCCGGCCCACCTGCGCCAGATCTTTGATCGCCGCATCGACGATCTCCTCGACCAGTCCAAGGGCTGCGGCTGGCTGTTGCTGGACCACAACCGCAATGAAGCCGTGGCTGCGATTCGCCACCAGATCCATCACCCGGAGATCGGCGTGGTGGCGGAGCTCAGCTTCCAGCCTGGTCGGAGCGACCTCTACGGAGCGGCGGGCGAATGGTTGCTGCACCGGCTGGCCCGCTTGAACAGGCCCCTTGTGCTGCGGGCGGATCGTGATGATCAGGCCCGCCATGCCTGGTTGGAGAGCTTGGGCGCCAGCCTCCTGGGGGAACAGATTCTCATGGCGCGCACGGTCTGGCGGCGGCAGGAGGTCCAGCCAGCGCGCCAGGCCAGCCTGCGTTTGGAGGCGATGTTGGATCCCTGGACGCCCGCTCCCCGATCCCTGCCCACACCAGCGGGGCAACGTTGAGTGCTCCCCCGTCCTCCCTGTGCCGCCATCGCCCTGGATGTGGGCCGCAAGCGCGTCGGCCTGGCGGGATGTGATCCCCTGGGTCTGACGGTCACCCCCTTGCCAGCGCTTCAGCGCCGCGACCTGGACCAGGATGCCGCCGTTGTGGCCGCCCTCGCCTCCCGCCGTCAGGCAAGGGTGATCGTGGTGGGCTTGCCTCTCGATGACAGCCAGCGGCTGACGCACCAGGCCCGCCACTGCCTCCGCTACGGCCGCCACCTGGCAGCGGCCTTGGCGGCCCAAGGTCTTTCCTTGCCACTGGTGTGGGTTAATGAACACGGATCCACTTGGGAAGCCGCCGATCGCTTTGGGCTGAAGGGCGATCGCAGCGGACGGCTGGACAGCGCCGCCGCGGCCCTGCTGCTGGAACAATGGTTGGGTGAGGGGTCCGCTCTCGACCCTGAGTCGGTTTCCTCTTCCACCCCCACCCCCTCAACCCCATGACCCCTGACCCCCCTGAATTGATCGGTTCGGGAGACGTGCCCACTGTGTTGGTGAAGGATCATGCCGGAAGGGAGATCCTTTGTTTTCTAGAGCATCTGATTCCGCTGAATGGCAAGGACTATGCCTTGCTCACCCCTGTGGACACCCCGGTTTGCCTGGTGCGGATCGCGGAGGGGGAAGATGAGAAGGATGAGGTGATCGAGAGCCTCGAAGGGGCGGAGCCGATCCTTTCTGTGGCTGATGTGGTGTTGCAGGAGCACGATCTCACCCTGGTGCGCTCTGCCGTCACCCTCACCGTCAGTGGCGAACTGGAGGAGCCCGATCCGGAAGAGCTTGAGGAGGAGATGGGAGAGGACGATGGCGATGAGGAGAGCGACCTCTATGAATTGTTGATTCCATTTCGCGCCAACGATCGCGAATACGGCCTTTACATTCCTCTCGATCCCTTTTTTGTGGTCGCCCGCATGGAGGGCAGCGAAGCTCTGGTGGTGGAGGGTGAGGAATTCAAGCGGATCCAGCCGCAGATTGAAGCCGAATTGGATGAGCGGGAACGGGAGGGCTGACGATCGATCATGTGGCGCCAATTGCTGATTCCGGACTGGTCCCCGGGCTGTGCCCTGCCACAGCTCACCCTCCATGGCTTGCAAGAGCGTGCGGGGTGTGGAATTCGGGCGTTGGTGATTGATGTGGATCGCACCTTGCTCCCCCGCCGCAGCGCGGAGTTGCCGCCCTCCGCCGAGCGCTGGTTGCGTGATGCCAGGTCTCAGCTGCCGATCCATCTGTTCAGCAACAACCCGTCTCGGCGGCGCATCGGTGGCTTGTCTGAGCACCTGGGGCTGCCTTATACCGTCGCAGCCGCCAAGCCCAGGCGAGGCGCCTTGCGGCGCGTGATCCACGAGCTCGATGTTCCCGCCTCCCAGGTGGCACTGCTGGGAGATCGGGTGTTCACAGATGTGCTCGGTGGCAATCGCCTGGGTCTGTTCACCGTGCTGGTGAAGCCGATCGATGCCAGGGGCCTCCCCCATCCCAACGATCGCCTGCAGACCTGGGAACTGGAACTGGCCCATCACCTGGCCCATCCCCTCTGGAAACGGTGGCACTGAATCGAAGCCTGCCCCGGCGCGTCATCAAAGTGGGCACCAGTTTGCTGCGGGGTCAACCTGATCGCTCCACAGCGGCGGTGATCATGGATCTGGCCGCGTCCATCGCCCGGGCCCAGAAGTCTGGCGAACGCATGGCCCTGGTCACCAGTGGGGCGGTGGGCCTCGGTTGCACGGCCCTGGGCCTCTCCGCCCGTCCCTCCGACCTGGCGTCCTTGCAGGCGGCGGCGGCTGTGGGGCAAGGGCGGTTGATGGCGCTCTATCAGGAGGCCTTCGCGGTGCGGGGTCTCACCGTGGCCCAGGTGCTGCTGACCCGTTCCGACATGGCCTCCCGGCGCAACTACCGCCGTGCCTGCCTCACCCTGGAGCAGCTGCTGGCCTGGAACGTGGTGCCGATTGTGAATGAAAACGACACCGTTGCCACCGCTGAGTTGCGCTTCGGCGACAACGACACCCTCTCCGCCTTGCTGGCGGTGGCGATCGGTGCCGAGGAACTGGTGTTGCTCACGGATGTTGACCGGCTCTATTCCTCAGACCCCCGCACCGACGCGGAGGCTGTTCCCATCGAGGAGGTGAGTGACCCCTCTGATCTAGAGCAGCTTCAAGAGCTTGCGGGGGGGGGAGGGCAGTGGGGCACCGGTGGGATGACCACCAAGCTCACGGCGGCGCGCATTGCCACCGCCAGCGGCATCCGCGTGCGGCTGGCGGATGGTCGCGATCCGGCTGTGTTGGAGGCACTCCTGGCCGGTGCCTCGCTGGGCACGGTGTTCCAACCCAGCACCACCCCTCTACCCGACCGCAAGGGTTGGCTGGCCCACGCCCTGGTGCCCAGCGGCAGTCTGGTGGTGGACGCGGGGGCCGAGAAGGCCCTGCGCCATCAGGGAGCATCCCTGTTGGCGGTGGGCATCCAGGCGGTGGAAGGACGCTTCGAGCGCTGCGCTTCCGTGCGCCTTGTCGGCCTTGATGGCCGGGAGATTGGCCGTGGCCTCTGCCGCTTGAGCAGCGAGGAGGTGCGCGGCATTTTGGGCTTGGGACGGGAAGAGATTCGCCAGCGATTAGGAGAAGACGGCGGGTCGGTTGTGCATCGGGATCACCTGGTGCTTGTGACCTAGGGCCGGGGTTGGCATCACGACCTACGATCCGGCCCACACCTGATGGCCGGGTACGCCTCTCCCATGCGCTTCAGCCAGTTGCTCGACCAGCTTGCCGCGGTGGGCGAGGCCAGTCCCCGTGATCTGGCCGCCGATCCCGAGATTGAAGGAGCGGAATCCCTGGAGCGGGCGGGGGCTGGTCAGCTCAGCTTCCTGGAGCCGGGCCACGCGCCAGCGGCCAGCCTGGACACCACCTCCGCCGCGGCGGTGGTGCTCTTTCCGGATGCCGAACTGCAGGCCCAGGCCAGTGCCCTGGGCCTGGCCTGGGTCGCGGTGCCCCAGCCACGCCTCGCCTTTGCCGAGGCCCTCGACGCCCTCTTCCCGCGGCGCCGGCCCGATCCAGGCGTCCATGCCACCGCCGTGGTGAGCGCGGAGGCCCAGCTGGCGGCCGATGCCCATGTGGGGGCCCACGGGGTGATCGGCCCGGGCTGCAGGGTGGCGGAAGGCTGCGTGCTGCACCCCGGGGTGGTGTTGCTGGAGGACGTTCACCTGGGCCGGTTCTGCGAGATTCATGCCAACGCCGTGCTCCACCCGGGCGCCCGTCTCGGGGAGGGCTGCGTCGTGCACTCGGGAGCCGTCATCGGCTCTGAGGGATTTGGTTTTGTGCCCACCGCCGGTGGCTGGCGCAAGATGCCGCAGACGGGGCGGGTTGTTTTGGAGGAGGGGGTGGAGGTGGGCTGCGGCTCGATGATTGACAGGCCCGCCGTCGGCGAAACCCGGGTGGGCGCGGGCACCAAGATTGACAACCTCGTGCATGTGGGCCACGGAGTGACGATCGGCCGCGGTTGCGCCCTGGCCGCCCAGGTGGGCATTGCCGGCGGGGCGCGTCTGGGTGATGGCGTGATCCTCGCCGGCCAGGTGGGCGTGGCCAACCGGGCCACCCTGGGGGATGGGGCCATCGCCTCCTCCAAATCCGGCATCCATGGCGATGTGCCGGCCGGACAGGTGGTCAGCGGCTATCCCGCCATCCCCAACCGACTCTGGCTGCGCTGTTCGGCCGCGTTCAGCAAATTGCCGGAGATGGCGCGCAGCCTCCGACAGCTCAAGGCGCAGCAGCTTGAGTGAGCGGGGCGGGAGAGCCGGCTGGGTAGCCTGAGGCGAGGCGCCAGGGCCACCAGCGCGCCCGTCGCCTCTCCATCGCCCCGTCTCCTCTGATGACCACCCACCGGATCACCCTGCTGCCTGGCGATGGGATTGGGCCGGAAATCATGGCCGTGGCCCGTCGGCTTCTGGAGGTGGTGAGCAGGCGCCAGGGCTTCACCCTGCTCTTCACTGAGTGCCCCTTCGGTGGCGCGGCGATCGAGGCCTGCGGTGAGCCGCTGCCGGCCTCCACCCTGGAGGCGGCCCGTTCCGCCGATGCGGTGCTACTCGCTGCCATCGGCAGTCCACGCCATGACGGCCTGCCACGGGAAAAACGGCCGGAAACCGGTCTGCTGGCGTTGCGCTCCGCCCTGGGGCTGTTTGCCAACCTCAGACCTGTGCGGACGGTCCCCGCCTTGTTGGACGCCAGCAGCTTGAAGCCCTCCGTCATCGAAGGGGTGGATCTGCTGGTGGTGCGGGAGCTCACCGGCGGCGTGTATTTCGGCACGCCCAAGGGTCGGGTGGAGGCGGAAGGGAGGGTGCGGGCTTTCAACACAATGGCCTACTTCGCCGATGAGGTGGATCGCATTGCACGGGTGGGTTTTGCCCTGGCGGCTGGCCGTCGCGGCGCGCTCTGCTCTGTGGACAAAGCCAATGTGCTCGACGTCAGTCAGCTGTGGCGCGAGCGCGTGGAGGCCATCCATGCGGAGTTCCCGGAGGTGCGGCTCAGCCACATGTATGTGGACAACGCCGCCATGCAGCTCGTGCGGGCCCCGCGCCAGTTTGACGTTCTGCTTACAAGCAATCTCTTCGGCGACATCCTCAGTGATGAGGCCGCCATGCTGAGCGGCTCCATCGGCATGCTGCCTTCGGCCTCCCTGGGGGAGAGCGGACCGGGGCTGTTCGAGCCCATCCATGGCTCAGCGCCCGATCTGGCGGGGCAGAATCTGGCCAATCCCTTGGCCATGGTGCTCTCCGCCGCCATGATGCTCCGGCTGGGCCTGAAGGAGGAGCAGGCCGCCGCCGATCTGGAAGGGGCGGTGGATCGGGTGCTGGCCGCGGGATTCCGCACGGCCGACCTCTGGAGCGAGGGCACCACCCGGCTGGGATGCCAGGCCATGGGGGAACGGCTGGAGGCTGAACTCGCGGCCAGCCCGGCTTCCGCCTGATCGGCTCCGGGCGCGGAGGGGAGCGGGACGACGACCTGCCAAACTCTCAGACGCCTTCCCTTTCTGTGTCCGATGTCAAAGCGTCATCCGGTTGTTGCTGTCACCGGTTCCTCAGGCGCGGGCACGAGCACCGTCAAGCGCGCCTTTGAACACATCTTCGCCCGGGAAGGTATCGTGCCCGCGGTGGTGGAGGGCGACAGCTACCACCGCTACGAGCGTGGCCCGATGAAGGAGGCCATGGCCGCGGCGGTCGCGCGGGGCGACAATTTTTCCCAGTTCGGGCCGGAAGCCAACCTGTTTGACAAGCTCGAAGAGCTCTTCCGCGCCTATGGCGAGACCGGAAGCGGTCTGCGTCGTTACTACCTCCATTCATCGGAAGAGGCCGCTGAGCACAACGGCCGCCTGGGCACCGCGCTGGAGCCCGGGCAATTCACCCCTTGGGAGCCCCTGCCCGGCGAAACCGATCTGCTCTTCTATGAGGGATTGCATGGTGGCGTCAAGGGTGAGGGCTATGACGTGGCCTCCTTCGCCGATCTCCTGGTGGGAGTGGTGCCGATTGCCAACTTGGAGTGGATTCAAAAAATCCACCGCGACAATGCGGAACGGGGCTACTCGGCCGAAACGATTGTGGATACGATTCTCAGGCGGATGCCCGACTACATCAATCACATCTGCCCTCAGTTCAGCCGCACAGATATCAACTTCCAGAGAATTCCCACCATCGACACCTCCAATCCTTTCATTTGTCGTAACATTCCAACGGCAGACGAAAGTTTCGTCATCATTCACTTCCGCAAGGGGGCACGCGAGAAGTGGGACATCGATTTCACCTATCTCCTCGACATGATCCATGACTCCTTCATGAGTAGCCCAACGAGCATTGTGGTCAATGGCGGCAAGATGGGTTTCGCAATGGAATTGATCCTCACGCCGATCATTCACCGCATGATTGAAGAGAAAAAGCTCCTCGCCTGAATCCGTTCCAGCCCACTGTTGCTGCTGTTGTTTTGGTCCCGACGCCGCTGGTCGAGTCGCTCTCCCTCCGCTGGCCTGGAGCGGAGATCATCACCATGGCCGCCCTCCTGGGCGCCAGCGTCGGGAGTTTTCTCAACGTTGTCGTCTGGCGTCTGCCCCGCGAGGAATCGCTGCTTTGGCCCGCCAGCCATTGCCCCCGCTGTGGCGCACCCCTGGGGTGGTTGGAAAACGTGCCGGTGCTCTCCTGGATTGCCCTGCGGGGCCGCTGCCGCCATTGCCACGCTCCCATCAGCCGTCGCTATCCGCTGATCGAAGGCCTCTGCGGCAGCCTCTGGGTGCTGATGGCACTGGCCCGGCCGGATGTCGTGGCTGCCCAGTCGGCCACGCCCCTGGTGATGATCACTGGCTGGCTGCTGGTGAGCGTGTTGCTGGTGTTGTCGTTGATCGACTGGGATCAACTCTGGATTCCAGAGCCGATCTGCCGCTGGGGGGTGGTGGCGGGGTGGCTGCTGACGGCCGGGATGGGCTGGCAAGAGTCCGCCGCGGTCGGGCGAAGCTTGCTGGCCTCCCATCTGGTGGCGTCTGCCCTGGGACTCCTGGGCTTTGAACTGCTCAGCGCCCTGGGGGCTCGATGGCTGGGGAGGCCAGCCCTCGGCTCCGGGGATGCCAAGGTGGGCGCCCTCCTGGGTGCCTGGCTGGGCCCGACGGGTTTGGCCATGGCCACTGTGGTGGCTGTGTTTCTCGCCGCTGTGTTGGGGAGTCTCGCCCTGTGGGTCGGCACGATCCAACGCCGGCAGCCCGTGCCGTTCGTTCCCTTCCTGGCGACGGGAGCCACCGTGATCTGGTTCACCGGGTCGTCCCCGTGGCTGAGCCTGGTGATGGGCCGCTGGTGAGACCTGCCGCGTTGCCTGGGCAGAAACGGCCGAGCAGTTTTAATGGGACCCATCCCTCTCGATGCGCGACCACGGGTTCGAGACAACCGCTCTCCGCCTGTCCTGCCCGTTCCCTCCGCTCTCCCCATCTCCCGTTCTCCCCTTTCACCACTCTCAGCAATGTCGCTCTTCGATTGGTTTGCCGATCGCCGCAAAAGTCTGCCTGTGGCCCGCAGCAACCAGGCACAGGAGCCCGAGGATGGCGATGGGCTCTGGAGCAAGTGTCCCCGTTGCTCCCTGGTGATGTATCGCAAAGATCTGCTGGCCAATGCCAGCGTCTGCAAAGGCTGCGGCCATCACCACCGCATCGACAGCGACGAGCGCCTAAGGCTCCTGGTGGATCCAGGAACGTTTGAACCGCTGGATGCGGATCTGGCTCCCACCGATCCGCTGGCCTTCAAGGATCGCCGCGGCTACAGCGATCGCCTCCGCGACGCCCAGCAGGCCACGGGCCTCAAAGATGCCGTGGTGACCGGGCTGGGTCGGTTGGAGGGGCAGCCTTTGGCGCTGGGAGTGATGGATTTCCGCTTCATGGGTGGTTCCATGGGGTCGGTGGTGGGAGAAAAGTTGACCCGTCTGACGGAAGAGGCCACTGCCCGCGCCGTGCCCTTGGTGGTGGTGTGCGCCTCCGGAGGAGCTCGCATGCAGGAAGGCATGCTCAGCCTGATGCAGATGGCCAAGATCTCCGGGGCGCTGGAGCGCCACCATCGGGCGGGCCTGCTCTACCTTCCTCTGCTCACCCATCCCACCACCGGTGGCGTCACCGCCAGCTTTGCCATGTTGGGAGACCTGATCCTGGCCGAGCCAAAGGCCCTGATCGGCTTCGCGGGGCGGCGAGTGATCGAACAGACCCTGCGGGAGAAATTGCCCGAAGGGTTTCAGACGGCGGAATACCTGCAAGACCATGGCTTTGTCGACCTGATCGTGCCCCGCACCGAGCTGCGGACCACCCTGGCCAATCTGCTGCGGCTTCACAGCTGCCGGCCCGTCCCCCAGCAGGTGGCGGCATGAAGGGGTCCCTCTCCCTTGGCTGTCTGCTGGTGCTGCTGGCTGGCGTTCTCCTGATGGGGGAGGTCGTGGCTCCCCCCCTGGCCTGGGCTGGTCCTGTCGAGTGGCACGAGGTGCCCGCCACGGCGGAGGGGCGTCAGTGGTGGGACGCGGGTAGTTTGCGGCTGTCGCGCGAGGGCCAGCTCACCGTGCTCAGCCGTTTTCAACCCGCCACCCCGACCCCAGCGACCGATGCCCCCACCGGACGCGCCCCCGCCAGCACGCTCTACGTCATGGAACTCGACTGCGGCCAGGAGCTCTACCGCGACACCTCCGTCAATGGTCTGCCCCGCTTTCGGGCGGAGTGGCAGGCCGTCGCGGGGGATTCTCTGAGCAGGGAAATCCTTCGGGCCGCCTGCCAGGCGGGGACCGATCTGCTGGCGTCCGCGGCGTCGGGAGCCTCCGTCGGTGGCTGATCGTGCGAGCCCTCCGCTGCGGGTGGCGGTGGTGGGTTTGGGGTTTGGCGCGCAGGTGCATGTGCCGGCCCTGCGGGCCTGTCCGACAACGGAGCCCGTGGCCCTCTGGCATCCCGATCCCCTACGGCTGCAGGCCGCCTGCGCGGCCCTGGATCTTCCGGCCGCCGCCTCCTTTGAAGCCCTCCTGGCGGATGCCGCCATTGACGCCCTTGTGGTGGCCACACCCCCGGAGCCACGGCTGGCCCTGGCCCGGGCAGGTCTGGAGGCGGGCAAACATCTCCTGCTGGAAAAACCGGTCAGCCTCCGCGCCGAAGACGCGGAAGACCTGCAACGACTGGCCCTCCAGCGGCGGCTCAGCGTCGCGGTCGATTTCGAGTACCGGGCCGTGCCCCTCTTTCAGCAGCTGGCGACCCTGCTCAGCCAGGGGGTGCTCGGCACCCCCTGGCTCGTGAAACTCGACTGGCTGATGAGCAGCCGGGCCGACCCCTTGCGGCCCTGGAGCTGGTATTCCCAGGCGGCGGCGGGGGGAGGCGTGCTGGGAGCCCTCGGTACCCACGCGATTGACCTGCTTCATTGGCTGGTGGGTCCGAGTCGAGGCGTGCGGGGCCAACTCAGCACGGCGATCCGGGAGCGGCCTCTCCCCGGGGAGGGGGCCATGGTGGCTGTGGATGCCGATGACCTTGCCCTGCTGCAGCTGCAACTGGAGAGCGTCGCGGGGGAAGAGGTGCCCGCCCAGGTGACGCTGGCCTCCGTTGCCCGCCACGGCCGCGGTTGCTGGCTGGAGCTGTATGGCAGCCAGGGCACCCTGGTTCTGGGCTCCAGCAGCCAGTCCGATTATGTCCACGGCTTCCAGCTCTGGTGGGGCGAGCCGGGGGAACGAACGTTGCGGCCGATCCCGCCCGATCCCGCCCTGGCCTTTCCCCGCACATGGGAAGACGGCCGCATTGCCCCAGTGGCGCGGCTGATCGGATGGTGGGAGCAGGCGATCCGGCAGGGAACGCCGATGGTGCCCGGGCTGGCGGAGGGCGTGGCGAGCCAGCGGGTTTGTGACGCGGTACGACGGCCGTCCCTGCCTTTGCGGCCCTTTGAGCGCTGAAGGGCTGAGGCGGAAAGGCATCCCAGGCGGCAGAGCGGCATGGCCAACGCAAAGGTGCGTGAAGAGACGGGGAACCGCATTGCCGGATACCGCGCAACTTCCGTAGCGGTTGCTACCATTTTTTGATCGTTGACCGAAGGGGTGTCGTGGTTTTCATGGTTCCCCTCGGCGGAAGTAGAGGGGTTTTCGCCTCTCGAAGCAACGCGCCATCCACACCTGTTGCTTTCTCAACAGTTCTCCAAGGAGGCACTTCCATGTCCATCACCACAGCCCGTCAACTGGCCCGTCAGGCTGAAGAAGCCCGTCGCGCCGCCCGGGAACACGACTATCTCGTCACGGCCCTGCGCCGCGAGCATTTGATCGACTGATTCCCTGCCCGCGAGGCCTTGAGGCCACCGCACTGGCTCCGCCCCGGCGGGGCCTTTTTTTGTGGCCACTTCGCCCCTGCCACCCCCAGAACCGTGGCAGGGGCATCCCCTAGACTCCCGCGCAGAGACGGTGGTTCCGTGAACCGCCGACGCCTTTCCACCACGCGAGGTTTTCCCCATGGCGCTTGTTCCGCTTCGGTTGCTGCTCGATCACGCCGCCGAGAACGGCTATGGCATCCCTGCCTTCAACGTCAACAAGCAGGAGCAGGTGCAATCGCTCATGGAGGCGGCCTCTGAAACCGACAGCCCCGTGATCCTCCAGGCCTCCCGTGGTGCCCGTCAGTATGCCGGTGAAAGCTTTTTGCGCCACCTGATCCTCGCCGCTGTCGAGACCTACCCCGACATCCCGGTAGTGATGCACCAAGATCATGGCAACAGTCCAGCCACGTGCTTTGGAGCCATCACCAATGGCTTCACCTCCGTGATGATGGATGGCTCTCTGGAAGCGGACGCCAAAACTCCCGCCTCCTACGACTACAACGTGCGCGTCACCAAAGACGTGGTGGATGTGGCCCATTCCGTGGGTGTGAGTGTGGAGGGCGAGCTGGGCTGCCTCGGCTCCCTGGAGACCGGCATGGGTGATGCGGAGGATGGCCACGGTTTTGAGGGCAAGCTCGACCACAGCCAGTTGCTCACCGATCCCAACGAAGCCGCCGACTTCGTGGCCAAAACCAAGGTGGATGCCCTGGCAATCGCCATCGGCACCAGCCATGGCGCCTATAAGTTCACCCGCAAGCCCACGGGCGAAGTGCTGGCCATCAGCCGCATCGCCGAGATCCACAAAGCCATCCCCAACACCCACCTGGTGATGCACGGCTCCTCTTCCGTGCCCCAGGAATGGCTGGACATGATCAACCAATACGGTGGTGCCATTCCCGAAACCTATGGCGTGCCCGTCGAGGAGATCCAGGAAGGCATCCGCAATGGCGTGCGCAAGGTGAACATCGACACCGACAATCGCCTGGCGTTCACGGCCGCCGTGCGGGAAGCTGCCGCCAAGGATCCCACCAATTTTGATCCCCGCCATTTCAACAAACCGGCCCGTGCCTACATGAAAAAGGTTTGCCTGGATCGCTACCAGCAATTCTGGTGTGCCGGCAACGCCAGCAAGATCAAACAGCGCGACATCAACTACTACGCCGCCCTCTATGCCAAGGGTGCCCTTGACCCCAAGACTGCTGTGGCTGCTTGAGGCCCGCCTGAGACGCCATGCTTTCCCTCGGGTTCCTTCGGGGACCCTTTTTTTTGGCCTGTTGACGGCTCAGCGGATCTCCCCCGCGCGGGCCTCAGGCAAAGACGGCAAAGACACCTGAGCTGTGGCCCTCAGGGCAAGGGGCTGGAGGCGGTAGCTCCAGGGAGCGGCTCTCTGTCACGGCGGAGGGGATCACTGGCAGAGGCGGCGCTCGTACCCACCAACTTGCGCAAAGCGGTGTTTAGATCTCTCTCCATAACGAATTTGCGGCCATCGGTCACAACCACCCGCACCAGTGTGGGCAAGTTGTTGTTTTTGGATTGCAAATAAATCGGCTCGACATAAAGCAAGCCCAAGCCGATCGGCAGCACAAGCATGTTGCCGCGAAACAAACGAGCTCCCATACGGTTCCAGAGGCCAAACTGCAGGCTGATCGAGGGATCCTGATCGGTCAGCGCGGAAATCTGCTGAGGACCGAGCAGCAGCCGTTGCTGCGGGAAACGCACCAGAAGCAATTCTCCATAATTGGGCGGATCATTGCGCGCAGCCAACCAGCCCACCAGGTTGGTTCGCTTCAGTGGAGTAAAGGGAAGTAACATCACAAATTCTGAGTGGTTCTCACCTGGCAATTCCATAGTGACGTAGTAAGGCCGCACGGCAACATTGCTATTTCCATAAATTTCAAGCGGCACACTCCAGACGTCATCGCCATTGTAAAAGGTGCGAACATCAGTTACGTGATAACGCAAAAGCCGTTCCGATTGAATGTCAAATTGGCTCTGCGGCACCCGGATGTGTCTCAACAATCCTTCCGGCATGGTTTCCAGGGGCTGAAAGAGCTCTGGAAAGGCCTTGATCCAGGTTTTCAGGATCGGGTCCTCCCGATCACTCACGTAGAGCCAAAGTCGCCCATCGTGTGCATCCACCACGGCTTTGACAGGATTGCGAAAATAGCGTAATCCCTGCGGATTAGGATCGCTGTAAGGATAGGAACGGCTCGTCGTGAAGCCATCCAACAGCCAATATTGATGTTGCTCCTCTCGAAAACCATTGCCCCCCTTCACCCGGGCTGTCACCAGATAGGGCTGGCTTTCAAAGCTCAGAAACGGTGCGAGCGCTTGCAGTCGCTTGTTGACTTGACGGCGCAACAGCAAGAGCGAGCGTGGTGTAAGCGAGCCGGTGAATAGCAGCCTGGGCTCCCGCAGATACACCGCAGCCGCCAGCCGTTGCCAGCCATGGGCCAGTGAAATGCCAAGATTGCCGTCGTAATGAGTATAAACATTCAAATCACCTTCTGGATAGGAAAACTCCTTCACCCGCGTGGGAGCAATCACATAGGGCGCTGGGCCGGAAGCGAAGTAGAGACTCGGCCGGCCAATCGGCAAGGCCCGCTTGGCCTCCTGATCACTGATGCCCAACTGTGGAATTCCCTGCACCCGTGCGCCGCGGCCCAGGTCCTTAACCAGAAACAACGGCAGCCCGTCCGGTCCTGCGGCGTTGACGGGGGAGACCGTGAAGCCATGGCCATGGGTGAACACCAGATGTTTGTTCAGCCAGGTGCGCGAGCCCTGCGGCAAGGCCTGACTGTCCAATTCCCGCGCCGAGATGAGCACCTGCTGACTGGTGTCCCGCAAGGAGAGACCTTGCAGGGGATAGCGATCAACCGCAGCGGAGGAAAAGGTGTAGTACAGCCGTAGTTGTTGCAGCTGCCGATTGGCTGCCAACAGGGGTTCACTGTCCCACAGGCGGATGTTGTCGAGGGTGCCGGGGGAGGAGGCCAGATCGGCGGAGGTCACCTTCTGGCGGGGTTCCAGGGTGAGGGTGCGCACCCGCTCCAGCCCGAAGGCCTTGCGGGTGGCCTGGATGCTGCGCTTCAAGTAGGGGCTCTCCAGGCTCAATTCCCGCGGCTGCACCAGAAATCTCTGGGCCAAGGGGGCCAACACCCACTCGCTCAGGGGCACGCTGACGGTGCTGATGGTCAGCGGGATGAGAACCCCCCGTCGCAACCACCCCTCCGGGATGGGCACGAGCAGCCCCGCCGCCGTGAGGAACAGCAACAGCGCCAGGATCAGGCGCAGGGGAAGACGCACGTGCAGATCCACCCAGCCAGCCCCCGCCGCCACCCCACTGCCTTGCACCATCAGGTCGAAAGGAGCCAGGGCCGTGCTGACCGCAGCGACAAGGGCCAGAACGGCCAGTTGGGGTTGCAAGACCTTTTGTTGCTGGCGCGACAGTCCTGGAAAGGCGAGGTCGGAGAGGCTGGTTCCCTCGCCCAGGGTCAGCAGCAGGCAGGCCGCCAGACCCACCGCGATCTGGGCGATGGCCACACTCAGCAACAGATGAATCGCCGGCAGGCGCAGGACCGTGAAGGAGAGATCCATGCCGGTGAGCGGATCTCCCGTCTCGAAGGGTGAGGCCAGCAGGGCGGGCAGCCACAGACTCCAACCCCGTGCCAGAGCCGTGGCCGAAGCCGCCAGGGCCGCCGTGAGGATGATGCGCAGGGAGATGAGCGGCCAGCGCAGCAGCGGCGGGATACCCAGGGCCAGCAGTCCCGCCAGAGCGGGCTGGGGCAGAGCCCAGAGCAGGGAAAATCCTGTGTTCACCTCTCCACTGAACGGCGCGGCGATGAGTCCGCGGGCCTGCACGAGCAGGTATCCGAGGCCCACGCCCAGGAGCAGCAACAGGCCGATCCAGGAGAGCACCAAGCCAAGCCCAGTCAGCTGCAGGATCGGTCGCGGCGGCAGCTCTTTGCTGGCGCGGCTCTGGCGCAGACGCCAGCAACGCTGCAACTGTTTGAGTTGCAACACAGAGCCAAGGCCGAGCACCAGGGCAAAGGCAAGCAGCTGCAACAGCCAGCGCCGGAGCAAAACGGACTGGAAGCCGAATTGGCCAAACCATTGCCACTCCACCAGGAGCCGGCCCAGGAGTCCCACGCCTCCGCTGAGGGCCAAGGCGAGGAGCAGGGCGAGGCATCGCCACTGCCAGAAAAGCCGAGGAAGGGAAAGAGCCACCTGAGGAGCGTAAGCAGGGAGGCGAGACCCACCCGCAAAGACGGGGCCAGGACCAACCAAAACAATCCCGACGTGGCAGATCGGCTTAAAACAGCAGCCTTGCCGCAGCTGTTAGCGTCGGTTCAGATCACGGTCGCAATGTGAGCATCAGCCTCGCCCCTCCCAGCGTCAGCGAACACACCTTCACGGGTCTGCGTTGCAAGGAGTGCGGCCAGATGTATGACCTGGGGCCCCGGCATGTCTGTGAGGACGTTTGTTTTGGCCCCCTGGAAGTGGTCTACGACTACGAGCGCATCCGCTCCCGTGTCAGCCGCGCCACCATCGAGGCCGGACCTGTCTCGATCTGGCGTTATCGCGACTTTCTGCCTGTGGCGGCAGATCCCATTGACGTGGGTACCGGTTTCACCCCTCTGCTGAAAGCCAACCGCCTGGCCCGCGCCTTGGGGTTGAAGCATCTGTACGTCAAAAACGATGGCGTCAACATGCCCACCCTGTCCTTCAAAGATCGGGTTGTCTCCGTTGCCCTCAGCCGGGCCCGGGAGCTGGGTTTCTCCACGGTGAGCTGTGCTAGCACAGGTAATCTGGCCAACTCCACAGCCGCCATCGCCGCCCATGCGGGTCTCGACTGCTGCGTGTTCATTCCTTCTGATCTCGAATCCGGGAAGGTGTTGGGCACATTGGTCTACAACCCTGTCCTGATGGCCGTAAAGGGAAATTACGATCAAGTCAATCGACTTTGTTCTGAGGTGGCCAATACCTACGGCTGGGGATTTGTCAATATCAACCTCCGTCCTTACTATTCTGAAGGTTCCAAAACCCTTGCCTACGAGGTGATTGAACAATTGGGCTGGCAGCTGCCCGATCACATCATTGCTCCCCTGGCTTCCGGCTCACTGTTCACAAAAATCTGCAAGGGTTTTCAAGAATTTGTTCAGGTCGGCCTTGTCGATCAGAAGCCTGTGCGCTTCAGTGGTGCCCAGGCGGAAGGTTGTGCACCGATTGCCCAGGCCTTCCAGGAGGGTCGCGACTTCATCAAGCCTGTCAAACCCCACACCATCGCCAAGTCGATCGCCATCGGTAATCCGGCTGATGGTCCTTATGCCATTGACATCGCCAGGCGCACCGGTGGCAGCATCGCCGCCGTCTCCGCCGAGGAGAGTGTGGAGGGGATCAAGGTGCTGGCGGAAACGGAAGGGGTCTTCACGGAGACGGCGGGGGGAACAACCATTGCCGTGCTGAAAAAGTTGGCGGAGCAAGGCCATATCAATCCAGAGGAGGTGACGGTGGTGTACATCACGGGAAATGGCCTGAAAACCACAGAAGCCGTGGCCTCCGCCATCGGCCAACCCTTCACCATCGAGCCCCAATTGGCAAGCTTTCACACGGCCTGGGAGCAGGCCCAGGCCGTGCATCCGCAGCTGGCCTGACCCCGAGCCGCAGCCGGTGTCTTCGCCAGTTCGCGTTCGCCCTTCTTGACCTTCAGGATTTGCCCTTTTTCTCCTCATGTCCGTACGCGTTCTCATTCCAACCCCGCTGCAAGTTCACACCGACAACCAGGCCACGGTCAGTCTTGAGGCCAGTAGCGTGGCCGAACTGATCCACACATTGGAAGCCACCTTCCCAGGGGTGCGCGGCAGGATCCGCGATGAGCAGGGCAAGCTGCGTCGTTTTCTCAACTTTTATGTGAACAGCGAAGATATTCGCTTTCTGGATAACGAAGCCACACCTCTCCAAGCCGGTGATGAGGTGAGCATTGTGCCTGCTGTTGCCGGGGGCTGATCGCCCCGGCGCTGGCCGAATCGCTCGTCGCCCGTTGGCCGCCTTGCCTAAGGTCCCTGGATGTGAACAGGGTCTGCACCATGGCCATCTCCTCGTTTTCCCCGGGTGTGTTGACGCCACAGGGACGAACAGAGCCGGTGTGCCACTGGCAGGACCCGGCCCTGATCTACGACTATCGCCAGGCGGCCAATCCGATTCGCAAGGGGCTGACCGAGCCGATTCCGTACCGGCAGTGGAGCCCGCCCCCTCTGGAGGTCTGCCAATCCGCCGTCCTCCCTTTGGATCTGAGTGACGCTCTGGGGTGCACTGGCCCCGCCACCAGCCCCGGCCTCGCCGCCCATTTCCTCCAGCTCTGCCCCGGCGACCCCCTGCAGCCCGCGGCCTTGGCCACCAGTTCGCTGTTTGTCGTGCTCCGCGGCGCTGGACGCTTGGGCTGGACAGCCCCCCAGGGAGCTGACGTTCTTGGGCAGGGGAGTCAGCCCATGGAGCCCCTGGAATGGGCACAAGGAGATGTGTTTCTCCTACCCCATGGGCTCTGTCCCGAGTTGGCGGCCCACCAGCCCAGTCAGCTCTACTGGGTGCACGATGGTCCCCTGCTGCGGTACTTGGGAGTCGCGCCGACGAGGGCTCGCTTTTCCCCCTGCCACTTCAGCGCCGAGCGTTTGAATGAGGCCTTGAACCGCCTGCTGGCGGATCCCACAGCGGCACGAAGCAACCGGCTGAGCGTGTTGCTGGCCCACGCTGAACTTCCGGCGAGTCGCACGATCAGTCCCACCCTCTGGGCGATGCTGGGGGTGGTCCCCGCCGGGGCCAGCCAACCGCCCCACCGTCATCAATCCGTGGCCCTGGATCTGATCGTCGATTGTCCCCCGGGCTGTTACACCCTGGTGGGTACCGAGCTCACTCCAGAGGGGCGAATCCACGCGCCAAAGCGCATCGATTGGGAGCCCGGTGGCGTGTTTCTCACGCCACCGGGCCACTGGCATGCCCACGTCAACAGTGGCGACAGGCCGGCCCGCCTGTTGCCGATCCAGGATGCCGGCCTGCACACCTATCTGCGCAGTCTGGACATCCGCTTTTCTGGAGGATTAGCGGGTCAGGATTGACCGCGATTGCGCCGGCTTGGGGCGTTGTCTGGGGCTCAGGGGCAAGGGCACATCGGGGTGGGCCTGCCCCCAGGCCCCCACGTCCTGTCGAAAACTATCGCCATCAATGGTTTCTTCCCGGATCAGGCGCTCCACCAGCAGATCCATCAATGCTCTGCGGGGTTTCAACACGCAGAGGGCAATCTCCAACGACTGCCGCGCCAAGGCCCGGACGTCCAGATCGATGCGGTTGCCCGTGTGTTGTGAATAGTGGGGCTCGGAACGGATCCAATCTCGACCCAGGAACACCTCGGCTCCATCGCCCTCCAGGGCGATCGGGCCAAGGCTGGAGAAGCCATAGCGCGTGACCATCTCCCGGCAGATCTGGCTCACCATCTGCAGATCGCTGGCCGCGCCCTGGGTCACCTCGCTAGGGCCAAAGACCACCATCTCCGCTGCCCGGCCGCCGAGGCAGACCACCAGTTCAGCGTGCAGATAGGCGCGACTGATCAATCCGGAATCCAGAATGTCCTCATCCGGCACGGTGCGGGCAAAACCAGCCACACCCCCAGCTCGCGGCAGCAGGGTCACCTTGTCGAGACGGTCGGCGTGCGGCACCAGGCAGGAGAGAAGAGCATGACCGACCTCGTGATAAGCAATCAGGCGCTTTTTGGCGCTGTCTTGCAGGGGCGCCGCTGTCAGGCCCATGGTGATGCGCTCCAGCGCATCACTGATGGCTCGATCATCAATGCGGCTCGCCTGGCGTCGGGCGGTGAGAATCGCGGCCTCATTGAGCAGATTGGAGAGATCGGCGCCGGAAAACCCGGGGGTTCGCGCAGCCCAGTCGGCCAGTGAAACGCTCTCATCGAGGGGGCGGGTGCGCGCGTGCACGGCCAGGATCGCCTCACGCCCTTTGCGATCGGGGAGATCAACGGTGATGCGGCGGTCAAAACGACCCGGACGCATCAGCGCCGCATCCAGCACATCGGGGCGGTTGGTGGCCGCCAACAGAATGACGCCCGAATTGTCCTCAAACCCATCCATCTCCGTCAGCAGCTGGTTAAGGGTTTGCTCCCGCTCATCGTTGCCGCCGCCGATGCCCGCTCCCCGTTGACGGCCCACTGCGTCAATCTCATCGATGAAAATAATGCAGGGAGCTTTGGCCTTGGCTTGGCGGAAGAGGTCACGCACCCGACTGGCGCCCACGACGACAAACAGCTCCACGAATTCCGAGGCCGCCATCGAGAAAAACGGCACGCCGGCCTCTCCGGCGATGGCCCGGGCCAGCAAGGTTTTGCCGGTGCCCGGCGGACCGACCAGCAGCACCCCCTTGGGGATCTTGGCGCCGATGGCGGTGAAGCGTTCCGGGGCTTTCAGA
>JBKDSV010000232.1:0-49337 GCA_046340795.1 Cyanobacteriota bacterium | reverse complement strand
TCGCCTCCCAGTCACGATCGGTAATGCCAGCAGGAGGATGAGCCATCTTGGCCTGTCTCGTTGTGAGATCAAAGCTGTTGTGGGGGGCGCTGTCAAGGGCGTCGAGGGCCAGGGGAGCTTCCACCCCCGTGAATGGTTACGCAGAATTTATTTGGTTGGGTTGCTTAAGCAATCTTGCAAATAGCTTGGCGCTTCACAGTCTTTATTCAAACTCTAAGCAATCCATGGAGAAATAAAGAACAAAGAAAACTGTCAGCGGCTTACCCTGTAAGGCGCTAAGATGGCATGAGTTCATCTATTTTTAATAGCAATGCTCTTCAATCGGATTGTAGCCGGCTTTTTTCTTTATACAGGAATCCTAAACAGCCTGGTAGGATTTATCTATATTTTCTCCGACAAGGGAAGCCCGCTCCCCTTTCTCTTCTTATTGGGATGGACAAGTTTTGGCATCTGGTTAACCTGGAGAAATCAAAAACAAAGTAATCTTCAAAAGGAAAGACAGCTCCGCGCAACATTCATCCATCTTCTGAAGGCGAAGAATGGTCGACTTACGGTCCTTGAATTTTCCGCAGATACAAACCTTTCAGGCGCGGAAGCGAAGAAGTATTTGGATGAGCAGACTATGCATTTTAATGGTGATTTTGAGATAGATGAAAAAGGTCATTCTTTCTATCAGTTTCGGATTTAACCTGACGAAATATATTTGCTAAGCCTGGATTTTAAGTACAGTTAAAATCTAGTGAGACCGATTCGCTTACCATGAACCAAGAGTTGCAAGTTAAGGAAGCTCTGAACAACCTGTCGGCAGTAGAAGCTGTCCCTTGCACCAACTGGGAGCTCCAGGCTCTCACAGGTGCCGCTGAGGGGTTTTCCAGAGCCTCCCTCAGCAGGAGTTAAGATGAATTAGAGATTAGGAGACGAACCGACAGTCTAGAATTCAAGGCAAAGATCGCGATGAAAGCAATCAGCGGCTGCAAGACTCTTCAGTAGATTGCAGCCGACCATGCGCCGCATCCAATCCAGGGGAGCCCGTGCAAGAAACAGTTGCTTGAGGGGGCCAGTGAACTCTTTGGCTCTGGGAAGAAGAGTGAGGAGAAAGACGATAGCCAGGTCAAGGAATCGGAGCTGTTTCAGCACATCGGCAGATTGCAGATGGAACTGTGTAGCGGTCCTGTCCTCGACGAGGCCGCTGCCAGAGCAGATCGGTTCAGGATTCACCAGAGGGCGGGCTTGAGCAGTTCACTCTTGCGCAGGGCAAACAGAGTCGAGCGGCTGATGGGCAGCTCTGGGCACAGCTGGCCAAATAAAAGGCACCCATCAGACCTGGGTTGAAATGTCGGCTTCGCAAGCCTTGAAGAGGGGGGACTATTATTTGTATTGTGCAATTCGGCGACGTAATTTGCGGGCCCAGGCAAGCGATGCGATGGCGCCAGCCATGGGCAGGGAGGCGGGAACGTAGACGGGCACATATTCAACCGTGATCACGCCAGTCCAGGAACCAGAAGAGAATGTTCCATTCAGACCATTCCCATACCATATTCCATTTCCTGTACTGAAGTAATCATAAAGATCAATCGGGCCTTGTGCAAGCCAGGAGGTTTCGTCAAATGATCCCACGACAGTTGTGCCGACTGCATCACTATCGCCATTTGGCCAGGTCAACCAGGTGATGGATAAGGAGTCTGAGTAGCCACCAATTTGTAGCCGACCGGCAGTAAAAGAAAAAGGAGGCGGATTAAGAAAGAAGGTGAGATCATCTGCAAATGTATAGTTAAAACTGGAGTCTAATGTCGCATTCACGGATACATTTTTCAGGTACGCGCCGGGCCCTTTTAAGGTATTTGGATCTAGATTTAAATTTAGAAAATGTCCTCCTACGATTGTCTGATTGACAAGCTGCTGTGTATAAGTGACGCTATTTGCGTTGCCTGGGGCTGGATTCCCTAGCAATACCACGGGAAGTCCGACACTTGCCGTGATCCAGGCAGAACAATGAAAACGGCGGCCAATTGTCAGCACAATCATCATAGGGAGCTTCTCTCAGATCTATAGCACAAATGGCCTTAATTAACAAGGCTGCTTTCACTTTTGTGGCATTGACGTGCCTGAAAAATTCTGCCCTGCTCCACTTGGCGATGTCTGTCTCAGACGAGGTCTTATGCGCTGGATGCCGAGGCCCTCCAGCGCTCCCTTCCGATGAAGTTGAGACACAGGCCGCAACGCGTGGGGGCCGTCGCGCGCAAACCAAGGGGAAGCAGGAAGGGAATGGTATCTCATGTCATGTTTATTTGGCTAGGTTACTGATCGACCATGCGCTGGTATTTGCGCAGATTAATTTAAAAGTAGCTTGTCTAAAACTTGCCACCTGTTTGTGCGTGAATGCCTGATCCAGCTCATAAAATGCACCCAGCCCATTCAAGCCAAGAGCAAGGGTTGAATGGCGCCGCAGGTCCAAGCGAGGAAAGGGCGGAGATGGGCCTCTCTTTTGCCGCTGATGTTGGCTTGACTGTAGGATCTTGATCTGAGAGGAGTTTTCCGTTGACCGTTGTTTCCATCGACATTAATCAACCGACAATTGCAGGCAATGAACAAGAAATTCAGGCACTTGCGCAGCCGGGTGGAGCTGTTTTTCTACCCCAGACTAATTTGCGATTAGAACAGATTCAGTCGGGGTTTGCCTGTGCGCTACACATGCATCAGCCCACGATCCCCGCTGGCCGAAATGGCGAGCTGATTTCTCATCTGCAATACATGTTTGAGCACAACAGCGAGGGCGATAACCACAATGCGGCTGCGTTTGCCCAGTGTTATCAGCGGATGGCAGATTTGATTCCCCAGTTAATTCAGGAGGGCTGCAACCCACGGATTATGTTAGATTATTCTGGCACTTTGCTCTGGGGTTTCCAGCAAATGGATCGCCAGGATATCTTGGCGGCATTGACTCGTCTAACCTGCGATCCCAGGTTACAACCACATGTGGAATGGCTCGGCACCCTTTGGAGCCATGCGGTTGTGCCCTCCACGCCGATTCCAGATCTAAAGCTACAAATACTGGCCTGGCAGATCCATTTTTCTTCTCTTTTTGGTCGAGATGCTTTAAGACGAGTCAATGGATTTTCGCTTCCCGAGATGCATCTTCCCAATCATCCTGACACGCTCTATGAGACCGTAAAAGCCCTCAAAGAGTGTGGTTACACCTGGCTGCTCGTGCAAGAGCATAGCGTTGAGAGGCTGGATGGCACAGGCCTGAGCCAAGAACAGAAATGGATTCCTAACCAGCTTGTGGCGCGCAACTCAAGGGGTGAGGAGCTGACGATTTTAGCGTTGATCAAAACTCAAGGTTCGGACACCAAACTGGTGGGTCAAATGCAACCCTATTACGAAGCCTTAGGGCTCACCAGATCATCCGTGAGCGGCATTGCCATTCCGCCGTTGGTGTCACAGATCGCAGATGGTGAAAACGGCGGCGTGATGATGAATGAGTTTCCTGCCGCCTACCTGCAGGCCCATCACCGCATCGCCTCTCCGGAGGGCTCAGGGAACACGGTGGCGATGAACGGTACGGAATATCTGGAATTGCTGGATGACGCTGGCGTCCAGCCTCAGGATTATCCCAAAATTCAGGCGATTCACCAGCACAAACTCTGGCAACTGGTCGGCGATCAGCCCAGCACAGAAGCTGTCGAAGCGGCGATTGCCACGCTCAAGGCAACTGATCCGCAGTTTTCGATGGCTGGAGCGTCCTGGACCAACAATCTGAGTTGGGTGGAGGGCTATGAGAATGTTCTGGAGCCGATGAACCAGCTCAGCGCCCGCTTTCACCACATCGTTGACCCCCTGCTGGCTCACGATCCCGCAGTGACCCAAACCCCTCTCTATCAGAACGCCCTACTCCACTTGCTGCTGCTTGAAACCAGTTGTTTCCGCTATGGGGGCCAAGGAACCTGGACCGACTATGCCCGCGAACTCCACCGACGTGGCGACGCGGCAATAGACGCCCTGGCGGCAAGCCAACAAACCACACCATCAAGCCAGGGGTGAAGGGAAGGCGTGGCTCCGGCGTGGCAAGCCTGGCGCTGTGCATGGATGGAACCAGCACAGGCCCGTCGTGAGCAATGCGGGTCAGATATGACCCGGGAGGGCCGCAAGACACGCAAGCAGACGAGACAGATTAGGAGGGCAATGGTTCTCTTTCGCTGCCCTTGAAACCGTTGATGCCCCCCCCCCTCGATCGCCAAGATCCAGCTCAAGAGACGGTTAAGACGGCGCTGGCTGCTGCACGGGGTGTTGGCTCTTGGCGGAGGATCGTTTCTGCTTGCCCTTGGCGGCTGGTACGTGTTTGTGCTGGGGGCACCCCAGCTAGGGAAGCTCTCGATAACCCCTCAGCGGCACATGTGAGAGCGCGGAGACTCTAGTTGGTGCAAGAGACAGCTTCCACTGGCGACCGGTTGTCCAGAGCTTCCCTAGATCGCCCTGTGGTTGATGCAGCAAACACCGGCATGACATTTAGATTGAAACCCTTTTACAGGGCACCTCGAAAAATCACTTTTGGCCTGCCGCGACTGGCCAGCGAGGTCAGTGACAGCAAGGGATTTCACTCCGGGAGGCGAGGAGGAGGCGAAATTTTTTGAGGTGCCCTATAGTCAAGCGATGGGTCAGGATCGTAAATATGGAATCATCCTGCCGCCTTACTATGCCAGTCAGCCCAAACAATAGTATCCAGTGTTTTTTTGCTCCATGCTGGTCATGATGATGCTCGCGTCTGGCATGAGAAAATTGGTATTCTGCCAGTGTTGCATGATCTCTACCAGAAGAATAAGTTGCCCGCCGTAATCGTTATCACGCCGGCTAGTAACGATCATCGTGGTTTGAGCCCATTGTTTGATCCTGATTACTATGATGGGCCAAATGGGAAGGTGGGCACGTTGATCGGCAGGGAGTTGCCCAGGGTCATCCGTGAACGTTACCAGACGTTGAAAGGGCCTCAATTCTGGGCGATTGGTTGGTTGTCGTCCGGCGGCTGGGGAGCATTGAACAGCGGCTTGCGACATTTGGATCAATTCAATATCTTCTTTAGTCAGATCGGCTATTTCAGTGATAGCAGTGGTCGCAAAAACAGCCCTCAGGATTTTATTGGCGATATTCCACCTTTGCAACGCAAGAAGCTTCGCATCTACATGGATGCAGGATTGAACGAGCTCACCGGCCCACGAATGCCTACTTCAACTCGAAAGTTTCATGCAACTCTTGATCAACTTGGCATGGCTAATGTCATGTATACTTTCCCCGGTGGCCATGGCCTCTCGGGAGCTGACTATGGCTGGAATTATGATCAGAAACATGCCTTTGATGCATTGTTCTACGTGGGAGAGAACTTAAAAGCCGCCCTGGAAAGCAAGGCAGTAAAATAATGTCGTTTTGAATAAATGTTCAAGATAAAAACCATGAAGCGAACAGATTCTCGCTCGATGAGTGTGAAAATTATAGGGGCTCTTGTTGCCAGCATGGGTGTGATCAATCTGCTCTCAGCAGTGACGCCCAGCTTGCCGTCACGTGTAGCTTGGTTGCAGGATCTGTTTCCTATAGAGATTCGCCATTCAGCCCATTTGTTCACAGCCCTGAGTGGTTTCTGGTTGTTGATTTTGGCCACTGGTCTACTACGACGCAAGCGTATGGCTTGGATGTTAAGCATGGGATTTCTCAGTATTTCAATTGTTTTTAACTTGATCAAAGGATTGGATATTGAAGAAAGTTTATTTGCCGCTATCTTACTTGTTCTGTTAGTCGCCACACGTCAGCTCTATACCGCACGCTCAGATGCGCCATCCATCGCTCAAGGAGCAAAGGCACTGCTGGCCTCTGGTTTATTTACACTTGCCTATGGCACGGCAGGTTTCTTCTTGCTCGATCGTGCCTACAGGATCAAATATGACGTGCCAGGTGCGGCTCTACAAACCCTGCTCATGTTCATTGAGCAGGACAACGCGGGCATCGTACCGATCACGCGCTTTGCACAATTTTTTGCTGATTCAATTTACTGTGTTGGCGGCATCACCCTCCTCTATGCGCTCTGGATGCTTCTGCGACCCATGCTATTGCGGGGCGAACCGGCCAGCGACATGCAACACAGGCAGGCTAAAGCCATCGTTGAGCTGCATGGCCACAGCTCACTGGCGGCAATGACCCTTCTCAACGACAAGGCTTATTTCTTCAGCTCTACAGGCAAAAGCGTTATCGCCTATGTGCCTAAGGGTCGCGCTGTTATTGCCCTTGGTGATCCCATCGGTCCCCCAGAGGAAGCGGCTGAGGTGCTGCGTGGCTTCCAAGATTTCTGCCGCCTGAATGACTGGCTTCCTGGCTTCTATCAAACCCAGCCCGACCTATTGGACCTCTACAGGCAATTGGGCTTTCGCGCCTTGAAGATCGGGGAAGAAGCCGTGGTTGATTTAAGCACATTTACAATCAGCGGGAAGTCTGGACAGGATCTACGATCGGCTCGAAACAAGCTCAGCAGACTTGGGCATCGTATCGAATTTCACCAGCCTCCATTGTCACGATCTTTACTGGAGGAGTTGCGGGTAGTCAGTGATGAATGGCTGGGGATGATGAAGGGATCTGAGAAGAGATTTTCCGTGGGTTGGTTTGATGAGACATACCTTATGGCAACACCTGTGGCCCTGATCCGGACGCCGGATGGAACAGTCAGCGCGTTTGCCAATCTCGTCTCTAGCGCACTGGCCAAAGGGATCACGATCGACCTGATGCGTCATCGTGAAAACATGCTTCACGGCACCATGGACTTTCTCTTTCTCTCCCTGTTTCAATACGGGAAAGACAGAGGATATCAACGATTTCATCTGGGCCTCTCAGCTCTCTCTGGAGTGGGAGAGACTGCCAGATCAGCTCGGATAGAAAAAGTGATCCACTATCTCTATGAGCACCTCAACCAATTCTATAACTTCAAGGGCCTACATGCCTATAAGGATAAATTTCGCCCCCGCTGGGAGCCGAGGTATTTAGTCTTCCCGGGCTACGCTTCACTGATGCAAATTGTTGTCGCCCTGATCCGGGCAGATTCAGGTGATCGTTGGATTGACTACTTCAAGCCTGATGTCTGAACATTTCTCTGAACCGGCCAGTTCTCACACTGCCAGTGTCTTTTGATGCCAAGGATTGGAGCACGCTTGCAGCGTCATCTCGCGCTGCTGGGCACGATCAAGTCAAATCGATTCTCCGCAGTCATTCTTGCACAGAATTAGTTATACTAACTGGGGTCTTTCTGCTCTCACGGGTGCCGCTCAGGAGTTGTCCAGAGCCTCCTGAGGAAAGCTCTGGACAAGCGGTTGCCACTGGAAGCCGTCCCTTGCGTCAACTGGGAGCTCCGCGCTCTCACAGGTGCCGCCGAGGGGTTGTCCAGAGTCTGCTTAGGGAAGCTCTGGAAACCGGTCGCTAGTGGAAGCTGTCCCTTGCAACAACTGGCATCTCCGTGCTCTCACGGGTGCCGCTGATGGGTTGTCCAGAGCCTCCTTAGCCAATAAAATCAGCTTTCCATTCGCTGATGACGGCATTCACCTCCTCCGGATACTCTGCCATCACAATGTGCCCAGCTTCAGGGACGTGCATGTGTCTGGAACGCTGGAAATGGGAGTCGAGCTTTTCGCCCATGGCAAAGCTGAAGGTGGGATCACGTCCACCGGTGATGGTGAGCGTTGGAATTGTCCAGAGGGCATTCTTGTCGCCCCGAGAGAAGAGGTCATAGTTCCAGAAGATTTCCAGTGCTTTATAGCTGTGACGGTCTGTTGGGATGGGGTTTTCAGTGAAGTAGCGATCCATCAGCGGAGTGCGATGGGCACTGATCAGTGGCTGGGCCCAGCGCTGCATCGCCGGCAACTGAAACAGATGACGCAGACCCAGGGCCATCAGTCTCATCAGCGGCATTTCCCACCAGGGATCGAGGTTGTGGGTGCCGCCCGCAATCAGCACCAGCCCGCTGGCCAGATTGTTGGCCGCCCATTCCAGACCGATCGGCACGCCATAGCTGTGGCAGCAAAGGATGGGGGAGGCGATGGCGAGGTGGTCGAGCAGACGGGTCAGGTCCCGACAGTGTCGACCAATCGAGTAGCGGCCATAGGGGGAGGAGTCGCCATGGCCGCCAAGGTCGTACGCGAGCGTCTGCCAGCCCTGACGACGGGCGTGGTCCCACTGACTGCGCCAATTGAATCGATTCCCCAACCCGCCATGGAGGAACACCAGGGCCGGTGCCCGTCCCGCGCTGACGCTCGCCGCCAACTCCACCCCCTTGCGGATGGGGACCATCGTCACGGGGTTCATGGCCGCCTCCAGCCCGCATCAGGGACTCCATTGCGCTGACGTTCGCACGAACCGGTGGCTGAGTTTCTGAACCACCCCTGACGGGATCCTTTGCGAACGCTGGCCCACCTTGCGTCTGCCGCTTCATGGGCAGCTGAGCCCGCCCCTCACGAGCCGCTGTTGAGCGTCATTGCCGCGGGGGCAGGCGACAGCGCTCGGCGGGGCGTGCCGCGCGCCACCTTGGAGGCCCTGGCGGCAGTGGCCTTTGCCCATCTGCGGCGTCTCGGTTCACCCGATCCAGCGGCCACCCGCCTGCCAGCTGGATGGCGTTGTGGTGTTGGGTGATCCGGTTGGCGTGCGGTCCCTTGGGGGTGAGGCGGGTCTGCCGCCGGGGTCGATCAGATGAAATACATCAGCTGCGACTGGGAAATGCTGTTGCGCCGATCCAGGAGATCTTGAAGGGTGGTGTTCTGCAACAGCCGCTGGCGCGCCTGTTGCAGCTGGTCCTCCAGCTGGGCCAGCACCTGGAATTCGGGTGAAGGGCGCCCACCGGAGCTGGCTTCCGGCTCGCCCTCCAGGCAAGCCACAATCTCCGCGAGCCGCACCTGGGCGGGGGGACGGGCCAGCTGGTAGCCGCCCTTGGGGCCGCGCAGGCTGCGCAGGATGTGGCTGCGGCGCAGGGCGGTGAGCATCTGCTCCAGATAACGATCAGGAATCGATTGGCGCTGGGCGATCTCTCCCACCTGCAGCACTCCCCCCTGAGCGTGGATCGCGGCCAGCTCCATCAGTGACACCAGAGCGTATTGGGTCTTGGCGCTGAAGGTCAAAGCAATCCCCACCCCACTGATAGGGATTGTGACAGTTCCACGGCCTCCGTTGCGGGAACGTCTCTGCGACCCTGACGGCTGTGACGCGAGCCGCTCAACAGCCCTGACTGGCCTCGCGGAGCCGTGTGGGTCCTCAAAAGCCTCGTCTTGGGTCGCCGCGAAGCGCTCAGGCGCAGACGGTTCACTCCCCGGATCCCGGGCTGGCAGACAAAGCGACAGACCAGCAGAAAAGCGGACGCCTTTGGCCTGATGGAGCCAAAGGCGCCGCTCGGCACGTGCTGTCGGGGGCCACTGGGTTTTGCTCAGGGCGTGGGGGAAGGGGGCGGCGGCACCGGGCGGCGATCCTCCGTGGCTGTGTTGCCGCAGAGGTCGAGGACGATCTGCTGAGCCACCGAGCGCGGCGCTGGCACGCTCCAGGTTTCCCAGGCTTCCTTCACCCGCCAGGTGTGGCGCAGGGTGGAGCAATCCACGGCGATGGCAGTGGCTTGGGCACGCTCCTCGCCCACGTCCCTCGCGGCGGCCTGCACAAGGGTGAAGCGCACCCCGTCCTGCAGCCGCTTCCAACTTCCCCAATCCACCACCGTGTCGCCGTAGTAGCGCCAGCGCCCTCGACTGCCGGAGTCCCCCTTCTCGCCGGCAGGCGGTTGGCCGCTGGGCGGGGTGAGAGGTGGTGCCTCTGGCAGACGCACCTGCGGGGGCGGCGTGGTGGTGGGCGGAGTGGCTGAGGGTTTGGCCGCCGGGAGCGGCGGGGTGGTGGCTTTGGCGGCCGTGGGGGCGGCGGTGGCTTTTGCGGGCGGGGAGGAGCCAGCGGCGTTCTTGCCCGGCGTGGACGCACCGGTGGCTGCTTTGCCTGCTGCGGAGACGCTGGCGGCGCTCTTTGCGGGCGCGGACGGGCTGGCGGTGGGGAGTCGCAGGCTGCTGCCCACTTTGAGGTTCTCCGGTTGGATGCCGGGATTGGCTTTCTGCAGCGCCGCCGCAGTGGTGTTGTGGGCCTTGGCGATGATCTCCAACGTGTCGCCGCTCTTGATCACCACCACGGCGGCTTTGCGCGGGGGGGGCGGCGGGGACGACAGACGCAGGACCTGGCCCACCTGCAACAGGTCAGCGTCCTTCAAGCCATTGATCCGCTGGAGATCGGCCACCGGCACGCCCGTGCGCTGACTGATTCCATCGAGAGTGTCGCCGCTGCGCACCGTCACCGTACGGGAACCGCCGCTCCCCTGGGCGCTGGCGGGAACCAGGGGGGTGAGGCTGAGGGCCAGCAGCAGAGCCGCCAGGGCCAGGGGCCACGGCAGGCGCTGCTTGGGGGAAACCGGCCGCGGCCCGATGACCAAGGAAGCCCCCATGGGCAAACATCCACTCTGCTCTTGGCCGACCCTACCGCCCATGCGGCTGCCCTTTGAGGGGCTGGCACGGGAAACCTCAGGCGCGGCAGCAGCCATCGCCAACGGATGCAGCTGTGGTTCACGCGGATTGACACCGCATCGCGCATCAGGCCATGGACAGGCATGGCGCAGTGGCAAGCCAGCTGCCACGTTTGGCGCGTCATCCTGCGGCTGGCTTGCTGGCTGCGTCTGGCAGGATGGCCGGCGCGGCAACCGAGTTTTCCAGGCGTGCAGCAGCAATCCCTGGGCGCATCTAACGCGCTGCGTGGTATCTCAGACGGTTGTTTTCATAGTTTTCCTGCAGCAAGGTAAGGCGACAAATCAGCTGTCGCATGCGCGCCGTGGCGCGGCTGTTGACAGGGTCAAAGAGATCACCGCGAACTGTGGTGATGAACTCGATGAAGTCTTGTGGACAACAGCTCGACGTGGCTTTCCAAGAATGGAATTCTCTATGCAGTTCGGCTTGCATTACCAAGATGTTTTCTGTCGCGTCGGCAAGATCGGGGCGGCTGCGCCGGTCAAAGAGATGATGTCCATCTAACTCCAGCCTGGTGTGGGCTTTTTTGACTTGTCCCGTGACATCACAACGTCCCTTGGTAAGCCGCTTGGCCTTTTTGACGGCGTTTTCGATGCGCTGAGAAGAGGACTGCAAGTACTTCACCTCTGCTTGGAAGCAGCTCTCGACCACCTCTGCCACAGCATCCATCCAAGCTTTTCTCGCCGCATTGATCGTGCTGTTGTGCTTCATGTCATCCGCAATTCTGGCAATTCCAATCTCACTAAAGAAAAGAGTTTTTTCATCAACGACGGTGAAGTGCTTGTCGATTTCAACGGCTTCACTTCCCTCCAACTTGCCGGCGTTGCGCACCCGTGCCCAGGCATTATTGAATCCTTTGTGGTTCGTCTGCAAAATAGCAATCGTTGTTTTTTTGGGTACAAAAGCTCGATTGCCGCGAAAAATCAAGGTGTCACTTGCACTTAGAAACTCTTGAGTGATGCGACGGGATACAAGCAATTGTTTTCTCTTGGTTTTCCAATTTGTGAGCTTATCCAGAATCTTTTGCAGCAGCCCGCGTGACTCTGTTGCTTCCAAATAGCGCGCAATGGCTTCTACACCTTCTTCCGTGAAGCGTCGTTTACGCCGACCATAGGCATCAACTGTCGAGGAGACAAATTCAAAGTGCTCGCCTTCATTGAGATCCCATTCATCGTCTGAAACCGCATCAAAAGCATCAATAATTTTATGAAGTTGATCAATGCGTTTTCCCAGCAGCTTGGCAGTTTCTTGATCGGTTAGATAATCGCGCATGGCTGTTTTACAGAGTCAGTGGCTGGTTCAACCCATCAGGGCAAGTACGGAATCACGCATCTTCTGCAGTCGCTCGAAGACGCGAGCATCACCACCTTTGTCAGGATGATGAATCTTTGCCAAGTCACGAAAAGCAGACTTGACATCTTCTGCAGTGGCGCGTTCAGGATCAAGCCCGAAGACATGCCACGGTCTAAAATTTTGCAGCACATCAATACCATTGACAAAAGTTGGACCTGTACCGTTGCGCTCATGCTCTGGCACTGCAATGAACTTTCGATAAAGCTTTAACCAATCTTCCGTCGATTTTAGTTTAAAGTCTTCATTGTCCATCTGCATGAGAAAAGAAGCACATTTTCTGAGCTGTGGAACCGTGGAACATTCGAAATGTGCCAAAATAGCCTTCTTGGCCGCGGCACCTGTGAGCGGCTTGATTTTAGGAGCTGGAGGTGACTTGAATGGACCTCCGTTGATCAGCTGGGCAAACGACAGCAGATCACTCTCAGCCAAGTGGTCTTTGGAGAGCAATGCGGCAATGAGGTCTTGGACCTCAGGCAGCAGGTATTTTCGAGGGCGTGTGGCCATGAACTGCGTGTTGGAGTTGCGAACCTGAGACCAGAGAACAATGCGTAGACCTGCTGCAAACCGGCTAAAAAAAGCTAAAAAACAATCGCGTGGAGTGGGGGGATGTTTACATCTTGTAATCGATGCCGGAAGCGCATGGATCGCTTCATTTGTGCGGCTCGCTTCCTGCCCCTCCTTGGAGTCGTGCCTCGATGCGTTGCTGACAGACGCAAGCCTTCGTTCTCGCGACGGGTTGTGCTGGAGGCGGGGTCAGCTCTTCCTGCCTGAAGCATCCTGGCCTCCCCCGATCCAAGCAGAGGCGTGAAAAAGCTTGCTCAGGGACTGGACTGTCCCCTCCCCAGCTCCCGGCCCGAGGCGTCAGCATGGCCAGGCGATGGTGTGTTGTCCCCCTGTTGAACCTGGCACCCTCCGCCGCCAATGGTCCGCCGCTGGCCCCGGCCATTGACCGGGAGGCCTTGCTGCAAGCGGCGCGCGAAAGCCCCGAGGCCCTGCTCGCCCGGCTGAACACCAGCGCCGAAGGGCTCAGTGCCCTGCAAGCGCGGCTGCGGCTGGAACGGGTCGGGCCCAATGCCATCGCCCATGCGCAACCGCTCCCCTGGCCGTGGCAACTGCTGCGCACCTTCCGCAATCCCCTCGTGCTCCTGCTGGCGACCCTGGCCGCCCTCTCCCTGCTGACAGGTGACACCAAGGCGGCGGTGATCATCGCCACGATGATTCTCTTCAGTGTGGCCCTGCGCTTCTCCCAGGAGGCGCGCTCCCTGCGGGCCGCTGAAGCCCTGCGACGGCTGGTGCACACGACCGCCACCGTGCTGCGTCACGACGCCCGCCAGGACATCACTCCCGGCCTGGCGGCCGATCTGGGTCTGGAGCTGGAGACGGAAGCTCCCGGTCGTCAGGAGGTGCCGCTGGAGCGCATCGTGCCCGGCGACGTGGTGCTTCTGGCCGCAGGCGACCTGGTTCCTGCCGATGTGCGACTGCTGCGCTCGAAGGATCTCTTCGTCTCGCAGGGGGCCCTCAGCGGCGAATCTCTGCCGGTGGAAAAGCACGCCACCCTCTCCCCCGCCCATCCCGCCCTGAGCGATCCCCTGGAGCTGGCAACACTCTGCTTTCTCGGCACCACTGTGGTGAGTGGCAGCGCGAGCGCCGTGGTGCTGGCCACAGGGGATCACACCTGCCTGGGCTCCATCGCCACAGCCGTCATCGGCGTGCGCAAGACCACCAGCTTCGAGCGGGGCATCAACCAGGTGAGCCTGCTGTTGCTGCGCTTCATGGTGGTGATGGCGCCCGCGGTGTTCATCATCAACGGGCTGAGCAAGGGCGACTGGGGGGAGGCCTTCTTTTTTGCCCTCTCTGTGGCGGTGGGGCTGACGCCAGAAATGTTGCCGATGATTGTCACCGCCAACCTTTCGCGTGGGGCAATCGCGATGGCAAAAGAAAAAGTGATTGTGAAAAATCTGGATGCAATTCAAAACTTTGGCGCCATGGATGTGCTGTGCACCGATAAAACCGGCACCCTGACCCAAGACCGCATCGTGCTGATGAAACATCTGGATTGGCGCGGGCTGGAGAGCGAAGACGTGCTGGCACTCGCCTTTCTGAACAGCTATTATCAAACGGGCTTAAAAAGCCTTTTAGATATAGCTGTTTTAGAGCATGTCGAAGTCAAAGAAGCACTAAAGCTGGAGCAGAGCTTCAGCAAAATTGATGAAATTCCCTTTGATTTTCAGCGACGCCGTCTGTCGGTTGTCGTGGAGGAGGCCAACCATCATCATGAGCTGATCTGCAAGGGTGCCGTGGAAGAAATTCTGGCGATTTGCAGTCGGCTGTTGGATGGATCCAGCGTGAAGCCCATCAACGAGCAGATCTGCCAGACGGTAGTGCGGCTCAACGGCGATCTCAACGACGCCGGCCTGCGCGTGATCGCTGTTGCTTATAAGGAGGTGCCGCTCCAGAGTGGGCCCTATTCTCTCAGTGATGAAGCCGATCTGATCCTGGTGGGTCTGATCGCCTTTCTCGATCCGCCAAAGGATTCGGCTGCGGAAGCCCTTCGGTTGCTGCGCCATGGCCAGGTGGCGGTGAAGGTGCTCACCGGCGACAATCCGGTGATCGCCCGCAAAACCTGCCGGGATGTGGGGCTGGCGGTGGAGGGGGTGCTGCTGGGCGCCGATGTGGAGGCGATGGACGACGACACCCTGGCCCAGCAGGTGGAGGCGACCACGATCTTTGCCAAGCTCTCCCCCCTGGAAAAAGCACGCATCATTCGCCTTCTGCGGCGCCAGGGCCATGTGGTGGGTTTCCTCGGCGATGGCATCAACGACGCTGCGGCCCTGCGGGAAGCCGATATCGGCATCTCAGTGGATACGGCGGTAGACATCGCCAAGGAATCAGCGGACATCGTGCTGCTGGAAAAAAGCCTTCTCGTTCTGCATGCGGGCGTGCGCGAAGGCCGCCGCACCTTTGGCAACATCAGCAAATACATCAAAATGGGTACAAGTTCGGCCTTTGGAAATATGTTCAGCATGTTGGGAGCGAGCATTGTCTTACCGTTTCTGCCCATGCTGCCCCTGCAAATTCTGCTCAATAATCTCCTCTACGATTTCGCCCAAACTGGCATCCCCTTCGACCGGGTCGATGCTGACTATTTGGACAAGCCACGCCAGTGGAAGCTGCCGCAACTACGGCGCTTCATGTTGATTGTGGGTCCGGTCAGCTCCCTCTTTGATTACGTCACCTTTGCGGTGCTCTGGTTTGTGTTTGCCGCCAACACGCCCGAGCGCCAAAGCCTGTTTCAAAGCGGCTGGTTTGTGGAAAGCCTGCTCACGCAAACCCTGATCGTCTACATCATTCGCACCGCCCGCATTCCCTTCCTGCAGAGCAATCCCGAGCCGCTCATGGCCCTGATCACCCTGGTGGTGATGGCCGTCGGCGTCGCCATCCCGTTCACGCCGATCGGCCCGGGGCTGGGTCTGGTGCCCCTGCCGGCGGCCTACTTCGGCTGGCTGGCCGGGATTCTGCTGGCCTATGCCTGCCTCACCCAGCAGGTGAAGAGCTGGTTTGTGCGCCGCTACGGCGACGACTGACCGTCTGCCAGGGCCGCGTCCGCCGCCGACCCTTGCCTGGCGGCCCCTCCAGATGTCGCCAGCTCCGCCGGTGCGAGTGCCGCCATGGCTTGTCCAGAGCCTGCCAGCCCCTCAGCGCTCTGTCCCGGTGGAGCCAGCCGATCCAGGGCCAACCGCGCCGCACCGAGACGGCCAGCGCCATTGCCGAGAGCACAGCGCTGAATCACCAATCCCTCCCGACTGGGCGGCAACACCCGCGCCTCGATTTCTCGCCAGGCCGCCGGCAGAAAGTGGGGCAAGGCCGCGCTGAGCCCACCGCCAAGCAACACCCGCTCCGGCGTGAGCACATAGATCAGCGAGCTCAAGCCGATCCCCAGCCAGCGGCCGTAGCGCTCCCACACGGCCAGGGCCTCCGCCTCGCCCGCCTCGGCCCGCCGGCAGAGCTCCCGTGGCTCCAGGCAGCTCAGGCGGGCCAGACCAGCGATGGCGCAGTACTGCTCCAGGGAACCGCGGTTGCCGCTGCGGCAGGCGGGTCCCTGCGGATCAACGCTGATCAGGCCCAGTTCACCAGCGGCTCCGCCGGGGCCGGTGTAGAGCGCGCCCTCCAGCCAAATCCCTCCGCCCACCCCCGTGCCGAGGGTGAGCAGGATGGCGTTGGCGCAGCCTTGGGCCGCCCCCAGCCAGGCCTCACCCACCATGGCGCAGTTGGCGTCGTTGGCCAGGGTCACCGATCGCTCCAGCTCCGGCTCCAGCCAATCCGCCAGGGGGACCTCTCGCCAGCCTTCCCGGTTGATCGCCAACCGCTCCACCCGCCCGGTGGCATCCGTGGGACCAGGCAGTCCGATGCCCACCCGGCCAGCTCGGCCCTCGGGATCCAGCTGGGCGATGGCATCGGCGATCGCCACCGCCACCGCACCGGGCACGGAGGGCCGCGGGGTGGCCACCTCCAGTTCGCCCAGCAGGGTGCCCGCCGTGTCAAACCGGCCCAGCTTGATCGCCGTGCCGCCCAGATCCACGCCGATCAGCTGGGAGCCCGCTCCCCCTGGCCCTTTCTCGCAAACGGCTGCTGTCATTCCAGGCCCCGGCCATGGCTGCCATCAGGCGCCATGCTCCCACGCACCGGCTCGCCCCCCTCCTCGCCAACCCTCTGGCCTCCCCGGCCGGATGTCGGAGGGGGCCTCAGAAGCGGAACAAGAGCCGCAGCTGGGTGCCCCAGGCCCCCAGGGTGTCGATGAAGGTTTCCAGATTGAGCGCTTCGGAGGCCTTGTAGTTGAGCGTGAACTGCGGCGCCACGTCCGAGCGGTTTGGCGCGGCCAGGGCGGAGACGTTGACCCGGTCGGTGATGTCGAAGCCCACCTCCGCCCCCAGCACGAGCTGGGGGGGCACCCGCCGCGAGCGCCGCACCTCCGCACTGCCGATCTCCGGATTCACATAGGTGGGATAGAGCGCCAGGCTCACCCGCTGCCCGAGGGCATCGCTCACGCTGCCCAGCAAGGGGGAGAGCAGCGACTGGCCCACCACGGTGGCCAGGGCGGTGCCGGCCCCGCCCTGGCTCAACCCCGCCAGGGTGTTGCCGCCGATCAGGGCCACCAGCCGCTCCTGGGGGAGGGGAGGGTTGCTGGACAGCCGCAAGGAATCGGCGATCCGATCCGCCGGCCCGCTGACGCGCAACGTCACCAGAATCAAATTGAGCTGGCGCAGGGAGGAAAAGCCGCTCTCCGGCGCCCCGGCTGTCAATCCCGTGGCCAGGCTGCCGGCGCCCTGGGCCTCGCCAAGGCCGTTGGCTGCCACCAGGCCGATGTTGTCGGCGATGCGGGTGCGCAGGGCGATGTCGAGATAGGGCATCAATCCCAGCGAGGGGGTGAAGACAGCCACGTTGGCGGCGTCGGGGTCGAGGCTGAAGCTGGTGGTGAAGAGGTTCAGGCGGCCAGAGAGCAGGCGCACCACGCCGCTGGCCCGCAGGCTGGGATCGAGGGGGCCGTTGATGCGCAGGGATCCGCCGGTGTTGAAGCTCGCCACATTGGGCACCACCACGCGCAGGTCGGGACCAAAGCGCAGCCGCAGATCTTCAAACGTCAGCCAGGGGAAGCGGGGCAGGGCCTCCTGCAGCTGGGGCGAGTTGACGGATTGAATCTGCGGACCCAGCAACACCAGCGGTTCCCTGAAGTCCCACTTCTGCTCCAGCAGCTGGGCCAGGGAGCTGGGAGTGGCGGGCTTGTTGGAGGCGGGCTGGGACGGGGAGAGCTGGCCGGGTTGGGCGTTGATCTTGCCGCGGCTGATGGTGAGCTCCCCGCCGAGCACCGGCGCCTGCAAACTGCCGCCGATCGTCAGGCGCCCGTCGCTGCGGGCGGTGATGCGGCTCACGGCAAAGGGCACGTCCTTGAGCTCCAGGGCCAAGGTGGGTTCGGCACTGAGCTGGCGCCGCAGGCCGATGCGCCCCTCCCCCTGGAGGCGACCCCGCGCCCCGGCCCGCGCCCGCAGCTCCTGCACCAACACCTGCTCGAAATCAAACAGCACCGTCGCCTCCACCTCCGAGAGGGTCTGGCCCGCCAACTGATATTCACCGCCCCGCAGGCGGATGAAACCATTGGCGATCGGATCCCGCAGGCTGCCGCGCACCAGCAGCTGCAGGTCTGTGCTGCCCTGCTTCCAGACCACCGCATCGCCCGCCAGTCGGGTCAACACCCGCAGTCCGTCCCCCCGGCTGGAGAGACGCAGTTCCAAGCCGCCGCTGGCGGGATCGAGGGGAAGGGTGCCCGCCAGGGTCACCAGGTTGGTCGCGATCCCGCCGCGGGCGGCCAGATCGACCTTCAACAGCCCCTTCTCCAGGCTCAGATCGCCCCGCTCCAGCGACAGAGGTGCCGGACCGATGGCCCCCTCCTCCAACGTCAGGGCCACCTCCAACTTGGGTTGGGCCGCAAGCCGGTAGCGACCGCTGACCTGGAGCTGCCCCCGCAGGGTCTCCGGCACGGGGGTGAGCAGGGCAAGCAGGCCCAGGGGTAGTCCTCCCAGGGCAAAGCTGCCGCTGCCACCGCGCAAGGGGCCCTCCAGCCGCAGGGAGAAGGGCGTGCTGGTGAGGGCCTGATCGCGATCGGGGAGGCCCACCCACAAATGGCCGCTGCCCTCCATGTCAACCTGCACGCTCTGCCAATTCGGCCCCCGCAGGCTGAGATCCGCGTCAACGCTGGTTTGCAGCGAAGCCAAAAGGGGGCCCATGCCCGCCGGTCGCGTCAGCGTTTGCAGCCGCAACCGGGTCTGCTCCTGAGCCAGGCGGAGGGTCTTGAACTGGTCATCCAGGCTGTGGCCGAGGGTGTCGAACACCAGGCTGCCCAAATCGTCGGCCCGCCCCCACGACCGGGGCTCAAAGGCGCCGCCGGGGCCCCGGGCGGCGAGGAAGGCGCGAAACAACTGGGCATCCAGATGGCGGGCCTGGAAGCGCCCGCGGAAGGGACCCTGCCAGCGACCCTCCAGGCTGACGTCGATGCTGCCCGCTCCCAGGGGCTCGACCAGGCCGCGCACCCGATAGTCCCGGTTGGTGTAGGCCACCTGCGCCCGCACCTGGCGCCCCGGCAGGCCAAAGACCCGTGGCTGGGCCAGGCTCACCTCCCCTTGGAAGGCCAGGGGTTGCAAGTCCAGCGTGCCTTCCCCCCCCAGCTGTCCCTGGAGCGCCTCCAGCCGTTTGCCGAAGGCCAGGGCCAGCCCCTGGAGGGGCAGCCGATGCGCCCGCCACTGGAAGCCCCGGGGCGAGCCTTCCAGCTGGAGCTGTCCCCCCTCGCGCTCCAGGCTGACCCGTCGGGGCATCCAGCGCCGATCCAGCGCGGCCACCAGACGCCCTGGCGGCGCAGGGGTCTCCGCCGCCATCCGCAGCAGGCCGCCACCGACGGCGCCGCCCAGGGGATTGGCGGGATCCAGCTCCGCCCGCAAGCGGCCACTCCAGGTTTCCTCCAAGCGCAGGGGCCCCGCCGCGGGCTGTCGCAGCCGCAGTTCCAGATCCGGTCGCAGGCGGCGCAGCGGCCCCCGCACCACCCCCCGCGCTTCGATCCAGCCCCCCAGAACGGTGCCCACCAACGGCTGAAGCCGGGCCAGGGGGTAGGGAGACAGGGCGAAGCGGGCTTCCAACGGTCCCACCACCAGCCCTTGTCCGGGGCGGGGCGCCAGCGGCAGGCTGGCGCTGGCCCGCAGATGTTCCGTCTGGAGGTGGCGCAAGACCAGCAGGCCATCGCTCCAGGCGATCTCAGCCCGCCAGGGCCCCAGCAGGCGATGGCGGGCTTGGCCGCTGACCACCGCCAGACGGGGGGCGCCCGGGCGCCCCCCAATCCGCAGGGATCCGCTGAAGGGCACCTCCGTCAGCCAGGGGGGCAGGGAGGCGGCACCGGGCAGGTCGGCGGGGGCCAGGCGCCAGCCCCCCTCCAGGTCGATGTCGGCGGCCAGGCGGCCCGCCAAGGCCAGGCGGGAGCGGCCCCGTGCCGCCGTGAACCGCAGCCGCTGCAGGCCTCCCTGGGCGAGCTCCGCCTCCAGCCGCCCTTCCAGGGGGGTGGGGCCCGGGCGAAGGGAGGGCGGCGGTTGGGCGGTGGCCGTCAGCCGCAGCTGGCGGCCCGCCAGGCTGCCGCCCACACGACCGGCCCAGGTCCCCAGCCGCCAGGCGCTCCCCGGCGCCAGGGAGAGGGTGGTGCCGTCGCAGCGCAGCGGCGCCTCGGGCAGCTCCAGCCTCGGCGCGCTGGCGTTGAGCCGCCAGCGCAACCCCTCCGCCAGCAGGCCCCCCTGACAGTGGGGCTGGTTCCGCTCCAGGCGGAGCGACAGCAGGCCGCTGGCCTCTCCCGCCAGCTGCCCCTGCAGGGGCAGAAGCTGAATCAAGGGCGCCACCGCCCAGCGGCTGGCCCGCACCTGCGTCTGCCAGCGCTGACTCTTCCAGTTGCCGCCCCCCACCAGCCGCGCCACCCCCCGCTGGCCCGGCTGTTGCGCCCGGGCGCGCCAGTCGACCGCCTGCTGGTGGGGTTCCACCGTCGCTTGGCCGATCAGATCCAGCTGCAACGGCTTCGGGTTCGTGCCGAGCTGCCAGAACCGCACGCGGGCTGGATCCAGGAGGCGGCAGGTGAGCGAGAGGCGGGGGGGCGTGCGACCCGGAGCCAGCTGGCCAAAGGTCCAGAGTGCGCCCTTGCCCTGGCGCCGCAGGTCGACGTCGGCGCCGCGCAGATCAACGGTGAGATGGAGCATCCGGTCACGCCAGCTGGCCAGCGGATGGAGGCGCACCACCAGGCTCTCCACCGCCGCGGAGGACCCATCCTCAGGGCCAGGGAGAAGGCGGCTGGGGCCGATGCGCAGCCCGTCCAGCCCCAGGCCTTGAAAGGCCCCCAGCCGCAGGGGCCGGCCCCTCACCTGGCCGACCTGGCCCTCCAACCCGGGGCGCCAGTGGCCGTAAAGCCGGCCCAGCCACAGAGCCGACCGCTGCCAGGCCACCACCGCCGCCCCGGCGCTGGCGGCCAGGCCGAGGGCCAGCAGGCGGTCGCGGCGGCGAGAAAACCAACGCCGCGATGGGCGTGCCAGGGGAGTGGCGGCAACCAGCAGCGGGCTGGAGGTCGTTGGCGGCTCAGGCAGTTGCTTCATCTGCCTGGGTCGGGGCTCCCGCGAACGGGCGCAATATAAGGAGTCTGTCCGTTCTGACCAGTCCCATGGCCGCAGATCCGATTCTCCTGATGGCCGCCCGATGGCTGGGCCTGGCGGCCCTGGCCCTGGTGGCGCTGACGGTGTTGGGCTTTCTGCGGCGTTGGGGAATCCGCTTTCGCCTGGTGGGTATCACGAGTTTCACGGCCTTGCTGGCCATCTCCTGCGCAGCCTTTTCCGTGAGCTACACCCCTCGGGTGACCCTCCCCGGGGCTGTCACCGTGCCGGTGGTGTTTGACAACGGGACCGACCTGGTGGTGGCGGCGGCGCCGGTGGATCTGCCGCCGGAGGCGGAGATCCCCACTGCTGAGCAGGTGGCCCGCAACCTGCGTCCCAGCGGTCGCTCCCCCGCCGATGGCGTGGTGCGGGTGCGACTGCGGCGTCTGGAGGGGGCTGGGGAGGGCATCGCCCGGCCGGTGGTGCTCGCGGAGGCCCGGCTGGATCTCAGAAGTGGCGAGATCAGCGTGCGGCGCCCGGGCTCTTGAGCGCGTCCCCCGATGGCTTTGACGACCTGCCGATCCATTTCCAGCAGGAGCGCGCCAGCCTGCGGCAGGCGGGGGTCCGGGGCTGGGAGCGGTTGGCCGGGTTGAGCCGGGAGCAGCTGCGGGAGCTGGCCCAACCCGGTGGCGCCAGTGAGGCCCGCCTGCTGCGACTCCGGGCCCAGGCCCGGCTGATGGCGGCGGCGGGGCTCACACCGCAGGATGCATCACTTTTGATGCATGCGGGGATTGCCGAGGCGCGCGCGCTGGCGGCGGCCGACCCCCAGCGCCTGCTGGTTCAGGTCAACCGTCTCTGGCGACGGCTGATCGGCCCCGCCGCGCCACCCGTCAGCCTGGCCACCGTGCGCGGTTGGATCCAGGCGGCGGCCACGAGTCGCTCCGCGAACTGACCCTTGGGTCGCTCCCGCCCGGGCCCGTGGTGAATGGAATGGAGATTCCCCCTGGGGGAACATCCATGCTCTCCCGAATGACCTTCCCCTGGCGCCCCACGCGCACTCCGGCGCCCCACCCCGCGCCCGGCGTCCCTTGGCTGCTGGCTGGCCTGGCCTGCGCCCTGCTGCTTGCCGCCCCCCTGCGGGCCGCCTCGGCGCTGCTGGAGTCGGTGAAGCAAAATCCCTCTCTGGCCAGGAGCCTCTGCGCCCAGTTCAAGCAACTCAACGCCTCCGGCCGTTCCGCCACCGCCCCCGAGTCCATCGCCATCGTGGCCAGCAGCCAGGGCCTCAGCCAGGTGGACGCGGAAGTGCTCACCACTTATGTGATCGGTCTGCACTGCCCGGACGTGCGCTGAGTGATCCGCCCGCAACACCTCTGGATGGCCTGCGCCGACGGCGTGCGTCTGGCCAGCCGTCTCTGGCGACCCGCGGGCACCGGACCCTGGCCGGCCCTGTTGATGCGGCAGCCCTACGGATCGGCCCTGGCCTCCACCATCACCTACGCCCATCCCCATTGGTATGCCGAGCACGGCTTCCTCGTGGTGGTGCAAGACGTGCGCGGACGGGGGGAGTCGGAGGGAACCTTCGGCGGGTTCGCCCAGGAGGCCGCCGACGGGGCGGAGGCGGTGCGCTGGCTGCGCGGCCTGCCGGACTGCAATGGCCGTCTGGGCACCTACGGCTTTTCTTACCAGGGACTCACCCAGTTGCTGAACACCGGCGAGCCCCGCCCCGGCGGCGGCGACGACCCGTTTCCCGATTGTTTGGCGCCGGCCATGTGCGGTCTGGACGAACGGCTCGACTGGGCCAGCGAGGGGGGAGCCCACTGGTGGGCCCTGGGCCTGGGTTGGGCCTTGCAACTGGCCGCCCAGGGCGCCCGTCGGCGCGATGACCTCCAGGGATGGCAGGCGCTGCGCCACAGCCTGGAGACGGGCGCCTATCTGCGCGAGGGCCTTGACCTGCTGGAGCGCCATGACCCTGAGGGGATGGGGCTGGCCTGGCTGCGGGCCAATCCCCGCGATCCGTCGGCCTGGCGAAGCCATCACCCCCCCTCCGCCCTGCTGCGGCGACCGCTGCTGTTGATCGCGGGGTGGCACGATCCCCAGCTGCGCGGTGTCCTCGAGATCTGGCGGCGGGCTCGGGCCGCCGGCGGGCAACCGACACTGCGGATCGGCGCCTGGTCACATCTGGATTGGCAGGGGGGAATCGACCGGGAACAGCTGGCCTTTTTCCGCCGCCATCTCGGCAGCGCCGCCGCCCTGGAGGGGGAGCCGGAGCGCGCCATCGCGCCGGGAGCGATCTGGCTGCAGGATGCCACCAGCGGTGACTGGTTCGCCCTGAATCCGGCCACGGCGGTCCCTCAGGCCTCATGGCGACTGGCAAGTGATGGTCGAGCCGCGATCTGCCGCGATGAGGGCCAGCTGCTGGCCGGGGGGGAGGCCCCCTCGCGCCCGGTGGCGCTGGTGCACGATCCCTGGCGGCCCGTCCCCGGCCGCGGCGGCCACCTCGGCGGCGAAGGGCAGCTGCTGGACCGTTCCGACCTCGACGGGCGGGGCGATGTCGCCTGTTTCACCTCCGCCCCGCTGACGCGCCGCCAACGGCTGCTCGGCCAGCCCGTGCTGCGGCTGCGGGTGGAGGCCGATCAGCCGGGCTTTGATCTCTGCGCCGCCCTGGCGGTGGTGAGCCCCGATGGGCAGACCGCGCGACAGCTGTGCACGGGCCTGCTGCGGGTGGTGGGAGGCGAGGCGATGGAACCTCTGGAGCGGTGCGTGCGCCTGCAGCCCCTGGCGGCCAGCTTGGAGGTCGGGGAGCGGTTGCGCCTGTCGCTGGCTCCGGCGGCCTGGCCCCAGGTGGCGGTCAATCCGGGGGATGGGAGCGAGCCCCGGGGCGGTTCCACGGCGCGGCATCGGCCGATCACCCTCATCCTGCTGCTGGCGGGGGCCGCTCTGGTGATCGACCCCCTGCTGCCGACCGGCGCCGATGGCAGGCCCCCGACGCTTGCAGCAAACTGAGCCCGCCCCTCTTCCCTTTTCCATGCCCCCTGTGCTCCCGCGTCTCGGAGTGGTTGCCCTCGCCCTGGCGGCCCTGGCCACCAGCGCGCCGCGGGGGGCGGTACGGGCTCAGGAGCTGGCGCCCGTACCCGCCGGCGCCGTGGCGCCAGCGGCCCGGTCAATGAGCGCGGCCGCGCTGGAGCTGTGGGCCCGCCAGGCCGCCGAGCGGGTGCTGAAGGCCCTGCGGGATGGAGATGCCCAGGCCCGTTACGCCCAGTTTTCGCCGGAGCTGCAGCGCATGACCAGCCCCTGGCTGGTGGAGATGAACATGCGGCGGCAGCCCAAGATCCGCAGCTGGCAGATCACCTCTGTGATCCCCGGCATCGATTCGAGCACCGTCGAGGCCCGCCTGGAGACCAGTGCCGCTGAGCGCACGCTGTGGATGGTGATCGATGAAAATGGCCGCCTGGCGGCCTATCACATCGACATGGCCGACCAGCCCGCCGAGAAGGTGGTGGCTGATTTCATGGACGCCCTGGTCAACGGCCGTTTCGTGGCTGCCTCCAGTTTTCTCGCTCCGGAGCTGCAGGAGGAGATTTCAGCGGCCGACCTGCAACGCAAGTGGCAGATCCTGCAGCGGCGCACCGGGAACTTCATCAAGGTGCGTCGCATCGCCCGCTCGGAGAGCACGAGCGACATGAAACTGCTGCTGGTGAACACCCAGTTCACACGCACCACAGACAACTTGTTTGTGATTCTCGACAACAGCAACCAGATTCTCGGCGTTGATTTCCCGGCTGACACCAAGGTCGCCGCACCCCCGGCCCAGCCCTGAGGCGGAGGGCAGGGGCACCGTAAGCTCCCGACGGTCCCCTTCTCCCCCCGCCCATGACCCGCCTCGAGTGGATGGTTGACGATGCCAACCGGCTCGCGGAGTGCCGTCACGACCACCCGTTGGCTGTGCTGGGTCCTCAGCCCCTGGAGGGTGGCGGCTGGGTGGTGCGCTCCTGGATGCCAGAGGCGGAAAGGGTGGAGCTGCTCCTGGAGGGAGCTGATCCGATCTCCATGGCCACCCCCCATCACCCCTGGCTGTTTGAGGCGGAGCTGAGCGGCGACCCGGGAACGGCCTACCACTACCGCGTGCGGCGGGCGGGCATCGAACACGTCCAGCAGGATCCCTGGGCCTTTCGGCAGGAGTGGATGGGGGAGCTGGATCGGCATCTGTTCGCGGAGGGCAACCACCACCACATCTGGAAGTTGATGGGAGCCCATGTGGATGAGCGGGACGGGGTGAAGGGCGTGCAGTTCTGCCTGTGGGCGCCCCATGCCCGCAGCGTGTCCGTGCTCGGTGGCTTCAACAGCTGGGATGGCCGCCACCATCCGATGCAGCTGCGTCTGGGGGGGGTGTGGGAGCTCTTCATCCCCGGAGTTGCCGTGGGCACGGTGTACAAATACGAAGTTCGTGCCCAAAACGGTCACTGTTATGCCAAGGCCGACCCCTATGGCTTTCGCCATGAGGTGCGCCCCAACAACGGCTCCATTGTCTGCGAGATCGGCCGCTATCACTGGAACGATGGCCATTGGCTCGACCAGCGCGACAACCGCAATGCCCTCGATCAGCCGATCGCGGTGTATGAGATGCATCTGGGCAGCTGGATCCACGCCGCCGCTGATGCGCCCTACATCGAGCCGGACGGCACTCCCCGGCCCCCGGTGCCCGCAGCGGATCTCAAGCCCGGAGCCCGCCTGCTCACCTATCCAGAGCTAGCCGAGCGCCTGATTCCCTATGTCAAAGAACGGGGATTCACCCACATCGAATTGCTGCCGATTTCCGAACATCCCTTTGATGGCTCCTGGGGATATCAGGTCACCGGCTGGTATGCGCCCACTAGCCGCTATGGCACCCCGGATGAGTTTCGGGCTTTTGTCGATCGCTGCCATGCGGAGGGGATCGGCGTGATTCTCGACTGGGTGCCAGGCCACTTTCCAAAAGATGCGCATGGCTTGGCCTTTTTTGATGGCACACATCTCTATGAGCATGGCGATCCACGCATTGGCGAACACAAGGAGTGGGGGACACTGATTTTTAACTACAGCCGCAATGAGGTGCGCAATTTCCTCGTGGCCAACCTGGTGTTTTGGTTTGAGGAGTTTCATATTGATGGCATCCGCGTAGATGCGGTGGCCTCCATGCTCTACCGCGATTATCTGCGGCCGGATGGTGAATGGATCCCCAACGAGCATGGAGGCAGGGAAAACACAGAAGCTGTGCGCTTTCTACAACAGGCCAACCATGTGCTGTTCCAACATTTCCCCGGAGCGCTTTCCATTGCCGAGGAATCGACCACTTGGCCCCTGGTCACCCAGCCGACAGATATCGGCGGCTTGGGCTTCAATCTGAAGTGGAACATGGGTTGGATGCACGACATGCTTGATTATTTCGAGCTGGATCCATGGTTTCGACAATTCCATCAAAACAACGTCACTTTTTCCATCTGGTATGCCTTCACCGAGAACTTCATGCTGGCCCTGAGCCATGATGAGGTGGTGCATGGCAAGAGCAATCTCCTGCATAAAATGCCTGGAGACGACTGGCAAAAATTCGCCAATACCCGCGCCTTACTGGCCTATATGTGGACCCATCCCGGCAAGAAGACCATTTTCATGGGCATGGAATTTGGTCAACGTGCGGAATGGAATGTCTGGGGTGATTTGCAATGGGAGTTGATGCAATATGAGCCTCACAGGGCTTTATTGCGCATGATTGATGACCTGAATGTCTTTTATAAAGAAGAGCCGGCCCTCTGGCGTGATGACTTTAATCAATATGGTTTCCAGTGGATCGACTGCAACGACACTCGCAATTCCGTCATCAGCTTCATGCGTCGCGAAAGCATCACTGGCCACTGGCTGGTGGTGGTCGCCAACTTCACCCCACAAACCCATTCCCATTACAGGGTGGGCGTTCCCCTGGAGGGCTTCTACACGGAAGTGTTCAACAGCGATAGTGGCCGTTACGGCGGTAGCAACCTGGGCAACCTCGGCGGTAAATTCACCGATGACTGGGCACTGCATAGCTATAGCCAATCTCTGGATCTTTGTCTGCCGCCCTTGAGTGTCTTGGTGTTCCGTCGCGACGAGGTGAAAAGTTTGCAACGGGATCAAGAGGAGCTTGCTCCCAGCCCCTGACCGCTCCCGCTCGGGATCGCGCAGCGCCGATCGTGGATCGTTTTCTTCCCCGTCTCCTCTGGCTGTGCCTGTTGGTGTTGGCCTGCATGGCCTTGCCAACGTCGCTGGCAAGGCTCACCTGGCTCGGCTATCCCCTCCTGTGCGTGCATTTGTTACTGGGGCTGGGTCAACGGCCCCCCTGGCGGGCGCCCCGGGGCAAGTGGATTTACCAGACCATGGGCTTGGCCTGTGTGGTGGCGCAGATCCTGTGGGTCTTCAGTCCCCGCAGCCTGCTCTCCACTGGCTTGCCCCTGCTGATCCTGTTTCTGGCGTTCATCGCTTGGAGCCTGCGGCGCTTGCTGCGGCGCCTGGCCCGGGAGTCGCCCTGGGAGGGCGATCTGGTGGCGGGGGGTCTGGCGGGTTATCTGCTGCTGGGCATCAGCGGCGGCCTGTTGCTCACGCTGATCGACAGTCTGGTGCCCGGTTGTTTCCGCGACACCGCCAGCGGCGCCTTGGTGGAGTTGCCTCCGGTGGGCTCCGCGCTGGCGGCCACCTCCGCCTGGGATGTGAATGTGCAACGCATCACCTACTTCGCCTTCGTCAGTCTCACCACCGTGGGCTACGGCGACATCGCGCCCATCCAGCCCGTGGCCCAGCTCGCCAGTGTGGCCCTGAGTATCCTCGGCCCCTTCTACATCGCGGTGGTGCTGGGGGTGGTGGTGAGTCGCTTGGTGGCTGAGGCGCGAGCGCCGGAAGACTGAGGAAACAGGCCCTCAGCTGTTGGAGGAGCTGCCGCCATCTCCTGAAGGAGGCAGGAGCAGCCCCTCCGCGTCAAACCGTTGCCAGATGGCCAACTTCACATCTGCGGTGATGCGGCCGGCACGGAGGGGATCGACGATGGAAAAGGAGAGTTTGTAGCTGTGGACGCTGGGGCTGAAGCTCAACAGGGAGGCCCGGGGGGGCGGCTCCCCCAACACCTGGGGATGGGCCAAGGCCAACTCCTGCAGCAGGGCGATCATGCGATCGGGCGTCCAGCTGCTCGGAGCCGTCACCTCGAAGCTGCAGCGCCGGGTGCGGTCACTGCGGGTGTAGGTGGTGGTGGTGGCGGTGAAAAAACTCTGGTTCGGCACCACCAGCTCGGCGTTGTCACTGGCCCGCAGCAGGGTGGCGGCGCGCAGATCCAGGCGGCGCACCTCACAGGCCTCGCCGTCGTGGATCAACACTTCTCCCGGGCGCACCGACCCTTCCACCAGCAGCCAGAGGCCACTGATGAAGTTGGAAAACACCTCCTTCACGCCGAATCCCAGGCCGACGGAGAGGCCCCCGGCCACCGCCAGCAGCCCCGCCTTGTCGATCCCCAGGCGGGCGAGGGCCCAGATCAGGCCAAGGCCGACGATCCCGTACCGCAGCAAGGTGACCATGGCCTTGCGGCTGCCGTCGCCGATGCCCAGCGACCGCTTGACCAGCCAGCCCACGATCTGGGCGGGGAAGATGGAGCCGGAGATCACGAAATAGAGCACCACCACCACCATTGCCAGGGTGCCGAGTTGGATCTCGCTGCCAAACCAGGTGCCCAGGGAGATGGTGGCCAGATCCTGCAGGGAGGAGACGGCGTCGAGCAGCACGACCACAACCATGATCAGAAAAGCGGGGCGCAGGATGCGACTGACGAGTTGCTGAACAATCTCTGGTGACAGCCAACGCTTGAGCAGCAACCGCTCCACCAGCCGCAAGGCCCAGAAGCAGGCCAGGATCTGCCAGGTGAGCAGCAACAGCCCGAGGCGCCGCTGAACCACCGCCGCCAGGGCCATGGCGATCAGCAGGCTCAACAGGCTCAACACAAGTGGAGACAGACCCCGTGGCAGCCGCCCCCGACGCCGCAACAGCTCCAGCACGGCAAAGGCCAGCCCCGCGAAAAGCAGTTGCTCCAACACAAAGGGGCGGTTGAGGAAGCCAAACCAGCCCACGCTGAATTGCAACAGCAGGTTCATCGCGACCGCTCCCGCAGTCGCATCAGCTCCCGCGCCCCTTCCTCGGGGGTGAGCACACCGACCATCACCTGTTGAATCAAGACTTCCATGCGCCGGGCCACCGTTTGCAGGTGGTTCAGGGTGTAAGGGAAGCTCATGATCGGCAAGCCGATCTCAAATTGGCGCTGGGCCTCCGCCAAGGCGGCCAGGACGCCGGAGCTGGCCACAGGCGTCTGCACGGTGCGGTTCACGGCCAACACCTCCTGGCTCTCCAGCACATAGCGCCTCTGCATCAGGGGATCAACGCTCAAGGCCACCAGGGTGGCGGCGTTCTGCCGTTGACTGGCGCTGGAATCGAGCCCAAAGGCCCACACCTGCACCGTGTTGAACGGACTCGGCGGTCCGCCGGGTCCACTCGGCAGGGCGCTCACCCCCAGCCGATCCCCCATCGCCTCTTGCAAGGTGTCCAGGGTGAGACTGAAGCAGGGAATCCAATCCAGCCGGGAGGAGATCAGGCCCTCGCTGAGTTCTTCCGGTCCTGTGGCGATGTCCACCCTGCTCTGCTGCGCGACCTGCCGCAACCAGGCCAGCCAGCCGGCGATCCGGGCTTCCGAGCGTGGTGACTCATCGGGCGATCCCGGGGGGATTCCGGTGATGATGGGAACAATGGCGCGCGCCGCGTTCCGGGTGCCGGCCGTCCACCACAGGCCGTAGGGATCAATGGAGAAACCCACGGCGCGTCCGGAGGCGGCGATGTCCAATAGCTCGTCGGTGGTGCGGGGGGGCGCGGGCACCCGTTTGCGGTTGTAGCAGGCCAGGGTGACCATCTCATGGAGGGGCAAGCCGGCCAACCCGGAGGCGTGTCGCACGCGATCCAGGTAGCGCGGAGCCACTTCGGCGATGCTGCGTCGCATGGTGGGGGTGTCGGGCACCGGCGCGATCAGGCCCTCCTCAAGCAAGGTGTTGGCCATGGGCGCACGCAGCAGGATCAAATCCGGTCCCAACCCCCGGGAGGTGCGACGCCTGAGCTCCTCCTCCACCTTCTCCTCATTGATGGTGTAGAGGCTCAACCGCACCGAGGGATGCAGGCGGGTGTACTCCTCGATCAGGGGATCCCACAGCCGTCGCTCAATGGCGTCTCGCCGGAGCCAGTCCAGCCGCCGCTGGGTCACCACCATCACGTAGAGGGTTTCCCCCTGGATCCAGGGCACGGGCGAGCAGCCCTGAAGCCCGACCAGAGCGAGCAGCGCCAGGGGCAGCCAGCGTCTTGGCGACTTCAACCAGCCAGCGGCAACAACGGACACAACGGGCAGCTTGAATCGCGTGAACCGCAACCGACCGTAGGCGGAACGTCAGGCTGTTTTCCGGCGGGGGGTCCGTGCTGCGGCTGGCCAAGGTCCGCAGGGGTCCGCCCCGATCCTCTGGAAGCATGAAGAAACGCGTCGCGCCCCGGGGGGCACAAGCCCCGCCAAAGAGGCGACGAGGCGCGCTCCGCTAGGTTTCCGATCTCCTTCTTGCCCGCCATCTCGCTTCCATGGCCGAACAGCTCCCCCTCCTGCTGCGCGCCGCCCGTGGGGAGCCGGTGGAGCGACCGCCGGTATGGATGATGCGCCAAGCCGGGCGCTACATGAAGGTCTACCGCGACCTGCGGGATCGCCATCCCGGCTTCCGGGAGCGCTCGGAAAACCCTGATCTCTCCTATGAGATCTCGATGCAGCCCTTTCACGCCTTCCAGCCGGATGGGGTGATCCTCTTTTCCGACATCCTCACACCCCTGCCCGGGATGGGGATTGATTTCGACATTATTGAAAGCAAGGGACCCGTCATCGAGCCGGCGATCCGCAGCCAGGCTCAGGTCGACGCCCTGCGTCCCCTCAACCCGGAGGAGGCCCTCCCCTTTGTCGGAGAGGTGTTGGGGCGGCTGCGGCGGGATGTGGGAAATCGGGCCACCGTGCTGGGCTTTGTGGGTGCCCCCTGGACCCTGGCGGCCTACGCCGTGGAGGGGAAAAGCAGCAAGACCTACGCCGTGATCAAGGCCATGGCGTTCCGTGAGCCGGCGCTGCTCCATCAGCTGTTGGCTCACCTGGCGGATTCGATCGCCAGCTATGTGCGCTATCAGATCAACAGCGGCGCCCAGGTGGTGCAGCTGTTCGATTCCTGGGCCGGCCAGCTCAGCCCACAGGATTACGACCTGTTTGCGGCGCCCTATCAACAACGCGTGATCGATCAGGTGAAGGCCACCCATCCTGAGACCCCCCTGATTCTTTACATCTCTGGTAGCGCTGGCGTGCTGGAGCGCATGGCCCGCACAGGCATCGACTTCATTTCCCTCGACTGGACGGTGGACATGGCCGATGGCTGTGCCCGTTTGCCCTCTGCCCTGGGGGTTCAGGGCAATGTGGATCCAGGTCTGCTCTTCGGCACGCCGGAGGCGATCCGCGATCGGATTCTCGATACGGTGCGCAAGGCCCGTGGCCGGCGCCACATTCTCAATTTGGGTCATGGCATCCTGCCGGGAACGCCGGAGGAGAACGCCCGGGTGTTTTTTGAAACCGGCAAAGCCATCCCCGAGCTCCTTGGAGCGATGGTTTGAGTGCCTTCAGCGTCGCCAGCCCAGCGCCGCCACGGATCCTGATCACCGGTGCCAGCGGCTGTGTGGGTCAATACATCGCCGACCATCTGTTTCGCTATACGGAAGCCCATCTGTTGCTGCTGCTGCGAGATCCGGCCAAACTGACGGCCGTGCCCCGCCACGATCGCCGCATCACGCTGCTCGTGGGTGATCTGCGGCAGTTGGATCCCCATGCTCAGGCCATCGCCACCGCCCAGCGGGTGATCCACACCGCCACCGCCTGGGGGGATCCGGAGCGGGCGCAGGCGGTGAACGTGGTGGCCGTCAAAAAACTGCTTGGCCTGCTGGATCCGCAACGGCTCGAACAGGTGATTTATTTCTCCACCGCCAGCATTCTTGACCGCCACTTGCGGCTGTTGAGCGAGGCCTCAGCCTATGGCACGGAATACATTCAAACCAAGGCTCAGTGCTTGCGGGATCTGGAGGCGCACCCCCTGGCCGAGCGCATCGTGGCGGTCTTCCCGACGCTGGTGTTTGGCGGCAAGCTGCTCGGCCCGGAGCTCCATCCCACGAGCTATCTGACGGCCGGCGTCGGGGAGGCGGTGCGCTGGCTCTGGCTGGCCCGCTGGCTGAGGGCGGAAGCCAGTTTTCACTTCATTCACGCCGCCGACATCGCCACGGTGTGCGCCCACCTGGCCACCAGCCCCCACGCGCCCAATCCCGAGCCGGGTCAGGGTGCGCTGCGGCGCTTGGTGTTGGGCCAGGCGCCGTTGACGGTGAACGAGGCCGTGGCCACCCTTTGCCGCTGGAGAGGTCTCTGGCGACCACCCGTGGGGCTGGATCTGCAGGGCTGGTTGATCGAGGGATTGATCCGCCTGCTGCGGTTGGAGGTCAATGCCTGGGACCGGTTTTCCATCCGCCAGCGCCACTTTGTGCATGAGCCCGTCAGCCCGCCGGAGCGGTTTGGCCTGCACAGCGTTGCCCCCACTCTGGAGGCGGTGCTGGACGGCGCGGGCGTTCCCCACCGCGGCCCGCTGCCTCGGGCTTGACGGCGGCGGAGAGCTGGCAAATGTTGCAGATCTGTCAGGGAAGCCCTGGCCCTGGCAGGCAAATCCTTAATCTGAACCGGTTGCGTGTGCACTCTGCACCTCCCATGCGTCGTCTTTTTTCTCTCCTCGCTCTCTGTCTGGCCCTGGTGCTGGGTGCGGCCCCGAGTTTCGCGGCTGACGCGGCCCATGGCGCCCAGGTGTTCTCCGCCAATTGCGCGGCCTGCCACATGGGCGGCGGCAATGTGGTGAACGCCGAGCGCACGCTCAAAGCGGATGCGCTCAAGGCCTACCTGGCCAACTACGCCGATGGCCCTGAGGCCGCCGTGGCCTACCAGGTGACCAACGGCAAAAATGCCATGCCCGCTTTCGGCGGCAAGCTCAGCGAAGCTGACATCGCTGATGTGGCGGCTTATGTGATCGACCAATCCGCCAAGGGCTGGGCCTGATCCTCGCCTCAACGCAGACGCAGGCCTTGGCGATGGATTCGTCAGGGCCTTTTTCTTGTGTGTGGTCTGTCCTGAGTTGCGGCTGCGTTTCACAGTTCTGACCAAGGTCAAGTTGGCCCTGCGCAGTTTCTTCCCTGATCTCGTGTGCAGTCCCGCAAGTTCATGCGTCATCCTCGGCCTGGTCCGTGCGCCTAGACGCCGTCATCAGCAAGGACTGCAGGCCAGTACCCATCAAAGGGTTCACAGCGCATTTGCAGGACAGCGCACCAGGTTGCGACTGCTGGCAAGAGTCATCAAGCGAACCGCTCAGCTTGCGACAGCAAAGACGCCCTGCCTGCTCTCCCGATCAGGAGCAAGCCCCGGGATCAGCGGCAAGCCCCAGGGATGACAGGAGGTTGCAGCGTCTGTCCGCACAGAAGGCAACCAATGGGGCAACGCGCAGCAGCTCAGGCCTGAGACTGGTTGGTTCCATCCCGCTGGCTCCAGTCTGATCCCCCTGGTTCAGCTTGAGGGGGCCTTGGTTTTGCGGTGAGCCAGCACCGCCAGGTAAAGATCCTCCGGAACCTCGCGAATGTCGTATTCGGAGGGCAACACCCCATGCACATGGCGGTGCACAGCCAGCCAGCAGTTGCGCTCCGGATCCGGGCCTGTCTGGTCAAAGTCCCGGGAGGCTTCCGCGAGCTGCCGCACGAGGGCCGGGTCGCGGGGATCGAACGACGGATGGGTCATGGCCAGGAGGACCGGGCGAAACAACGGGATGGCGGCCATCATGGCGAGTGCCCACCCCCGGATGAGCAGGGAGCAAGCCTGCATCCTGTGCGTCGAGCTCTCCAGTTGCTGCCAAACCCTCCAAAATTGAGAGCTCCCCCTGTGCCCCCCGGGCCTGGAACGCAATGGCCCAGCCGGATCTCTCCACCCTTTGGCTTGGCCTGCCCCTGCGCAGTCCCCTGGTGGTGGGCGCGGCGGCACCCCTCAGCGAAGATCCCGCCAATCTCCAGCGCCTGGAAGAGGCCGGCGCTGCGGCCATCGTGTTGCACTCCCTGTTTGAGGAGCAGCTGGAGCAGGAACAGCTCAACCTCCACCATCTCAGCCTGGTGGGCAGCGAGAGCTACGGCGAATCCCTGAGCTACGTGCCGCCCCTGTTTCACGTCGGTTCGGAGCTCTACCTGCGCCACCTGGAACAGGCCCGCGCCCGCTTGTCGATCCCCGTGATCGCCAGCCTCAATGGTCAACATCCCGGCAGCTGGGTGCGCTACGCCCGCCAGCTGGAGGGGGCGGGCGCCAGCGCCATTGAGCTCAACATTTACTCCCTTCCCACCGATCCTGATCAGAGCAGCGCCGCGATTGAAGCGGAGGTGGAGGAAATCGTGCGGGAGGTGCGGGCTGAGGTGCGTGTGCCGCTTGCGGTGAAGCTCAGCCCTTTCTTCACCAATGTCGCCGCCATGGCCAGGCGGCTGGCGGCGGCGGGCGCGGACGGGCTCACCCTTTTCAACCGCTTCTACCAACCCGACATCGACATTGAAACCCTGGAACTGAAGGCCAATCTGCTGCTGTCCACCCCCCACGACCTGCGCCTGCCCCTGCGCTGGATCGCTCTCCTTCATGGCCGCCATTGCCTTGATCTGGCCGCCTCCAGTGGCGTGCATCGCGGCACCGATGTGGTGCGCCTGCTGCTGGCCGGCGCCTGCGTCACCCAGGTGGTGGCCGCCCTGCTGCGGCACGGGCCCCGCCGGCTGACCAGCCTGGAACAGGAGCTGCGCCTCTGGCTCAGCGACCACGGCCACACCTCCGTGCGGGACCTGATCGGTTGCATGAGTCAGCTCCGCTGCCCCAACCCCGGCGACTATGAGCGGGTGCAGTACATGCGCATGTTGCAGACCTTCCAGCCCGACAGCGCCATCAACGCCCCGGGTCCTTGGTGAGCCGATGGCTCCATCTCCCCTGTCCGCGTCAGACGCCGGGCCGGCCTTCGCCGATGTGGCCGCCCTCGCCCAGCGCCTGGCACAACGGGCCACCCGTGCGCACACCGTCATGGAGGTCTGCGGCGGCCAGACCCACAGCATCGTGCGCTGGGGTCTCGACCAGTTGCTCCCCCCGGACCTGCGCCTGATCCACGGGCCGGGCTGCCCCGTGTGCGTCACCCCTGCCGCCACGATCGACGCAGCCATCACCCTGGCGCGCACGCCGGGGGTGATCCTCTGCACCTACGGCGACATGGCGCGGGTGCCGGGCTCCCGCCCGGGGGTCGACCTGCTGGAGGCCCGGGCTGCCGGCGGTGACGTGCGGCTGCTCACCAGTCCCCTGGCGGCCCTGGACCTGGCCCGAACGGTCCCGGATCACCACGTGGTGTTTTTCGCGGTGGGGTTTGAAACCACGGCGCCGGCCACAGCCCTGCTGGCCCGTCAGGCCCTCGCCCTGGGCCTGCCCAACCTCTCCCTGCTCACGGCCCACGTGCGCGTGGCACCCGCCATGGAAGCGATCCTGGCCGATCCCTCCACTGCGGTGGAGGCCTTCCTGGCGGCAGGTCACGTCTGCAGTGTGCTTGGCACCGCCGAGCTGGAGGCCCTGGTGGAGCGTTTCCAGGTGCCGGTGGTGGTGACGGGGTTTGAGCCGGAGGATGTGATGGCGGGCCTCTGCCAGGCGCTGGAGCTGCTAGAGGCGGGTCGCGCTGAGGTGGCCAATGCCTATTCCCGGGTGGTGCGCCCCCGGGGCAATCCCGCCGCCCGCGCCCTCCTCGACGCGGTGTTCATGCCAGTGGATCAGCCCTGGCGCGGCCTGGGCCTGATCCCCGCCGGTGGCCTCGCCCTGCGCCCCCCCTACGACATCCTCGAGGCCCGCCGCCACTTCTCCCTCCCCGCCGCCACCGACCCCGGTGAGCCGGCCTGCCCCAGCTGCGAGTCGGCCTGCATCAGTGGGGCCATCCTGCAGGGCCGCGCCACCCCCGACCAGTGCGCCGCCTTCGGCGGCGCCTGCACTCCCGACCATCCCCTGGGGGCGCCGATGGTCTCCAGCGAAGGGGCCTGCGCCGCCTGGTATCGCTACCGCCGATGACCCCTCCCGCTCCCAGACCCAGCCTTGATCCCGTTTCCAGTCCTGATCCCAGCCCCAGCCTCAACCGTGAGGCGAGCCCCCGTGGTGCTCCGCCGCTGGGTCCAGAGGAAGACCCGACACAGCGCCCGAGCGAACGCATCCGCCTTGGCCACGGTGGCGGCGGCACCCTGACACAAGCGCTGATTGATCAGGAGCTGCGGCTTCTCTATGACGATCCCGCCCAGCTCCTGCACGACGCGGCCACCCTGCGGCTTCCTCCGGGTGATCTGGCCTTCACCACCGACAGCTACGTCGTCCACCCCCTGGAGTTTCCCGGCGGCGACATCGGCCAACTGGCGATCACCGGCACCGCCAATGATCTCGCCATGGCGGGCGCTCGCCCCAGCCGCATCAGCGTCGCCCTGATCCTGGAGGAGGGCCTTGATCTGGCCTGCTTGCGCCGCATCGTCGCCTCCATGGGCCGGGCAGCCAGCGCCTGCGGCGTGTCCATCGTCACGGGTGACACCAAGGTGGTGGAACGGGGCAAGGCGGATCGGCTGTTCATCACCACCAGCGGCGTTGGTGTCATTGAAAGCGCCACCGCCATTGGTCCGGGGGCCATCGCGGTGGGGGATCAACTGCTGCTGAGTGGCGATCTGGGTCGCCACGGGCTGGCCATCCTGGCCGTCCGCCACGGTTTGGCGCTGGATCCGCCGATCCTCAGCGACTGCGCACCCCTCTGGCCCCTGGTGGACAGCTGCCTCCAAGCAGGGGTGCGGCTCCATTGCTTGCGCGACCTCACCCGGGGTGGCCTGGCCAGCGCCCTGCAGGAGCTGGCGCATGCCGCCAAGGCCGAATTTCACCTGGAGGAGGAGCGGGTGCCCGTGCTGCCCCCCGTTGCCCGTGCCTGCGACCTCCTCGGCCTTGACCCCCTCCAGCTGGCCAATGAGGGCCGCTTTTTGGCCGTTGTGCCCCCCGCTCACCGGCAAACCGCCCTCGACCTGCTGGCGCCCGCTGGGGGCCAATGGATCGGGGAGGTGCGTGAGGGGAGGCCGCGGGTGGTGTTGCGCACCCGCTATGGCAGTGAGCGGCTGCTTGTGCCCCCCAGCGGCGAGCTGCTCCCCCGCATCTGCTGAGCGCCGCGCAGGCGCCCCGGAGTGTCGCGCCCCTGGGCCGAGGTCAGCCGCGCCCCTGGGCGGTGGCCAGGGAGGGGCGCAGATGGCGCAGACCGCTCAGAAACATCGGGATGAACAGCTCCACCAGCTTTTCTGTCTTGTCTTCCCAGACGAGCTGCATGGCAAACAAACGCGATTTCTGCTGGTTGGGGGCCAGCAGGGCCTGGGGCAGGCGCTCCAACACGTAAGCCGGCCGTTCCCAGGCGGGCAGGGTGTTGGCGATCTCCACCAGGTTTCCCAGGCGACGCAATTCGGCGCCAGCCGTGATGTCCATGCCGGCCTCAAAGGCAGCCTGCTCGATCAAGGCGTATTTCTTCTTGGCAGCGTTGACGCGCACGCGATGCTCCGGGCTCTGGCTGGCGATCTTGCCCAGCCAGCGGCTGCCCCAGCGCACATGGCTGGCCTCCTCCGGCAGGATTTTTTCCAGGGTTTCGCGGATGCGCTGGTTGTCTTCGCTGGCGGGCGCCTGACGGAGAGCGCTGATGTGAGCGGAGAAGGTTTGGCAGCCCCGTTTCTCCGTGGCGTTGATCGATGCCAGAGCGGAGATCAGACCGTCCTCCTGCTGCACCGCGTCCGCACCCTTGTCGAAGAGGGCATTCAACTCATCGATGTAGGAGCCACTTTTCGGAGTGCCGATGTCTTCCCCCAACGTACACAACAGATCCGTGAGCCACACCGCATGGCGAGCTTCATCGTTGATGTGGTGCGAGATTTCGCGACACAGCTCGCGAGGTTGGCCGTCCAGGGCCTCTAACAGGTTGGTGAGCTCGCTGCAGGAGCGCTGCTCGTTGAAGCGATAGCTGTTGAGGAACAACACCTGAGCCTTGCGTTCCTTCACCACTTCGGTGAACACCTCCTTCGGTCCGATGGTGTTGAGAATCTTGCGGGGATAGCTGACAGCCATCGCAGGGGAAGACCAGTTGTGTTGGCCTGGATGGTAACGAGACTGGCGCGCAACAGCGGCCCGTCTGGCGCGCGCCCGTGGCCCGACAAGGTGCCGGCCCTGATCCGCGGGTTGCTTCGTAGGCTGCGGGCGCTGGAGGGAGACGATGAAACACGCTCAGGTGCTGCCGCTGCTTCTCTCCACTGTTCTGGGGGGAGCGGTGGCCTTGGCGGTTCCCTATCGGGTCACGCTGCGTCAGCAAGACGTGACCTTTGCCGTCAACGCCACGGATGAGGGCTCGATCCAGCTTCTCCAAGTGCGGGCCAAGAGGGGAGCAAGGGCCTATCGGCCGGTCAAGCAGGAGCTGATCGGTCAGGTGGTGGAGGCGAAGGCCAAGGATCTCAACGGCGATGGCCATCCCGAGCTGGTGGTGATCGTGCGCAGCGTGGGCAGCGGCAGCTACGGCGGTGTGCAGGCCTGGAGCGCCGGTCCTGGCCCTGCCCTGGACCCCATCTCCCTGCCCGAGCTCAGCGGACCGCTGCTGGAGGGCTACCTGGGTCACGACACCTTTGCGCTCACAGAAGCGGGTCTGGTGCGCAGCTTCCCTCTTTACAGGCCGGGTGACACCCAGACCCGCCCGACGGGTGGCCGACGGGACATCGTCTACGGTTTGGAACGGGGGGCGGACGGCTGGCGCTTCCAACCCCTGCGCAGCGCCCTCCTCCCCGCCTCGTGAGCGCTCCCGGGCCGCTGATGGTGCTCGGCACCAGCAGCGGGGCGGGAAAGTCGCTGATGAGCGCGGCGCTCTGTCGCGTGCTCAGCCGCCATGGGGAGACGCCCGTGCCCTTCAAGGGGCAGAACATGAGCAACAACGCCTGGGTGGATCCCGACGGCGGCGAGATGGCTTACTCCCAGGCCCTTCAGGCCTGGGCGGCCCGCCTGGAGCCCCTCTGCGCCTTGAACCCGGTGTTGCTCAAACCCCAGGGCGACTGCACCAGTGAGGTGATCCACCTCGGGCGCTCGGTTGGCACCACCCGGGCGGAGCACTACTACCGCGACTGGTTTCGCCCCGGCTGGATCGCCATTCGACAGGGCCTGCGGGAGCTGCGCCAGCGCCATCCCCAGGGGCGTCTTGTGCTGGAGGGGGCCGGCAGCCCGGTGGAGGTCAACCTTCAGGCCCGCGACCTCACCAACCTCCGCCTGGCCCAATATCTGCGGGCCGGCTGCCTCCTTGTCGCCGATATTGAGCGGGGCGGCGTGTTTGCCCAGGTGGTGGGTACCTTGGCCCTGCTGCGGCCTGTGGAGCGTCCCCTGATCAAAGGGCTGCTGATCAACCGCTTCCGCGGCCGCAGGGAGCTGTTTGAGGAAGGGCGCCGCTGGCTCACGGAACGGACGGGCCTCCCGGTGCTGGGGGTCATGCCCTGGCTCGAAGAGCTCTTCCCGCCAGAGGATTCCCTGGATCTGTTGGAGCGGCGCGGTCGCAAGGGCTCCGCCGCCCTGGAGATCGTCGTGGTCCAGCTACCGTCCCTGAGCAACTTCTCCGATCTCGACCCTCTGGAGGCGGAGCCCAGCGTGCGACTGCGCTGGCTGCGTCCGGGGCAGGAGCTCGGCCAGCCGGCTGCCGTGGTGATCCCCGGCATCAAGCAGACCCTGCGAGAGTTGGCGGTCCTTCGCGACAGCGGCCTGGCGCATGACCTGGCGCGTTATGTGGCGGCTGGTGGCCAGGTGTTCGGTCTCTGCGGCGGGCTGCAGATGCTCGGGCGGGAGATCTGCGATCCGCAGGGTTTGGAGGGAAGCGCCAGCGCCGAGACCAGCGCCGCCCGCGCCCCCATCCTCAGCGGGTCCGTCACCGTGGCGGGACTCAACCTGCTCCCCCTGCGCACCGTTTTCAGCAGCGGCAAGGTATTGCGCCAGCGTCGTGCCCTGGCCCTCTGGCCCGTTCCTCCCGACGCCAGCGCCGCGCCGCTGGTGATCGAGGGCTTCGAGTTGCACAGGGGCCGCAGCACTCTTCTGCAACAGGCCGATCAGGCCCCCTGCCAGCCCCTCTGCGCCGATCCCGATCTGGGCTGGGTCCAACCCAGGGGGGCGCGGGGCGGGCTGGTGGCGGGCACCTATCTTCATGGCGTTTTCGAGAGCGGCCCCTGGCGACGCCGCTGGCTCAACCACCTGCGGCGTCGCCAGGACTTGCCCCTCTTGAGCGAACAGCAACCCCACCACAGCCGCCAGCGGGAGGCCCTCCTCGACCGTCTCGCCGACGCCTTTGAGACCCATGTCAATCTGGAGCCACTGCGCCGTGGCGATGGCTGAGGCGTCCAGACCGCCACGGCCAAGCTCCGGGCGGCCCTCCATCCAATGGCCCAACGGCGCCATCACCTCTGTCGCCGCCGGCAGCGACTGGCTGCTGGCCGCCTGTGAGGCCGGCTTCCCCATCCCCACCGGCTGCCTGGGGGGCAGTTGTGGCGCCTGCGAGATCACAGTGAACGGCGACACCGTGCGGGCCTGCATGGCCGTCGTGCCCGCCAGCGAGGAGCTGCTCACGGTGGAGCCATGGGACGATCCATCCTGGTGAGGCGAAAGGGACGAAACGGACGGTGAGACTCTCGTTGGTCCATCACCCGGCCTACTCCGCCCCTCTGCCGGAGGAGCACCGCTTTCCGATGGCCAAATTTCGCCTGCTCGTCGAGCACCTCCAGCGGCTGGAGCTCCTGGATCCCCGGCGGTTGCACCAGCCCCTGCCCGTGCCGCGCCGCTGCCTGGAGCTGGTCCATCCCCGCGGCTACCACGAGGCCTTCGCCCGCCACCGCCTCACCAGCGCCGAAGCCCGCCGCATCGGCCTGCCGGCCACCCCGGCCGTGGTGCGCCGCAGCTGGCTGGCCGTGGGGGGCACCCTGCTCACCGCCCGACTTGCCCTGCGCCATGGTCTTGCCTGTCACCTGGCCGGCGGCACGCACCATGCTTTCGCTGCGGCCGGCAGTGGTTTCTGCATCTTCAATGACGTGGCCGTGGCGGCGCGGACGCTCCTGGCGGAGGGGGCGGTGCGTCGCCTGCTGGTGGTGGATCTGGATGTGCACCAGGGCGATGGCACCGCCAGCCTCTTTGCCGACGACCCGCGGGTGTTCACCTTCTCCGCCCACGCCGAGCGCAATTTCCCCCTGCGCAAGGGCCAGAGCGATTGCGACCTGCCCCTGCCTGACGGGATGGAGGATGGCCCCTATCTGGCGGCGGTGGCCAGCGTGCTGCCCGAGCTCCTCAGCCAGGCGCGCCCGGATCTGGTCTTCTACAACGCCGGCGTCGATCCCCACCGCCTGGATCGCCTCGGGCGTCTTTGCCTCTCCGATGTGGGCCTGCTGCAGCGGGAGCGGATGGTGTTGGAAACCTGCCTGCGCCAGGGGGTGCCGGTGGCCACCGTGATCGGTGGCGGCTATGACGCCCTCGGCCCCTTGGTGGAGCGGCATGGGCTGGTGGTGCGGGCCGCGGCGGAGATGGCCCTGCTCCATGGCCTCTGAGCCGCGCTGGCGGCGCCGGAATTCAGGCGCGGCGGCTGAGATGGTCCGCCAGGCGCAAGGTGAGCGCCAGGGCGGTGAAGCTGGGATTGGAGGCGCTGCCGGTGGGCAACACGGAGGTCCCGACGACGTAGAGGTTGTCCACGCCATGCACGCGGCAGTCCGCGTCCACCACGCCCTGCCGCGGGCTGCGGGCCATGCGTGTCGCGCCCATGTGGTGATACAGGCTGTAGGCCTTCGCGCGCCAATCCAACGCTGGATCGCTCAGGCTCGGCGTCAGCGTCACCTCCGCGATCCCGGCTCCTTCCAGGGCCCGCTTCACGGCATGGAAATAGGCGCGCAGAGCTTCCAGCGTGCGTCCGCTCAGCCGCCATTGCACCAGCGGCCGCTCCAGGCCGTAGCAATCCCGCTGATCGGAGAGAAGAATGCGGCTGTCGGGCAGGGGCTCCGATTCGGCGTTGCCAATCAGGAAATAGGCCGCCTCCCTGGGAAGATGCACCCGGCCCCGCAGGGTGCTCGAAAGGATCGGCAGCACCGCCAGGGGGGCCTGGATCAAGCGCCGCAGATCCTCCACGCCAGCCTTCTCTCCGGGATCCCTCGGCGCGCCTGTGAGTCGGCGGCGAAGGCGTCGCAGGGTTTGCAGGGGCGAGTGCGCACGCTCTTCCACGGCGATGTTGCCTGTGACATTCAACAGCCCATGGCTGCTTTGGTAGGCGGGGCTGAGTTGCAGCTTGGGCAGATATTTCTGCCTGCCGCAGAGGAAACTGGCAAACAAATGGGTGAACAATCGCTGCTGGACTGGCTGCAGGCGGGCGCCATAGAAGCCGACATGGTCTTGGTAGTAGCGACCCACCAGATCATGGCCATTGCCGATGCCGCGCCGCTCCCCCTGCCAGGAGGCCAGCAGCAGCCGCGGATTCTCGATGCCCCCGCCGCAGAGCACGATCGTCGAGGCCCGGAGCACCGCCTCCTTCCCCGCCAGCGACCGCACCCGCAGCGCCTCCGCCCGTTGGCCGCCAGGCTCCAGCAGGAGCTCCACCGCTTTGGCGTTGAGCAGGCAGGTCAGCCGTTGTGAGCGGCCGATCCTCGCCTTGTGGCATTGGGCCAGGTAGGCGATTGGACTGTGCTTGGAGAAGTTGATCAGCAACGGCTGGCTCGCGCCAAACCACTGCCGCAGGGTGGGATGGCGCCAGAGATCCGTTTCAAAGGGTGTCGTGCTCAGGGCGAGAAAGTCGGCCGCTTTGTGGTAGTAGGGCTCCAGCTCCCCGTAGGTGAGGGGCCATGGCCCCGGCAGAGGCACAAACGGGCGATCGCTCAGATCCAAGGGCAGAAACGGCAGGGCTTCCCCCCCCCAGCGGCGACTGGAACCACCGAAGCCCATGGCCCGCGATTGGGCCACGCCCGACTTCACATCGCCGCTGTTCAACTCCTCCGGCACGGCGGAGAGGGCGTCGGTGTCGATCAAGCCCCCCTGTTCCACCATCAGAATCCGCAGTTGCGTGTGGCGCAGCAGGTGGGAGGCGAGGGCGAGCCCCATCACACCGCTGCCTACCAGGCAGAGATCCGCCTGGAGGGTGGCGGGCAGCTCCTCCTCGCTGAAGTTCACAAACATGGTTCGCCTTCTGCCCCAGCCAGCGGCAGCTCAGCGAGCAGCTTCGCCAGGGGCGGGCCGAGGCTGGGCAGCTGCCGCGCCAGCCGCCCCTGGGCCGCGATGCGCGCGCTCTGGCCGCTGGAAAAGAGCACGCAGCCCTCGGCGTTGTTCAGCAATCCCCCGAGGAGCAACAGCTCCCCCAGCAGACCGGGCTTGGAGGGATCCTGGCCCGTGCGTTCCGCCCATCCCCGCAGCAGGATCGGCAGAAGGCCTTGGCAGGCAGGATCGCGCAGGGGGCCCTGCAGGACGCTGTGGGTGAAGAGGGGTGAAGCGCCATGGCGCGCAAACCAGCTGGTGTCGCGCCGCAGCAGATGGTCGGGGATCTGGACTAGCGCGTTGCGGTCTGGCCAACGCTCCAGGATCACGCGGCTGGAGGTCCGACCGGAGCCCAGCCCCCAACGCCCGATCTTCCCCTCCGCCACCAGCCCCTCCAGCAGGGTGATGCCCTCCTCCGTGAGTTGGCCGGGCTGGCATTCATGGAGGAGAAAAAAGTCGATGTGGTCCGTTCCCAGCTTGCGCAGACTGGTGTCCAGGCTGGCGCGCAGGGCCGCCAGGTTGTAGGGGGCCGCCGCCGGGGCGGCCATCGCCCTGTCGCCAAGGCGGGGAGGGGAGGCGACGCCTGGCGCGGCTGAAGCGGCGGCGGACGGCGTGGGGAGGGGGCGGCCAATGGCCAGAGCGCGGAGGGCGGCCCGCCAACGCCCCCCGAGTCGCCGGTGGAGGATCCGGGCGACGGGCACGACCGGTCGCAACGGAGCGGGGATCGCTGGCGGGACCAGGCCGAATTTGGTGGTCAGGGTGATTTGCTGGCGCCGACCGCGGGCGAAACGACCCAACACCTCCTCCGCCAGACCCAGGCCATAGAGCGGGGCCGTGTCGAAGTGGCGGATGCCAGCGTCAAAGGCCGTTTCCAGAAGCCGCAACCGCCCCCGGGAGGTCAGGGCGGCTCCCATGATCCCGGAGGTGCCGAAACCGAGTCTGGAGGGCTGAGGGCTGGGCAAGGATCCTCGCAAGACGTCGCCCCCTCAACAGCGCTGGGGCCAGGCATCCCAACCGATGGGGCTCGGCAGGGAGCGGCCGGCTTCACCGCGGGGCCTTCCGATCAACAGGTTATAAGCCACCTTCACCGCTCGATCGGGCGGTTGGGGGGGGCGGGGCGCGGGGCAGAGCGGGCCCGCTTCAGAGGGAAGGGTCTGCGGGGGTCTGGCTCCGGCGATCGAGAAGGGCGGCGATCAGGGCTCGGGGATCCTGTCGCAGGTCGGCGGTGCGGGTGAGCAGGTGGTCGGCCCCGGCGGCCCGCAGTTGGCGTTCATAGTCGTGGCGTTGCGGCGTGCGCTCCGCTGTGTGGAGATGGGGCGGGGAGACGGCCAGGGCCAGGAAGCGTTGATCCGGGCGGCGCTGGCGGGCGCGGCGCACGGTCTCCACATCCGCCACCGTGTCGCCCAGGTAGGCCACCGGCGGGGCCTGGGGGCCCAGGGTCTGCCCATGGGCGGCGGCAAGGCGCTCCGCCAAGGCCAGCAAACCGGTGGGATCGGGCTTCTGCGGCGCATCCTCCATCGCCACCAGGGGGGGATGGACCAGACCCAGCCGTTCCTCCAGCAGAAAGCGGGCGGATGGGGTCTCCGCGCCGCTGACAAAGCCCCAGACCATTCCCGCCGCGCTGAGATCGGTGAAAAACGAGCGTTCCACCAGCAGGGTCTCCTCTCGGATGAAGCCCTGCCAGAGGGCTGGCGGGCCAGAAGGATCGCCGCCGAAATAGAAGCCGCTGAACACCTCCGCCACCTCCTCCAGACTGGGCAAGGGCTCCCCGTCCGCCATAGGTTTGGCGTGCGGGGTCGGCCCCGCCGCGCTGCCCCTGTCCGCCCCGAAGACGGCCAAACGGCGGCGCCGCAAGAGTTCCCGGCTGGCTTCCCAATCGTTGTTCCAGACCCCCTCGGCCTTGAGGGCATCAATGGCGAGCGCCTCAGGCGTCCAGCCGCTGTAGTGACGCACCGTCGCCTGGATGGCGCGACGATAACTGCCGCTCACATTGCGAATCACGCCGTCGATGTCAAACAAGAGGATGGCCTCGGCGGGCTCGGCCTCGGGCGGCATGGAGGGCAGCTGGGGCGGTTCGATCTGACTGGTAGGTTAATGGTTTGCTCGTTAGCTTTGGGCGCCGAGACGATCATGGTTTCAGAGAAGGATGGCCGGGAGGCCGACATGGCTACGGGCGCGGAGGTGACCGCGGAGTTGCCGGCTGCGGCGGATCCCATCCCCTCCCGTCCCATCATGCGTGGCGGCAGTGCCGCTCTGGCCACGGCCACCATCGATGAAGACGGGGTGCCCTCTGGCTACACCCCCAAGCCGGATGAGGGTCGTTTCCTGCTGAAGATCCTCTGGCTGCCCGACAACGTGGCCCTGGCGGTGGATCAGATCGTTGGCGGCGGGCCCAGTCCGCTCACGGCCTACTTCTTCTGGCCACGGGAGGATGCTTGGGAAACCTTGAAGAAGGAACTGGAACGCAAGAGTTGGATCACCGATAACGAACGGGTGGAAATCCTCAACAAAGCCACCGAAGTCATCAACTACTGGCAAGAGGAGGGGCGCGGCAAGAGTCTGGAGGAGGCCAAAGCCAAGTTCCCCGACGTCACCTTCTGCGGCACCGCCTGACCAACGAACGGCCCCAAGGGCCCGACTCAGCCCCTCCATCGCGGTGGAGGGGTGTTCCAGTTGGCGACTGAGAACCAGAAGAGCATCGCCAGGCGCTGCTTTTCAGCCCGCCAGGCGATGCTCTTCCGACGCCAGGCGAACATCGGCCTCAAATTGGGCGGCGGCGGCCGTGGTGGCGCTGTGGCACCAGAGCTGGCGCGCCAGTTGGGGGGAGAGGGTGAATGTATCGATCCCTGCGGCGGCCAGGCGCGTGAGCTCCGCCACAGAGCGCAGGCTGGCCACCAGCAGCCGGGTTGATGAGCCCAGCCCCTGAAGACAGCGCCCCATGCTGATCACTTCGGCGCAGCCATCATGGCCGCCCTCGCTGATGCGACCCAGATAGGGCGCCACGTAGGTGGCCCCCAGCGCCGCCGCCGCAATGACCTGGGGAGCCGAGTAACAGGCTGTGAGGGTCACCCGCTCTCCGTCAGCCAGCAACAACCGAGCGGCGCACAGGCCCGCTTCCGTCAGAGGCAGCTTCACCACCACCAGCTCAGGCGCCAGGGCCAGCAAGGCTCGGCCACAGACCAGAAGCTCTTCATTCGTCGTGCCCCAGGCCTGCAGATGCAGTTCTGCGCAACCGATCGAGCGGGCAGAGGCCACCAGGGTGGCCAAACGGCCCAGATCACAGCCATGACCACATTTCCGCAGGAGGGTCGGGTTGGTGGTGAGGCCGCGAAACAGTCCAAGGGGCCAGAGCTCGCCCCAGGCCACGGGGTCAGCCGAATCCAACAACAGATGCGGAGCCACGGCGGCCCGGGGTGAGAACAGCAGGTTGCCTCAGCCGCCGCGACTGGCGGAAAGGCGGGCCCGAGCTTGGGCAAGCGCGTCTTGGGCCTTCAGCTTGTCCGGGCTGGGCTGTTGGCCCTCGTAGGCCCGGGCGGCCTGTTCGGCTGCCTCAAACTCCCGCTCAGCGGTGGCGGTGTCGATGCCACTGCCCAGCTCCGCTCCGTTCACCAACACGGTGACTTCATTGGCCTCCACCTCGGCAAAGCCACCGAGCAGGGCGATCGATCGCCAGGAGCTCCCTTCCCGGAGGCGCAACACGCCACTTTCGAGAGCTGTGAGCAGGGAAACGTGGCCAGTGAGAACGCCCAGCTGCCCTGTGGCGCTGGGAAGAATCACCTCATCCACCGGACCGTCGAACACGCTCTGATCAGGAGCCAGAACACGCAATGTGAGGGTCATCGGTTCAAGCCTTCTTGGCGTCAGCGGTGATCTTCTCCGCCTTGGCTTTCACTTCATCGAGGTTGCCCACCAGATAGAAGGCCGCTTCCGGCAGATCATCCAGTTCACCAGCGAGAATCATCTGGAAGCCCTTGATGGTTTCCTCCAGTTTCACATACTTGCCGGGCATGCCGGTGAAGACCTCAGCCACAAAGAAGGGCTGGGACAGAAACTTCTCGATCTTGCGGGCCCGATCCACCGTGCGGCGGTCGTCTTCGGAGAGCTCGTCCAGGCCAAGGATGGCAATGATGTCTTGCAATTCCTTGTAGCGCTGCAGGGTGCTCTGCACGGCGCGAGCGGTGCGGTAGTGCTCATCACCCACCACGGCTGGCTGGAGCATGGTGCTGGTGGAGTCGAGAGGATCGACGGCGGGGTAGATGCCTTTGGAGGCCAGGCCGCGGCTGAGCACCGTGGTGGCATCAAGGTGGGCGAAGGTGGTGGCTGGAGCGGGGTCGGTCAGGTCGTCTGCGGGCACGTAGACGGCCTGGATCGAGGTGATCGAGCCTTCCAGGGTGGAGGTGATCCGCTCCTGCAATTCACCGACGTCTGTGCCGAGAGTGGGCTGGTAGCCCACAGCGGAGGGCATGCGGCCGAGAAGGGCTGACACCTCGGAACCCGCCTGCACAAAGCGGAAGATATTGTCGATGAAGAGCAACACATCTTGCTTGTTCACATCACGGAAATGCTCCGCCATGGTGAGGGCCGACAAACCCACCCGCATGCGGGCGCCGGGAGGCTCGTTCATCTGGCCGTAGCAGAGAGCCACCTTGGATTTGGATAGATCGTCGGCGTTGATCACGCCTGATTCTTTGAATTCTTCGTAGAGATCATTGCCTTCGCGGGTGCGCTCGCCCACGCCACCGAACACCGACACTCCCCCATGCTCTTTGGCGATGTTATTAATCAGCTCCTGAATCAGCACGGTCTTGCCCACGCCGGCGCCGCCAAACAGGCCCACCTTGCCGCCCTGACGATAGGGAGCGAGAAGGTCGATCACCTTGATGCCGGTCTCAAACACCTTGGGTTTGGTTTCCAGCTCGGTGAGCTTGGGAGCTTCCCGGTGAATGGGGGCGGTGAGGGTGGTGCTGACGGGGCCCTGCTCATCCACGGGCTCACCCAGCACGTTGAAGATGCGGCCGAGGGTGGCTTCGCCCACGGGCACGGAAATCGGGGAGCCAGTGTCGAGAGCTTCCATGCCGCGCACCAGACCATCGGTGCTGCTCATGGCCACGGCGCGGACGCGGCGATCGCCCAACAGCTGCTGCACCTCCGCAGTGAGGCCGATGTCTTGACCAGCGGAATTCTTCCCTTTGATCAAGAGGGCGTTGTAAATCCTGGGGAGCTTGCCGGCGGGAAATTCCACATCGAGCACCGGCCCGATCACCTGCTTAACAATGCCTGTCGTGCCGGAAGCGGCGGGTGCAGCGGCTGCCATAAAAAAGGGAGATGGGCGGGAGGACGGAGCGGATCTCCAGACCCGCTGAAGCGGCGCAACCTTACCACTACGTCCGGCCTGGCTGACGAACTGCAGAGGCTGGGGAGGGAGCCAGGACCCGAAACAGCCTCGCCCGCCCGCTCGGGTTCGGTCACCCGCACAGGGTTCAACTTTCCCCGGGGGCCCGCCAGCGCATAAGTTGGCACTCGAAGGGCGTGAGTGCCAGATCGGTTTCCAGGCCTTCGGCAGTCCCCTTCGGCAATGCCTGTTGTTTCCTCTCTACCCATCCCATGGCAGCTGTTTCCCTCAGCGTCACCACGGTCAAACCCCTTGGCGACCGCATTTTCATCAAGGTGTCTGAATCTGAAGAGCGCACAGCCGGCGGCATCCTTCTGCCTGATACGGCCAAGGAAAAGCCCCAAGTCGGCGAAGTCGTTCAAGTGGGACCTGGCAAGCGCAATGAAGATGGCTCCCGTCAAGCCCCT
>JBKDSV010000231.1:0-14628 GCA_046340795.1 Cyanobacteriota bacterium | reverse complement strand
AGGAAGAAGTGCAGGCTGCGGCTGTTGTTGAAGGAGGCGTATTGGAAGATCAGGCGACCGAAGTAACCGTGGGCAGCCACGATGTTGTAGGTCTCTTCTTCTTGGCCAAACTTGTAGCCGTAGTTCTGAGACTCGCTCTCGGTGGTTTCACGCACCAGGGAGGAGGTCACCAGGGAGCCGTGCATGGCGGAGAACAAGCTGCCGCCGAAGACACCCGCCACACCCAGCATGTGGAAGGGGTGCATCAGGATGTTGTGCTCGGCCTGGAACACCAACATGAAGTTGAAGGTGCCGGAGATGCCCAGGGGCATGCCATCAGAGAAGGAACCCTGACCGAAGGGATAGATCAGGAACACCGCGAACGCGGCCGACAGCGGGGCGCTGTAAGCGACGCAGATCCAGGGGCGCATGCCCAGGCGGTAGGAGAGCTCCCACTGACGACCCATGTAGGCGGAAATGCCGATCAGGAAGTGGAAGACCACCAGCTGGTAGGGGCCACCGTTGTAGAGCCACTCATCGAGGCTGGCGGCTTCCCAGATCGGGTAGAAGTGCAGGCCGATGGCGTTGCTGGAGGGGATGACAGCGCCGGAGATGATGTTGTTGCCGTAGAGGAAGGATCCTGCAACCGGCTCACGAATGCCATCAATGTCCACCGGGGGAGCGGCGATGAAGGCAATGATGAAGCAGATGGTGGCTGCCAGAAGGCAGGGGATCATCAGCACACCAAACCAACCGACATAGATGCGGTTGTTGGTGGAGGTGACCCACTGGCAGAAGCTTTCCCAACTTCCAGCCTGGCCTCTGCTGCGAAAGGCAGTGGTCATGAATCAGTACGGGTGGAGAGGCCCCCTCTGAGCGACCCTCCTGGATGAACGATCCGGGAGGCAAGGCATGAGAGGGGGTGTGTACGAATGACCCGGCCGTCAAGGGACGGACATCGGGTCTGAATCAACCTAGGAAGTCGCCCGGAATGGGCAAGCCATGGCCACGAAACGTTGGCTTACTTTGAGAAAGTTCACGATCGTTGGCCCTTCTGCGCGACCGTCATTTGTGCTCGGCCAGAAAGTGTGCCGTCCTGCAAATGTGCTGTGGATTCTTTGCTGGGTGTCTCGCCCGGAGCCCTTGCTGAGGACGGCATCTGGACGCGTGAACCAGGCCGAAGAAGATGCATGAACTTGCGGGACTGCACAAAAGGTCCACGTTCTTCCGCGCCATTGGGCAAGCTCTGGACAACCGGTCACCAGTGGAAGCTGCCCCTTGCAGCAACTGGGAGCTCCGCGCTCTCACAGCTGCCGCTGAGGGGTTGTCCAGGGTCTCTCCTTGGCAGGCCGTCCAGTCGACGGTGAGACAGTCCTCTGCCGCCGGTTCACGCATCCTTGGCAGGCACAGCCCCTTCCGTTCCGCGCGCGCCCGGGGCTGTCCCTGGTGGCGAGGCTTCAGGCGCTGGGGGTGCCATTCGGGAGCGCGGTGGCTTGGCCCGGGCCAGGAGTCTGCTGGCGCAACCAGGCACGGGCTTCCTGGAGGAACGCCGCCCAATCGAGCCGCTCTGATTCCGCGGCCCGGGCCACCAGCAGCGGCGCTTCCGCTTTGATCGCCTCCAGGTCGGGGGCGCTGACGCCCACGCTGCGGGCCATCAGATCCGCCATGGCATGACCGATCACCCGGGTGAGATAGGCCGCGCTGAGAGCCTGCAGCGTGCCGCCCACCAGCCAGGTGGAGCCATGGAACTTGAAGGCGGCGCAGAAGGCCTGGCTGCTCCACTCCACCACCCCGAGGCCGAGGGCGGCTTGACCCACTTGCGTCGCGGCCGCCTTGAGCTGCTCCAGGCTCCAGGGGCAGTCCCAGAGTCGTGCCATCTCCCGAAGCATCAGCCCGTTGGCGACGCTGACCACCAGGAGATCCAGGGGCAGCGAAGGTGTCAGCAGCACGCCAGCCGCCACCAGCCATTGGGTGCGCTGCTGGAGCTGGCGCCACTGAACGCGGCGGAGGCGTTCGAGATCGGCCTGCCAAGTTGTGTGAAGGTGTTCCAGGCTGCGCTGGAGGGTGGTGCGGGGCAGCCGTGCGCTTTCCCGTCCCAACCAGAGGGTGAGTGGTGCCAGGCTGGCGCCCAGCTGATCGCCCCCGCCGCTCCAGGGAAGGATGGGAGTGGTGGCGCTTGTGGGCCATTGGCTCTGTAGATCCCGCAGCCACGACTCCGGGGTGCGCTGGGGACCGGTCTGCGCCAGTAACCAGATCGGCAGGCCCGCTGGCAGAGCGTCCAGCCAGCGCAGGTCCGCCGCCGTGAGCGGTGGGCGCAGGTGAAAGATCAGGGCGTCGCAGCCGGCAAAGCCCTCGGACCATTGCCAACGGCGGCTGCTGCTCGGCAGGGGATGGCTGACCAGCAGGTGAAGGGGGCGAGGGCCGCGCAAGGCGTCCTGGAAGGCGGCCAAGGTGCCATCGGAGGGGGGATCGGAGCTCACCAGGGCCACACGCAGGTCTTGCCGCTCCTCTTGGGCGAGCAGGTGGTGCAACGCCTCGGTGCGCCGGCGCTGGGAAGGGGAATCGGCCTCCAGTTGGGCAAAGTGCCCCAGTAGACCGTGGCAGCGCTCGCTCCAGCCCGCCACCGATCGAGGAGTCTGGGATTGGCCCTCTCCCACCTGCGCCCTGGCGAGCCACCACCAACCGCCAGCAAGGACGCCCAGGCCAAGCCAGGAGCCGCCCCCGTGCAGTCCCCGCGCCACCACCTCCACGAGCACTCCTCCAGCGAAGACCATCAGAGCGGTGCGTCCCCATGGGGGCAGGTCGAGAACGGCTCGAAAGCCCGCTGTGTCAGGGACAGGCAGCGCTGGAGGGGTTGGCAGGGGGCAATCCTTGGCAGTCACAGTTGTTGTCGGGGCAGGGCCGGCACAGGCCACCCAGCTTGGAGGCGAACGGTCCCGAGCACCAGGACCAGGAGAAACACTGTTGCCAATCTGCCGTGCTCCCTGACACGAATCGGACGTCCGCTGGCCCACCAGGCCAGCGGAGCACCGTCGCTAAGCTTCCGGCTGTGATCACAACGCATGGAGGGGTGCCGGTTCAGTGCCAGCCCAGCCGCCCACCCTCACCCCCAGCCAGACGCTACGGGCGCAAGCCGCCTTCCTCGGCCTGCGGCGGGCGCGTGAATGGAACGGGCAGCTGCCCGTGCTGTTGCTCAACCGCTGTTGGCTGCGGTTGACGGTCATTCCGGTCGAGCGCCTGGCTCTGGAACTGCCTCCCGATCTCAGCCGGGCCGCGCCGGAGCTGGAGCGCTACCGCACCCTGATCGAAACAGGCCATTCCGCCTGGCAGGCCCAGCAGCTGTGTTGGCTGGAATTCGGTGCGGAGGCCTGCCAGCAGGCCCTGCGGCACTTTTGGAGCGCCCAGGAGCGGCACCCCCATGGCTGGACGTTGGAGCGGTATCTCGGCGTCTTGGCCGCCTACCGCCACGCCTTCACCCATGACCATCCCCGACCCCTCCCTCTGATCGTGCTGGCCCGACCGACCGGTCCTGGCGCGAGTCCCCCCGGGCTGGAGGACCATGGGCTGTTCTGGCTGCGTCCGGATCTCAGCATCGGGGAGCGGGCGATGCGTCACACTTGCGCCTGAAATCCAAAAGGCGGCATGGTCGAAGGCACTCCCTCCCCGTTCCCCTCCGAACGTCATCGATCCGACGAGTCTCCCCGTGGAGAGCGCTCTCCAGGTCCGCGGGAAGGCGGGTTTCGCATCCGCTTGAGCGACAACGAGATGCGCTCCGCGCGGGCGCTGCAAGAAGCTTTTGGCCTGCGCTCCACCGTCGCCGTGCTCGGTTTTGCCCTGCGCACCCTCGGTCAGCAGTTGGAGGAGGGAAAGTTGACGGAGTTGGTGGAGCAGCACCGCTCCCAGGCACCCGCCCGGACCGGTTCGGGCGAGGGGGCCAGCGGTCGCTCCGAGGGCCGGGAGGGCAGGCGGGAGCGCCCTGAGGGTCGCGGTGGCGGCGGCGGTGGTCGCTGGCAGGAGGGCCGAGGCACGGCCGGACGCGCGGCCCGGGTGGATCCCTGGGCCGGGCCTCCCCGGCCCGAGGCGGCCCCGGAGGTGCCCCCCGAAACGGAATCCTCCCCGGAGACCACACCGGAGCCCAGCTCCGACGAGGCCCTGGACACGGCAGCTGTCGCGGAAGATCTCACCGGCGCCTCCAGCTCCCCACCCCCTGAAACCGCCGAAGGGTGAGCGGGATGAGCCCCTCGTCCTCCGCCAGGCCAAGGGTGCTCTCCGGCGTTCAACCCACCGGGGCGCTCCACCTGGGCAATTGGTTGGGAGCCATCCGCAATTGGGTGGATCTGCAGCGCGACCACGACACCTTTTTCTGTGTGGTGGATCTCCACGCCATCACCGTTCCCCACGATCCGGCCCTGTTGGCCGAGCACACGCTGACAACAGCGGCCTTGTATCTGGCCTGCGGCATCGATCCAGAGGCTGCCACAGTGTTTGTGCAGAGCCACATCAGTGCCCACAGCGAACTGTGTTGGCTGCTCAATTGCGTCACGCCACTGAATTGGTTGGAACGCATGATTCAGTTCAAGGAAAAGGCTGTCAAACAGGGTGACAATGTATCTGCGGGTTTATTGGATTATCCTGTTTTGATGGCGGCTGATATTCTTCTCTACGACGCCGATCTGGTGCCTGTTGGTGAAGATCAGAAGCAACATCTTGAATTGGCGCGAGCCATCGCCCAGCAGCGCATCAACGCCCGTTTCGCCCGCGTTGACGAGGCGGGCGAGCCGATCCCTGTGTTGAAGGTGCCTGAGCCCCTGATCCTCAAGGAGGGTGCCCGGGTGATGAGCCTCACCGACGGCCGCAACAAGATGAGCAAGAGCGATGCCAACGAGGCGTCACGCATCACCCTGCTCGATCCCCCCGACCTGATCCGAAAGAAGATCAAACGGGCCAAAACAGATCCCGTGATCGGCTTGGAATTCGGCAATGCCGAGCGGCCCGAGGCCGACAATCTTCTTGGTCTCTACGCCCTGACCAGCGGTCGTGGCCGGGATGCGGTGGCCGAGGAGTGCGCCGCCATGGGCTGGGGAGCGTTCAAGCCCTTGTTGACGGAGGCTGTGGTGGAGGCCCTGCGTCCCATCCAGGAGCGCTACACCGCGTGGCGGCGAGAGGAAGACGCGTTGCTCAGCGTGCTGGCTACGGGTGGCGAGCGGGCCGCCAGCGTGGCGGAGGTCAGCTTGCGGCGGCTGCGGGAGGCGATGGGGTTTCTTCCGTCGCTCTCTCGGCGGCCTTCTTCTGGCCTTCCTTGAGCGCGTTCGTCCAACCCTTGGTCGCCATCACCGTTTTCTTCCGCAAGGCGCTCCCCGGGGTGGCGACCAGATCTCCCGCGGGGCGACCCTATCCCTCCGCAGGACTCCAGCCACCCGGGTCGTCCTGTGGCCATCCTTGGGCCCTGATGGGTCCTCTGCCTGTTGTGGGGTCTTGCGTCAGCGCCGAGCGTCGGCTGTGTCCAGGGCGCCGAACGGCGTTGCCCGCGGCAGAGCCAAGGAAGCTCTGGACAACCGGTCGCCAGTGGAAGCTGTCTCTTGCACCAACTAGTGTGCAGTCCCGCAAATGCGCTGTGGATCCTTTGATGGGTGTCTCGCCCGGCGCCCTTGCTGAGTAGGGCATCTTGAGGCACGGACCAAGCCGAAGATGACGCATGAACTTGCGGGACTGCATACCAGGAGCTCCGCGCTCTCACAGGTGCCGCTGAGGGGTTGTCCAGAGTCTCCCTAAGGCTCCCGATAGATGACCCGCCCCCGCTCGTCATTGCCCACATCCAGGAGCTCGGCGAGGAGCAGCTTTTCAATCTCCCCGTGCAGGGCGATACTGTCCATCTGGGGTGGCAGATCGAGCTCGAGCAGGGCATCGTTGATCGTGAAGCCCTTTTCTCCAGAGGCGCGGGCCAGCCGCAACAGCTGGCGATCCACCCGGGCGACCCCGGGGGAGACGGAGTCAGGGGATCTCGGGGTCCGGCCCAGGCCAGCGTTGTGATTGGCCGCCTCCACCATGGTCGGGATCAGCAGCAGATCCACGAGCTGGCCCACGCCGCAGAGCCCAAAGCTGATCAGCCACAGCAGACCGCTGAGGGGCTTGCGGTTGTAGATCCGGTGGATGCCACAGATCCCTATCAGCGAGAGACACCACAGCCCGTAGCTCAGGGCCACGCTGCGGCGTTCCTGCCCGGAGCCGGGCGGCAAGGCTCCAGGGGCGCCAGGGGGTCGGGAACGGCTCACAGCGGGCCGAGACAGCAAGGGAACAGGCTGATTCTCAGGCTGCCCCTCGGGATGGGCACGATCGGATTGCCGCGCATCGGGGGATCGCCGGACAGAGGGCTGCCTAGGATCGACATCATGTCTTGTCTGGTTGGACTGGTTCTGTGAGCAGTTCCCCCGCGGCCCCTGTGGCCCCGTCGCCCAAGGCCGCCGAGGCTCCGGAGGGGGCGATTCACCTGCCCAAAACCAGCGAGAGCCCCACGCTGCTGCGGATTCGCCATTCCATGAGCCATGTGCTCGCCATGGCTGTGCAAAAACTCTTTCCCCGAGCAAAAGTCACCATCGGTCCCTGGACCGAGAGCGGGTTCTATTACGACTTCGACCATCCCGAGCCCTTCACAGAGGCCGACCTGAAGGCCATCAAAAAGGAGATGACGCGCATCATCGGCCAGCAACTTCCTCTGGAGCGCATCGAGCTGAGCCGCGCACAGGCTGAACAGCGCATCCAGGCCCAAAACGAGCCCTACAAGCTGGAGATCCTGGCCGGCCTGGTGGAGCCGATCACCATCTACACCCTCGGGGATCGCTGGTGGGATCTCTGCGCGGGCCCCCATGTCGCCAACACCCGCGAGCTCAATCCCCGCGCCTTTGATTTGGAGAGCGTTGCTGGCGCCTACTGGCGGGGGGATGAGGCGAACCCTCAGTTGCAGCGCATCTACGGCACGGCCTGGGAAACCCCCGAGCAGCTGGAGGAAGATCGGCGCCGTAAAGCGGAGGCCCTGCGGCGTGACCATCGCCGCCTGGGCAAGGAGCTCGACCTGTTTTCCATTGAGGATGAGGCGGGCGCGGGTCTGGTGTTCTGGCATCCGCGGGGAGCACGCATGCGCCTGCTGATCGAGGATTTTTGGCGGCAGGCCCATTTCGACGCTGGCTACGAGCTCCTCTACACCCCCCATGTGGCGGATCGCGGGCTGTGGCAAACCTCCGGCCATCTCGACTTCTATGCCGAGTCGATGTTTGGCCCGATGGCGGTGGATGAGCGGCAATACCAGATCAAGCCGATGAATTGCCCCTTCCATGTGCTTACCTATGCCAGCCGCTTGCGCAGCTACCGCGAACTGCCGATCCGCTGGGCGGAGTTGGGCACGGTGTATCGCTATGAACGCCCGGGCGTCATGCACGGTCTGATGCGGGTGCGGGGTTTCACGCAGGATGATGCCCACGTTTTCTGCCTGCCGGATCAGATCGGTGAGGAGATTCTGCGGGTGCTGCATCTCACCGAGCGCATTTTGTCCACGTTTGATTTTCGCCGCTACGAGATCCATCTCTCCACACGCCCGGCCAAGTCGATTGGTGAGGATCAGGTCTGGGAACTGGCCACGGCAGGCTTGCGGGAGGCGTTGCGATGCAAGGGATGGGATTACACGGTGGATGAGGGCGGCGGCGCCTTTTATGGCCCGAAAATTGATCTGAAAATCGAAGACGCCATTGGCCGCCTCTGGCAGTGCTCCACGATCCAGTTGGATTTCAACCTGCCCGAGCGATTCGATTTGCACTACGTGGCTGCCGATGGCAGCCGCCAGCGACCAATCATGATTCACCGGGCGATCTTTGGCTCTCTGGAGCGGTTTTTCGGCATCATGACCGAGAACTATGCGGGTGATTTTCCCTTCTGGCTCGCGGCGGAGCAGGTGCGGCTCTTGCCCGTCAGCGAGGGGGTGTTGCCTTGGGCGGAAGCGGTGAGCGAGCGGTTGAAGCGCGCGGGCCTGCGGGTGAGCCTGGATCGCAGTGGCGACCGCCTGGGCAAGTTGATTCGCAACGGTGAGCAGATGAAAATTCCTGTGCTTGCCGTGATCGGGGCCAAAGAAGTCGAAAGTGGCACGCTCAGTTTGCGCACCCGCCGGCAGGGGGATCTGGGCAACGTCAGCCTGGAGGCCTTGATCGACGCGGCCTGCCGCGCCAATGGCGCACGGGGCGCTTGCCTGTTGTTTCCAGAGGAGGCAGCCGCTTGACTCTCCTGCTGGCCGGTGACATCGGGGGCACGAAAACCCTGTTGAGCCTGTACCGCCACTCCGCCGCCGGCCTGGAGTGCCTGTCTGAAGCCCGTTATGTCTCCGCCGAATGGAGCGATCTGGCTCCCATGGTGCGGCAGTTTTTGGGTTCGCGCACCCTTGCCGGTCAGGCGGCGCCGGAGGCGGCCTGCTTCGCGGTGGCTGGCCCGGTGCAGAACGGCCAGGCCACCCTCACCAATCTCGACTGGCGCCTGGAGGAGCGTTCCCTGGCTGCGGCCTGCGGGATTCCCCGGGTGGAACTGGTGAACGACTTCGCCGTGCTGGTCTACGGGCTGCCCCATCTGCGGGAGGATCAACTGGCTCTTGTGCGGCCAGGGCAGGCCCTGGCCGGCGCTCCGCTGATGGTGCTCGGTGCCGGCACCGGCCTCGGTGTCGCCCTTGGCGTGCCCACCGCCAGCGGCCTGCTGGCCCTGCCGACGGAGGGCGGCCATGGCACCTTCGCTGCTCGCACGGCGGAGGAGTGGCGGCTCAGCCAATGGCTCCAAGCGGATCTGGGGGTTGCGCGTCTCTCCATCGAGCGGGTGGTCAGTGGCACGGGCCTGGGGGCGGTGGCTCGCTGGCTGCTGGCGGAGCGCTATCCCGACGCTCACCCTCCCCGTTGGGCCTCCGCCCGAGAGGAGAAGGCAGCGGATTGGCCCGGGGTCGTGGCGGCGGCGGCGGCGGCGGGGGAGCCCCTCGCCCAGGAGGCCTGTCAGCTTTGGCTGGGGGCCTACGGCGCCGCCACAGGAGATTTGGCCCTCACCAGCCTCTGCCGGGGGGGGATTTGGCTGGCGGGGGGCACGGCGGCCAAGCAGCTGGAAGGGTTGCGTTCGCCCGCCTTTCTCGAGGCCTACCTGGCCAAGGGCCGGTTGCGACCGGTTGTGGAGCCCATTCCCATCCAAGCGATCACGGATCCAGCGGTTGGGGTGTTCAGCGCGGTCTGTCGGGCCCGCATGCTTCTCGGCTGAGGCCACGACGGGATGGGACACTAGGGCAAGTGAGATGAGGCCTATGGCGCAACCCCCGATCGGCGAGGGGGTGGTGGTGGATGTCCCCGCCACCACAGCCAACCTGGGCCCGGGCTTTGATTGCCTTGGCGCTGCCCTGGATTTGAACAACCGCTTTGAGTTGCGGGTGGTGGAAGGCGGGGTCGACCGTTTTGATCTGCATATTGACGGCTCCGAAGGCTCCCACCTGCGCGGCGGACCGGACAATTTGATCTATCGCGCCGCCCAACGCGTCTGGCGCGAGGCGGGTACTGAGCCCGTGGGCCTGGAAGCCCGGGTGCGCTTGGCGGTGCCACCGGCACGGGGCCTGGGCAGCAGCGCCGCCGCCATCGTCGCCGGCCTGATTGGCGCCAATGCCCTGATCGGCGATCCCCTTGGTGCGGAGAAACTCCTGGAGCTGGCCATCGCCATTGAAGGCCATCCCGACAACGTGGTGCCCTCTCTTTTGGGAGGCCTCTGCCTGACGGCCAAAACCGCTGTGCCCAACTGGCGCGTGATGCGCTGTGAATGGGATTCCTCCGTGCAGGCCGTGGTGGCCATTCCCGGCATCCGGCTGAGCACATCGGAGGCCCGTCGGGCGATGCCCCGCAGCATTCCCATCGCCGACGCGGTGACCAACCTCGGCAGCCTGACCCTGCTGTTGCGCGGGTTGCGCACGGGGGATGGCAGCCTCATCCATGACGGCATGCACGATCGCATCCATGAGCCCTATCGCTGGGGACTCATCCAGGGGGGCCGGGAGGTACGCGAGGCGGCCATGCAGGCGGGCGCCTGGGGTTGCGTGATCAGTGGCGCGGGTCCGAGCGTGCTGGCTCTGGCCAAGGAAGCGTCTGCCCAGGAGGTAGGTCAGGCGATGGTGGCGGCGTGGGAGGCCTGCGGGGTGACCAGTCGCCACGCAGTGTTGAACCTGCAGCAGAGCGGCAGCGCCTGGACGCCCCTGCCCGCTGCTGGCGCCATTGACCAGGCCATCGTCGCCCCCACCCCTCCCCTCAAGCGACAGGTGGGGGCCCCGGCAGCGGCCAACCGGGTCCGAAGTCGGGGTCGCCAGGGCTGAAGCAGCGCCGGGGGAATCGAACCCACCCTCCTGAATGAGTCGATATGCTCAGCGGCGTTGGTGACCAGGGCTGCTCCAGTCCCGTCCGCCCCCGATGCGGGGGGCTTTCTTTTCCTTCCTCTCCCCCCGAATCGTGATGGACGGCACCCTTCCCCTCCTGGCGACGTCGGCGGCAACAGCGGTGACGGCCGGTTTCCCCTGGCTCAGCCTGATTGTGCTCCTACCAGCGTCCGCCGCCCTGCTGATGCCCCTGCTGCCCGGGGATCCCTCCGATCCGCGCACGCCGCGCCTGGTGGCCTTGGTGGTGTTGCTGGTCGACATGCTCCTGATGGGCTGGACCTTCAGCCAGCACTTTGATGGCGCCTTGAGCTCCTTGCAACTGGTGGAGCGGGTGAACTGGGTGCCGGCCATCCAACTGGAGTGGTCGCTGGCGGCGGATGGCCTGTCCGCACCTTTGGTGGTGCTCAGTGGACTGGTGACCTTCCTGGCGGTGGCCGCCAGCTGGACAGTGGAGCGCAAACCGCGCCTCTACTTCGCCCTGTTGCTGGTGCAGGCCTCCGCCCAGGCCCTGGTATTTCTCTCGCAAGACTTCCTGCTCTTCTTCCTGGCCTGGGAGTTGGAATTGGTGCCGGTTTACCTGTTAATTGCCATCTGGGGGGGCAGCCAGCGCCAGTACGCCGCCACCAAATTCATTCTTTATACCGCCACCGCCTCCTTGTTGATTCTGGTCAGTGGCTTGGCCCTGGCGCTCTCCGGTGACAGCTTCAGCTTGAATTTGACGGAGCTGGCCAGCCGTTCCCCCGGAGGTACCTTCGGTCTTCTGTGTTACTTGGGCTTTTTGATCGGTTTTGGCGTCAAGTTGCCCATGTTCCCCCTACACACCTGGCTGCCTGATGCCCATGGGGAGGCCAACGCACCGGTCTCGATGTTGCTGGCGGGGGTGTTGTTGAAGATGGGAGGCTATGCCTTGCTGCGCTTCAACGTGCAGATGTTGCCGGCCGAGCACATGCGGCTGGCGCCTGCCTTGATGCTGCTGGGCATCGTGAACATCATTTGGGGAGCGCTGAATGCCTTCGCCCAAGACAACGTCAAGCGGCGCATCGCCTGCAGTTCTGTCAGCCACATGGGTTTTGTGCTGCTCGGAATTGGCGCTGTCGATGCCTTGGGCCTCAGTGGTGCCATGTTGCAAATGATTAGCCATGGCTTGATCGCGGCGGCAATGTTCTTCGTCACAGGTGTGTTCTATGAGCGCACCAAAACTCTCTCCATTCCCAACATGGGCGGCCTGGCCAAGGTGTTGCCGATCACGTTTGCCTTCTTCCTCGCCAGCTCTTTGGCTTCTCTTGCTCTGCCTGGCATGAGCGGTTTTGTGAGTGAGATCACGGTGTTTCTGGGCATCACGGCCAACCCCTATCTCACCCCCAGTTTTCGCGTGGTCACCATCGTGCTGGCCGCCATTGGCCTGGTGCTCACCCCGATCTATCTGCTCTCCCTCTGTCGGCGCGTGTTTTTCGGGCCGAGGATTCCGGCGCTGGCGATGGTGGGCGACATGACGCCCAGGGAGTTGGTGATTGGGATGTGCCTGCTGGTGCCCACCTTGGTGATTGGCTTCTGGCCGCGGGTGGCGATTGACTTCTACCAGGCCAGCACCAATGCCCTCTCCGGTGAGCTCGCCAGTCAAACCGTCGCCCTGCTGGGCGGATCGCCCGCCCTCGGCTAGCCCACGCTGGGGGCTGGCGTGGGTTGGAATGGCCTCAGTGATTTGAGCAGCGGTTCTCCCAGCCATGACCGTCACCCTTGAGCCCCCCGCCCTGTTGGCCGGAGAAGGTCTTCCCCGTTTTGCGGCGATCACCCCGGATCAAATCGAGCGCCACATTCCCGAGCTGCTCAGCCAGCTGGAGGCGGAACGCGAGGCCCTTGAGGCCCGTTTCGCGGCGGCCTTGGACGAGGCCCGTCCTCTGGCCTGGCAGGAGGTGATGGATCCCCTCCATCGCCTGGGCGAGCGGTTGCGCTGGAGTTGGGGGGTGGTGGGCCACCTCAACGGGGTGTGCAACAGCCCGGAGCTGCGTCAGGCCCACGCCAGTCAGCAGGCCGCCGTGGTGGCCTTCGGTCAGCGCTTCGGCCAGAGCCGGGTGATCTACGCCGTCTTGAAGGCCCTGCAGGCCCAGGGCGGGTGGGATGGGGCGCAGCAGCGCATCCTCGACGCCGAACTGCGTGAGATGGAGCTCCGGGGCGTGGGTTTGGAGGGGGAGGCGCAGCAGGCCTTCAACGCCGCCAGTCAGGAGCTGGCCGAACTCGCCACCCGCTTTGGCAATCAGGTGTTGGATGCCACCAATGCCTGGACCCTCCCCCTGACCACAGCGGCGGAGGTGGAGGGCCTGCCGGTCAGTCTGTTGGAGCAACTCGCCCAGGCCGCCCGCCAGGCTGCTCTGCGCACGCAGGAGGGCCAGGAGGCGAGCGCCGAGGGCGGTCCGTGGTTGCTGGGGCTCGACATGCCCCGATTCGGCCCGTTCCTGCAATACAGCCGCCGCCGGGATCTGCGGGAAACGGTCTACCGCGCCCATGTCAGCCGGGCCTCGGGGGAGGAAGGCGGCAACTGGCCCTTGATCACCCGCATCCTGGAATTGCGCCGGGAGCAGGCCCGACGCCTGGGCTATGACAACTGGGCGGAGGTGAGCCTGGCGAGCAAGATGGCCGCCTCCGAGGCGGAGGTGGAACGGTTGCTGGAGGACCTGCGGGCCGCGGCCTTTCCTGCCGCCGAACGGGAATTGGCGGATCTCAGGGCCTGCGCCGCACGGGCTGGCGCGCCGGAGGCCGACGACTTCCAGCCCTGGGATGTGAGTTTCTGGGCGGAAGTGCGCCGCAAGGAGCTGTTTGAACTCGACAGCGAGGCCCTGCGTCCCTGGTTTCCCCTCCCGCAGGGGTTGGAGGGCCTGTTTGGCCTCTGCGACCGGCTGTTTGCCATCCAGATCGAGGCGGCCGATGGCCAAGCGCCGGTGTGGCATGCGGATGTGCGCTTTTTCCGCGTCAACGATCGCGACACCGGTCTGCCCTTGGCCGCGTTCTACCTTGATCCCTACAGCCGTCCGGGAAGCAAGCGCGGTGGGGCTTGGATGGATGCCTGTTTGGTGCGGCAGGTGAAGGCCGATGGCACGCCGGTGCTGCCCGTGGCCTACCTGGTGTGCAACCAAAGCCCGCCGGTGGGCGACACCCCGTCCTTGATGACGTTCCAGGAGGTGGAAACCCTCTTCCATGAGTTCGGCCATGGCCTGCACCACATGCTCACCACCGTGGAGCGGCCCGAGGCGGCAGGCATCAACAATGTGGAGTGGGATGCGGTGGAGCTGCCGAGTCAGTTCATGGAGAACTGGTGTTACGACCGCGCCACGTTGCTGGGGATGGCCCGCCATTGGCAAAGCGGCGAACCCTTGCCGGAGGAGGCCTTTGCCAAGTTGCAGGCGGCCCGCACCTTCATGGGCGGCGCGGCGACCCTGCGTCAGGTGCACTTCGCCCTGACCGACCTGCGGCTGCACAGCCAGTGGCATCCTGAATCCGGCCAAACCCCCGAGCAGCTCCGGCGCGACGTGGCCCGCACCACTACCGTGCTGCCCCCGATCGAAGAAGACGCCTTCCTTTGCAGCTTCGGCCACATTTTCGCGGGCGGTTACTCAGCGGGCTATTACTCCTACAAGTGGGCGGAGGTGCTCAGCGCCGATGCCTTCAGCGCCTTTGAGGAGGTGGGCCTGGAGAACGAGGAGCTGATCCGCGCCACGGGCCGCCGCTTTCGCGACACCGTGCTCAGCCTGGGCGGCAGTCGTCACCCGGCGGAGGTGTTCGAGTCGTTCCGCGGTCGCCCGCCGTCGGCGGAGGCATTGATTCGCCACACCGGTTTGGCGACCTAGTATGCAGTCCCACAAGTTCATGCGTCACCTTCGGCTTGGTCCGTGCCTCCAGATGCCCTACTCAGCAAGGGCTCCGGGCGAGACACCCATCAAAGGATCGACGGTGCATTTGCGGGACTGCACACTAGAGGGTTCCCCCTGGTCTGTCGTGGAGCGAATCTTTGTTGCGCCTGTTCGCCGCTGTGCGGTCCCTACGGCGTCTCCGCAGGGGGGGCGGTGAAGCGTTGGGGAGCTGATCTGGAGGCAGGGCTGATTCAAACTTGCCACTCTGCGTTCATGTGCCCAGCAGCTCTGAGGAACTGAGTCCCGAGCTCATCGGGGTCTCAGCGTGGGACCTGAATCACAATCGTGGCCTGGCGCCTCTATCCAACCACTTTAAAGCAG
>JBKDSV010000230.1:0-4778 GCA_046340795.1 Cyanobacteriota bacterium | reverse complement strand
GGGCTGCCTCAACGTCAAGGTGAGGTCCCGCAAATGGAGCTGAAGAACGCGGACCGTCCTGGCTGGGCACAAATGACGACGGGTCTGCCGATGGACAGGCGCCCTGATCCCCGGCTTCCACAGGACTTTTGGTCGGCCCTGTTGGAACCCTCACGTGAAAACCCAACCGTCGCAACGGATCTGATCAGTTTCCTCAAGGTGCTGCTCGACGGCCGCATCCGTCGGGGCATCCGTTTTCCCCAGTGCTGGATGCTGCTGGTCGCGATCCTGGCCATCCTCAGCAACCAGGGTTCGCTGATGGGCATGGAGAGGTTCGCCAAACGCCATCGCAAGACGCTGAACGAATTCCTCGGCACCCATATCATCAAGTCGCCATCCGATTCCACGTTCCACCTTCCGCTGGCCCAGCTGGAGGTTGAGGGCTTTGCGGGCTTGCTGCGCAACTGGATCACTGCCCAGTTCCGCCATGCCAAACCCATCGACTCCCTGCTCTGCGCTGGCAAGACACTCAGGGGCTCAATCGCCGAGAATGCTTCCAGCGCAGAGCATTTCATTGCTCAGATGAGCCTTTGTGCCAACACTCTCAGCGTAGCCATCGCCCAGAGCACGTACGCCAGCAAGGGTCTTTTGGAGCTTTTGGGCTGGCGAGAGCCTAGTGTGCAGTCCCGCAAGTTCATGCGTCATCTTCGGCTTGGTCCATGCCTCCAGATGCCGTACTCAGCAAGGGCTCCGGGCGAGACACCCATCAAAGGATCGACAGTGTATTTGCAGGACGGTACACCAGTCGGCGACTGAGTTCGGCTTGACTTTTAATGAGCCCTGTGGCGCTGAGTGGCAGAGCGAACCTTTGCTTGGCTTGAACATGCCAGACGCCTTTGTCGAGACTACGAAGAACTGCCCGAGCAGCATGAAGGCTTTATTTGTGTTGCCATGATCCGTCTGATGCTACGCCGTCTCGATTGCAACCAGCGCAAGCGTGGTCTTCATTAAACTTTACACACGGCTTCTTACGGGGAGAGGATTGGAGGCAGGAGCAGGGGCAGGCCCGGGCTGAAACGGGTCTGCCCCTGCTCCACGGAGCTCAGCGGAGGGGTGGCTTGGAGGTCCGCCTCGCTTCGGCTCAGGAGCCAGAGGGCTTGCACCACCTGTTGCCATTGCCACAGCATCAAGCTCAGGAGCAGGGCGCCCAGCAACAGGGCCACCAACCGCGGCAGGTGTCCGGACGGCCAAAGGGGAGCCGCGATGGCCGCGTGCTGATCAAGACCCCTCAAAAGGGGGAGCAACGCGAAGGCCCCCAGGGCGGGACCGACCAGTTTCAAGGGCAGGGTGTCCTGTAGACGGCTCAGGCGTCGCTGGAGCTCCCGTCGTCCCAGGGCGGGAATCTGGGCCAGTAGGAGAGACCAGACATCCGCCGGAGCCCGCCAAAGCAGCAGAGCAGGGGCCAGGGCACCCAGGGCCCAACAAAGCACTTCCTCCACCAAGGGTGCGGGGCCAGGATCGCTCCCCGCCAACACCAACAGGAGCAGCAGCGCCTCCAGAGGAAGCACTGCCAGCCCCAGGAGCTGGATCCACAGCAGGGGCTCCGTGCGCGGATTCACCGGATTCAGGTGCTGAGGGTGCGGCGCTGGGTGACCAGCTTGTAGGCCTCGATCCGATCGCCCTCCTGCCAGGAGGAGAAGCGATCACAGCCGATGCCGCACTCGAATCCAGTGGCCACCTCCTTGACGTCCTCCTTGTTGCGTCGCAAGGAATCCAGGTCACCCTCAAACACCACCGCCTTGCCGCGATGCACGCGCACCTTGCAGTTGCGCTGCACCTTGCCGTTGGTGATGTAACAACCGGCCACGGCGCTCTTGCCGATGGTGAAGACCGCCCGCACCTCGGCTTCGCCAAGGCTTTCCTCCGCCAGCTCCGGTTCGAGCAGGCCTTCCATCGCCAGCTGGATGTCCTCCAGCAGCTTGTAGATCACGTCATAGTCGCGCACATCCACGCCGTTGGCATCGGCCGCCCGCTTGGCCCCGGAGGCCATGGAGGTGTTGAAACCGACAATCACGGCACCGGAGGCGGCGGCCAGATCCACATCCGTTTCAGTGATCTCGCCCGGAGCGGCAAGCAGCACCCGCACCTGCACCTCCTCCTTGGGCAACTGTTCAAGGGCGCCGAGGATGGCCTCCACGCTTCCCTGCACGTCGGCCTTGAGGATCAGGTTGAGTTCCTTGAGATCGCCTTCGCTGGCCTGGCCAGACATGGAGGCCAACGTCACCCGACGGGAGGCCATCTGTTGGGCCAGACGGCTGGCGCGGGCTTCGCTGGCGCGATCCCCCACCACCGCACGGGCACTCTTCTCATCGGCGTAGACCTCGAATTCGTCGCCAGCGGTGGGCACTTCGCTGAAGCCGAGGGCTTCCACCGCACAAGAGGGACCTGCGACTTTCACCCGTTTGCCGGTGTCATCCACCATGGCCCGCACCTTGCCGAGCACCGGGCCCGCCGCCAAGACATCTCCGTTGCGCAGGGTGCCGTTTTGAATCAGCAGGGTCGCCACCGGACCCTTCGCCTTGTCGAGATGGGCTTCGATCACGGTGCCCCGCGCCATGCGGTCGGGGTTGGCCTTCAGATCCTCGACCTCGGACACCAGCAGAATCATCTCCAGCAAGTGGTCGATGTTCACCCCCTTGATGGCGCTCACCGGCACCATCACGGTGTTGCCCCCCCAGTCTTCGGCCACCAGATCCTGGCCGGAAAGCTCCTGCTTCACCCGCTCGGGAGAGGCCCCCTCCTTGTCGACCTTGTTGATGGCCACCACGATCGGCACCTCCGCGGCGCGGGCGTGGCTGATGGCTTCAAGGGTCTGGGGGCGCACGCCGTCGTCGGCGGCCACCACCAGCACGGCCACGTCAGTCACCTTTGTGCCCCGCGCGCGCATGGCCGTGAAGGCCTCGTGGCCCGGCGTATCCAGGAAGGTGATCTTGCGCACCTCGCCAGCGTGGGGCACTTCCACTTGATAGGCGCCAATGTGCTGAGTGATGCCTCCCGCTTCCCCGGCAGCCACACGCGTTTTGCGAATGGCATCGAGAAGGCTGGTCTTGCCGTGGTCCACATGCCCCATCACCGTCACCACAGGGGGGCGACGCATCAGGTGCTGCAGATCGCTCTCTTCGATCATCTCCACGGTCTTGGCGGCCGCGGCCTGCACGTCGTCTTCCAACACCGGAACGCCGAATTCATCGGACACCGTTTCGATGGTGGGCAGATCGAGGGTCTGGGTGACGGTGGCGATGATGCCCTTGAAGAAGAGGCTCTTGATGATCTCGGAGCTCTCGACACCGAGCTTGTCGGCCAACTCCTGAACCGTCAGGTTGCCATCGGGTACGACGAGCATCTCGGGCCGTTGGGCCTTGGCGTCGCGGGCGGCACGCAGCTCCATGGCCCGCCGGCGCTGGCGCTGACGGGTGGTTTGCTTCTTGCGCTTGCGCACCGCCACGCTTGGCTTGGGCGGTGCCACGGTGCCGCGGGGTTTGGCGGGCCGGGCCAGGCTCGCCTGGAGCACCATCGCCTCTTGCTCGCCGGCGTATCCCCCGGTTTCGGCGGTGAGGGCGTCGTCGTTCTCCCCGATGATGTGCACCTTCTGGCGCTGCTTTTGGGGCGTGCGGCTGCGCAGCGCCTCCAATTTCGCGCTGTCATCCCAATCGGGGCGACGAGCGCGGGCAGGGCCCGCAGGCTGGGGCGCTTTGAAGCCAGGCCGGCGGGGTGGCGCGGGCGGGGTGGCCGTGGGTGTGACGTTGGCCTGATCGCCCTCCTGAGGGGGACGCTTGGGGCCCTCCGCCAGCCGTTCCGGTCGGCGGGGCGGGGCGGCGGTGGGACGGCCACTCGGCTTCTGAAGCTGCATCAGCTCTCCAGGCGCCATCGGCTTGCGCATGCCCGTTGGCCGGGTGGGGCGTGCCGGGGCGCCAGGACGCTGGGGTTCGCTCGGTGTGGGAGGGGTGCCGGCGCCACTGGCTCCATCACGGCGGATGGGCTTGCCGAACAGCTCCAGCGGGGTGCCGCCGCGCCCGCTCCCGGCGGGGCCGCGACCGGCTGCGCCAGGGGGACGGTTGCCCGGACGGATCGGTGGCGGGGCTCCCGGACGCTGGGGACGGGGAGAGGGCGCCACAGGACGCCCGGCGCCAGCTTGGGGCGTCGGGGTGGCGGGTTGGGGACGGCCCACCAGCTGGGGCTTGCTGGGGCCGGCGCCGGGGGCACTGGGCTTGCTGGGGCGCGGACTGGTTGGCAGGGGAGGCCGGAGGAGCCACCGGGCGGGGGACGGCCACCGGGGGAGTCGCGGCGGCAGGGGGCGTGGCGGCCACCACGGGCGCGGGCACAGGCGGCGACGGGGGCTGGGGCCGGGGCGCGGGGGCGACGGCCGAAGCCACGTCCGGAGCTGGGCCGGACGCCGCCGACGGACCGGGGCGCGTTACGGGGGGCGCGGCGGGGCGACTGGGCCCGGAGACTGGCGGGGTGGGCAAGGGGGAACGGGAAGCGGCGCCTGGCGCCGATGCGAGAGGGGGGCTGGCCCCCGCCGGGACAGCGGGAGCCGCTGGGGGGGCGGGGGCCTTCTTGACGGAAAGGATGGTCTTGGACGGGGGGGCCGGCGGCGCCGCGCTGGCGGGCGCGCCCTGGCCGCGGATCAGGGCGCGAATGCGAGCCGCCTCCTCATCGCTGATGGAGCTGCTGTGGCTGCGCGCGGCGATCGCGAGCTTTTCGGCGGCATCAAGCACGTCCTTGTTGTCCAGGCCCAG
>JBKDSV010000229.1:0-5763 GCA_046340795.1 Cyanobacteriota bacterium | reverse complement strand
CTGCTGGATCAGCCAGTCTCGAATGGACAGGCCAGCTCCATGGGCTTCCCGTTGCCAGTGAGCACGGACCGCTTCCGGGACCTTGAGGTTCAGCTGTACTAGCGCCATGGGTACCGGTTGGGTACGGGGGAAGGTACCCATCGAGACACGCCATCGCCAGCCCTTCCGCCAGACATTCAGCAGCACGGGCGAAAGCGGCCGCGTCATATGGAGAACAACCGGGAGGGAGGAGCAGGAACACGGGGGGGCGATGCGACGGCCCCACAAGGATTCCCATGGTCGGACAAGCGCTTCCTACTTCTCTCGTCTCCTTTGACGGAATTCCCAGGGGCGCTCCGTCCCATAGCGCCAGACACCCTGGCCATACTGCTGAGCCCAAGCCTCTGCCCCTAGGTAGGCGGCCTGATCGCACTGGCTCAGGTATTTCCGATAGGCGAAAGCATGGCCACCCCGCACAAGCGCAAGATTGACATTCTTTCCACCGACAAATACTTCCGCCACCGTGCGGCCGTATTTGTCAGTGGTTTGCGGCTTGATCTGCAGTGGCCCTGATTTGACCATCTCCGCCAGAGCAACCCTTGCATCTTGTCCGGCCAATCCTTGGGCCATCTCGGGAGCGTCAATACATGCCAGGCGGATGGTCAGGCGTTGGCCGCTACGGGTGCTCACCCTGATGGTGTCGCCATCACCAACGGAAGCCAAGGTGGCTGGCTGGCGGGGGACTGGCACCTTCGCCACAGGGGACGGGCGAGGGGGTGATGAGAGCCCTTGCTGCTGTTGAACGGATGAGGGCTGAGACCTGTCAACGGATGACCGTTTCGTTGGTTTGCCCTTTGAACCACCCCCGCCACCACTGCAGAGACTTTCGCAAGGGATGCCATCACGGTCCCGGTCAAGTTTGGTATTGCCATTCCGAAAGGACTCCATTGCCTCTTCGCACGTGCGAAAGTCTGAGCAACGCTGAGCATTGGCACCTAGGGGCAAGGCCAAGAAAAGAGAAAGAAGACCTGCGGTTCTCATGGTTCTCATTGTGCTGCTCAAGTCGAGGCGACTGATCGTCCTACCGCGTCATCCATCACCCACCCCGTGTGACTCAAGACGCGAGAGGGCGTGAGCAACGGCGGAAGAAGTGATGAATGGCGCTCCTGGGCATGTCTTCAGCCATGCGATCACCTCAGGGACGACACGACGGGATGCCGGCAGGTCGAGACGTGAAAGGGCCAGCTCAACCCATGCCGTGTTGGTGCCAGGCGGCGGATCAGGGACCACTGGGCCGCCGCCCCCACTCCCGCGTTGGGGAGGAGATTCTGACCGGCTCATCCTGCTCACCCGTTGCAGCGGAAGGGTTTTGGGTGGCTCACCGTCTGGCTCACCCTGGCTCACCCACTGGCTCACTGGCTCACCCCCCGTTGAAGGTGAGCCAGGGGGTGAGCCAGGTGAGTTTTGGTGAGCCAACGGGTGAGCCAGTGAGATCTCTTCCAGCGCAAGGGGTGAGCAAGGTGAGCTAGAAATTCGTACTCCCCCATGCGCGCGAGGGAGGGGCTGTCTTGCCCGGTAGGTCTTTTCGCTCCCCGCCCGCTCAGACTCGATAAGGCCAAGGGTCTTGAGTCGCTCAAGCGTCTTGCGCAAGGTGGCCGCCTTGCCCCCCCGCGAGTCGTAGTCGCTTCCATCGGTAGTCGCGATGTCCCGAACAGTCATCCATCCCCCGTGAGCCTCCAGCGTTTCCAGTGCTTCGGTCTGAGCTTCTGAGAGGTTCTCTCTCGCCCTCTCCTGCCGCTCCTGCCGCTTGAGGTCTTCGGCCGACCCCTCGCACGTCCACTTGCCCGTGTGATCACTGGAGACCACCAGATGGAGCGATGCCCCACCCCGTTTGGTGCTCAACAACTCCCGACGCGGATCCGCTTCCTGAGGAACCATTACGCCGTGCTCGGTTTTGTGGATCAGCCCTAGGCCCACGACACGGGAGCAGGCCGCGTCGATCTGTGTTGACCCAGAGCCAGCCCCCACCCCGAGAGTTCGATCCCGCCCACTCGCTTTTCGTGTGTGATGGAGGAGGAGCCCCCAACCACTCCCGATCGCTTCGGCCAATCCTTGGAGGGGCCGACGAACAGTGGCCTTATCGGGGTCGACCCCAGCTGGCAGGCACGCGGTGAGGGAATCGATGATCACCAGTCCACCCGGATGGTCGTCTGCCCATCGGCGGATCAGCCTCAGCCCCGCAGCATCCAATCGAGTCCCTGAATCCATTCCATACAGGGTGACCTTGCTGTGAAGCGTCACCTCCTGCCCCTGTCTTGTCGCCAGGCCAACCGGTGCCAGGGTCTGTGCCCAGTCTTCATGCCCTTGGTCAGGGCCAACGATCAGGATGTGACGATCGTGGCCCCCTCTCGCTAGGGGCCGGTCAAGCCAGCTGTCATCGCCCCGGACCCATGCGTGGGCTAGGTCAGCAGCCAGGCGAGATTTTCCAGCGCCAGGCTGACCCACCACCAGGTTGAGCCCATGGCGAAAGATGCCATCCACTACCCATGGGTTCTCTGTGACGGTGAACGACTCGCCAGGAAGAACAGGCCCTGCGGTGCGTCGTCTTCGTGCGGCCGCTTCCAGCAAGTCCGCAACCCCAGCAGGAGGCAGGGTTACCTCTAGTTTCTTGGCCTTACGGGTGAGGGCGGAAATAATCTTGGGCAGCTCCCAATCAGACGCCTCAAGGCGGTCGGCCTCCACTTCCAGGAGCGCCCATGACGCCTCAAACTCCGCATCACCTAGAGGTTTCAAGGTCGCGGCCAAGACCTCCCATGGCACGCCAGTGGCGAGGGCGTCGTCCGCCCCTTTGTGAGGCGGCGGGCAGGTGCCCACCAGTACGTCAGCACCAGCGCGCTCCAGTAGGCCGCCTAGGCGGAGTGCGGCTTGTGGTTCGCGAGGTTTGGGCTTGTCGCTGCCATCGAACAGAACCCAAACCGGGCGGCCACTGAGGGGCACGGCGGCCAGCTCGGGCAGCAGCTCACCGCGGGCCGATGGATTCCAGATGCCAGGGGCGGCCACCGCAGGCACCCCGGCGGACAGCAGGGAGCCGGCTTTCTTCGCGCCTTCTGTCACCACTAGCGGCAGGGTGGGGGTCTGGGCCCACCAGCGCCAAAACGCCCCATCCCCCCCATCACCATCAGCGGTTACCTCAGCTGGCAGCGCCACGCCGAAACGATCGGCGGTCAGCTGCGCTACTACACCAGGAACCCGCAGCCACCAGCTACGACTGGGGACGCCGGCCGGGTGCTCGTACTTGCGCGGCTTGGCCTTCTCCGCATCCCATCGTGGCTTGTCGGGCTTGAAGCACCCCCACTCCATCGATGCCCAGTCGCTACAGGGATCGAGACCGGAGCACCACCAGCCACCGGCTTCCGAGAGGGGCTCCAGCGGTGCCAGCAGGCGCGAGACGCTGGCGGTGACGTACTGGCCGCTATGGCCGCGCTGCTGGTCCAGCCGATCACCGGCCAGGGCCTCCAGCACGGGCCACCCCTGCAGGCTCTGAACGTTCGCCGCGGCCAGCACGGGCGCGACGGCGGACCCATCGACCCACTCGGCCAGGTGCTGGGGCAGGAGGGCATCAGGCCCGGCGGGGGCGGCATCCCAGCCGCTGCCGATCATGGACGCGGCGATCATGGGGCCACCTCCTGCAGCTCCAGCGCAACGGGGCGGGCCAGGGTGTCAGCCAGGGCTCGTGCCACCAGGTCCCGGCGGGCGTCCACCAGGGGCAGCCACTCAGCCCGAACGTCGATCACCGCCACCACCAGCTGGCCTCGCTCGCGCAAGGCGATCAGCCGGGCCTGATGCAACAGGAGCATCCGGTTAGAGGGCAGCGCCAGCCGCCGGGCCGCGGCATGCCAGAGCAGCGGCAACGGATCGAGCGGTGGCGGTGGGGGAGGGGCCGGCCGCGGCGATCGGCCGGCCAGTTCGATCAGGGCGGCCCGCAGCTCATCGGCGCTGTAGATCCGGTAGCCGCGACGTTGGGGATCTCGGGCCGCCGGCCGGCCGCTGACGCGCAGATGGGCTGCGGCCACAGCAGCGGGAGCCAGGTTCGGCGGGGCTACACCAGCCGCCACCCATGCCGCCAGCCTGCGGCGCAAGGGTTGTAGTCGCTGGTCTTCCCTTTGTACAGATTCGCGGGTAACATTCTGCTCAAGCACTGGGGGTCTCCCTCAGGGGTCCCCGGTCGCTGCGCTCGTTTCCTAGGCCAGAGCAGCGCCGGGATTGTTTGTTGAAGGGGGCCCTGATGGGCCCCTTTCTCATGGAATGAAACCAGCCAGGGCCCAGGGGCGCCAGCCGGTGGGCGATCAGGCGGGTAGGGCCTCACGCAGTTGCGCCACTCCCTGGGCCAGTAGGGCTCGTGAGAGGGCAGCCCTTGAACACCCCAACCGGGCGGCCTGTCCGTCAAGGTCCGCCACCAGAGCAGGCGGCAGGCGCAGGCTCAGGGGCGGCAACAGGGCGCCGGGACGCCGGGTATCGGGAACAATCAAGGGCGGTATGGCCGGCATGAAGTAGCGCATTGAAACACCGTGCTCCTAACTATAGAGACATGGATCGTCTGAACCTACATCCCAGTAGCGATTGAGCGCGTAATCCGCTTACAGTCCCGATCGCAACCAAGGGAGAAGCGGACCGGGCGTCACATTTTTTTGGTGTGACAGGCCCTGTGACACGAAGCGACAGGGAGGGGAAACCTATTGCACCGCAAGGGGCGTCGCCTTATTGAGAACGATTCTCAAGTGAAAAATCGGGGCACGGTTGGCGCCGCACCTCCGTGTCGCCTGGGAAGGACCCGTGATTCTGGAGGAGCCATCAGGCCTCCAGTAGGCCCAGGCGCCGTAGGTGGTTCTTCACACCAGAGGGGGAGAGGGGGTTGCCGGTGCGAGTTGTGATGTCCAGGCCGGCGAGGGCCTCAGCCATGGCCCGCAAGCTCTTCCCACTGGCGTGCATGGGGGCCAGCACGGGGCGCAGACGCTCTGAGTCGGCGGTGGCGCGATCACGGGCCGCGTCGTTGCGGGTGATGGTTCCGGCCCGCAGGCCGCCCAGCTGCACCCCACGCGCCTTGGCCGCGGCGAGGGCCTCGCGGGTGCGCTCGCTGATTCGGCGGGCCTCAAACTCAGCCACGCTGGCCATCAGAGACAGAACCATCCGCCCGGCGGCGGTGCTGGCGTCAACATCCAAATCAGCAAACAGGAGCCCCCCAAACCCGTTGCGCTCCGCCTCACGACTCAGCCTGAGCACCAACTCAGCATCCCTGGCCAGTCGATCGAGCTTTGCCACCGCCACCACCGCCCCGCGGCGGCGGGCGTCAGCCATGGCCGCGGCCAGCTGGGGGCGGTCGGCCTTCCGGCCTGATTCCACTTCGGTGTACTCAGCCACCACCGTGGCTCCCCGTTGTTGAGCCATGGCCGCCACCTTGGCCCGCTGGGCCTCCAGCCCCAGGCCGCTCTCACCCTGCCGGACGGTGCTGACCCGGTAGTAGGCAATCAGCTGGAGCGGTTCGGCGGCGGCCATCAGCCTGTCCCTGTGCTTTGTACAGACAGACTACGACCGTTGTGGCTTGTACGCAAGGGGGGAGGGTACCCGGTCGGGCCATGACGATCCTTGCCACAGAAGGGCATGGCCGCCAGCAGGTACCCGTTCAAGGGCTGGCAGGTACCCGACAAGCGGCAATGGATACCCGATCAGCTTCCTTGCAACAAATAAACACGACAGTTTAATGTAATAATTCAACGGCATTCCTGT
>JBKDSV010000228.1:0-3539 GCA_046340795.1 Cyanobacteriota bacterium | reverse complement strand
GGCGGTGGCGACGTTGGGGTGGTTGGGAACATAGCTGTCCTGATCGATGGCGAGAGCTTGTCGCATGAGCGGCTCCGCCTCCTCCAGGCGGTTGGTGGCCTTCAGCAGCCGCGCCAGCTTGTTGAGACGTATGGCGTCATTGGGATGGTTGGGACCATAGCTGTCCTGATCGATGGCGAGTGCTTGTCGCATGAGCGGCTCCGCCTCCTCGAGGCGGTTGGTGGCCTGCAGCAGGGTCGCCAGGTTGTTGAGGGCGGTGGCGACGTTGGGGTGGTTGGGAACATAGCTGTCCTGATCGATGGCGAGAGCTTGTCGCATGAGCGGCTCCGCCTCCTCCAGGCGGTTGGTGGCCTTCAGCAGCTGCGCCAGATTGTTGATGGCGGTGGCGACATTGGGATGGTTGGGACCATAGCTGATCTGAAAGATCTCCACGACCCTTCGCATGAGCGGCTCCGCCTCCTCCAGGCGGTTGGTGTCCTGCAGCAGTGCCGCCAGGTTGTTGAGATCCGTAGCCACTTTGGGATGGTTGGGACCATAGCTGTCCTGATCGATGGCGAGAGCTTGTCGCATGAGCGGCTCCGCCTCCTCCAGGCGGTTGGTGGCCTGCAGCAGCTGCGCCAGGTTGTTGAGACCAATGGCCACTTTGGGATGGTTGGGACCATAGCTGATCTGAAAGATCTCCACGACCCTTTGCATCAGCGGCTCCGCCTCCTCCAAGCGGTTGGTGGTGTGCAGCAGCAGCGCCAGGTTGTTGAGGGCGGAGGCGGTGTCTGGATGCTTTGGCCCCAGCCGTTGTTCGCATTCTGCTCGCCCCTGCTGATACCAGCGCAGGGCCTCTGCAAAGGTGGCTTGATGCGTCGCCACCCGAGCCAGCCCCGTGAAGGGCCAGAGCAAATCGTCTGTTTTCAGTGCTCCGACGCAGTGCTCCGCCACCTGGCGGAGGTGGGGTAAGAGAGGCTCCAGTGCCTCCACCTGTTCCAGGGTGAGCGTCTGCGGAACTCGCTGGCGGCAGACGTTCGCCACCGCCGCCGCCAGTTGCCGCCGCCAGGCGGTCGCCACCTCCTCCTGATCTCGGCTCTGGAGCAGGATGAACTGCCGCACGAGCGGATGCAGGCGATACATCTCCTCTCCCAGGCGCTCCAGCAGTTGGGCGCGCCACAGCTCGCTCTGCTGCTGGCCAAAGGCGCTGCCCTCTTCCAGTGGCTGGTGCGGCAAGCGACAGGCCTCCACCAGCTCCCAGGGGATGACTGCGGGTGCCATGACGGCGAGCAAGATTCCGAGGCTCTTGGCCGCTGGCGAGAGGGGCTCCCAACTGATCAGCAGCGCCTCGACCACTCCCCGCCGGGCACCGAGCTCTGGATGGGCCTGTTGCAACGCCTTGGCTTGGGCGCCCTTGGCTCGCAACTCTTGCAGAAGCTGGCTTGGGCGCAGATCAGGCCGCTCCGCCAGTCGGGCGCCGAGGAGCACCAGGGCGAGGGGGAGATCGCCCACCTCAGAGCAGAGGCCATCGGCCGCCTGACGTTCAGCTTGCAGGCGCTCTGGGCCGGCCTGTAGGGCCAACAGCTCCAGGGAGGCCTCGCGCTGAAGGCATGGGAGATCGATGGCTTGAGCGCCGTTGGGGGCGGGTTCCCGCTGGGTGAGCAACCGCCGGAAGCGCGACGGCAAGCCTGCCAACAACTTCTGCTCAGCGTTGTAGCCCTCCGTGTCGCCCGGTTGGTCATCCAGGATCAGGAGCACCGGATCGGGAGGATGCGAGCCGGCTGGCCACTGGTTCCAACACAAGGGGAGCAGCTCGATGGGGCTGATGTCCTCCGGCAGGTGCAGCGTTGGGAAGGTGAGGCGGAAGAAGAGCACGAGCTGGGAGGCCATGGCCGAAAGCCCCTGGCGGGCATCAAGGCGCACGATGCCGCCTCGGTAGTGCTCCAGGGCGTCGTAGGCGTGCTGGAGGACGAGCTCGCTTTTGCCGACCCCGCCCATGCCGGTGAGGTAGACGCGGCTGCCTTCCGGGGCCAGGAGCTGTTTCAGACGCTGGAGTTCATTGGCCCGGCCCACGAAGCGGTCGGGGCTGGTGGTGCGTTCTGGCAGGTTGTGGGGGGTGTGGCTGTCAGGGAGTTCGGGCTTGGCTTGGGGTGGCAGGTGGGTGTGGTGTTCATGGTTCTCGCCGATCACGAGATTGCGCTGAGCAGTGATGGTGCTGTTCGTGATGATCGAACTGTTTGGGCCTGTGGTTTGGTTCTGAGGGGCGGGTGGCGGGGGGACAGCAGGCTTGCGGTCGCGGCCCAACAGGCGCAGCAGAGCAACACAACCCTCTGTCTTGCTGAGCACCAAACCGGCAAGGGCCAATCCCCCCAGGACGACGTAGCCGACAGGACCAAGGCTCTGGAGCCAGCCTGTGGCCCAGGCCGCGAGGTCAAAGGGGGCTGGAGCTGGTGCGGGAGCAGAGGCGACGGCTCGGAGCTGCAGCTGGGGAAGGAGCAGGGCCAGGGCAAAAGGCACTGCCACCCTCCAGGCTTGCCGAGCACTCCGGTGGCGATGGCTGGCAGCAGTGGCACGGCGCTGGCTCACCTGAAGACTGGAGGGGAAATCTGCTATCAAGGTAGGCGAGCGGGCTGATATTGAGGAGAATCCTGAGCTCTGTCTCTTTGGAAGCGACTGCACTGCATCAGCAATGTTGTGGCATGTTTCCTGGTTTGGAGGATTGAGCAGAGCATCGCCTCAACCGTTCCAGAGCATCCGCGCGGGAACTGCGCTACAGCAATTGCAGTTCATAATAGAACCAGCAACAAAGCACGCGTTCAGAGACTAAGGAACCTTTGGACAACTGGCCGCCTGCGGGAGTCTCCTCTTGCACCAACTGGGAGCTCCGCGCTCTCCCAGGTGCCGCTCAGGGGTTTTACAAAGCCTCCCTTATCCAATCCAACTCCTGAGCCCCCAATCATCAGAGCAGTCCACACCCAGCGGCGGACTCTTATTGTGTCACGCGGCGCAAGGGCTTCGCAAGTGCGGCGTCTCTTGGTCCCAGAAGGGTATGGCTAACGATTGTTGCGCCTGGAAGCCAGGCCGCACCCTTGCACTCGCGTGATTGGTTCTGCCTTGCCGCCGCCGTTCCCCAGCCACAGATCACAGCCCTGCTTGATCGCCATTCTGCTGGCGATTGGAGCGAGCTTGACAGCGACGACAAGACCGCCAACGATGAAGCAGTCCGCATGGGTGATGGACGCCGCTTCTCCAACTACGACACGCCTGAGCATGGCCACATCTGGGTTATCACCGATGACCTCCGGAGGGAGGGGGAAGGGCTGATCACCACGGTGCTCTTCCCGGAGACTGCTTGAACCTCAATCGTCCCTGAGCAGTAAGCGTTCACGGGGCATCACCAGGTGAGCAGAAAAATTCCCTCCTGGCTCCATGCCCGAGTGGTCTGAGAACCACTGGCCTCAGACCTGTTGTGCCAGCTTGTGCAGACTTCAGTCGCGCTGGGGGAGAAGGCTTGGTGCGGGCTGGCCAGTCCTGTTGGCTTCCCATGCCTCAACAAGAAA
>JBKDSV010000227.1:0-3196 GCA_046340795.1 Cyanobacteriota bacterium | reverse complement strand
TGCGCACGGAAGCTTTTTGCCGCATAAGATGCAAGTCGCTTGAGATCCCGTAGCGCAGCTCTCAATTTGTAGCCAAGCTGCGGTGTCCTCCTCGCTTTGTCATGGTTTGTTACGCGGTCCGCATAACATCCCAGGCGTCAGCAGGTCGGCCGGGCTGCTGACGCTTGCCATCACCTGGCCGCAGGAAGACCTCGGTGAAGAACATAGCCTTGTGGTGGCGGCTCAGGTGCATGGCGATGTTAGAGAGTGGCAGGAGTACCTGGCTCCAGAAGCGGTAACACCCTCGTAGTAACCATTGCGACTATATCTGAGGAGGCCCGCACGATGAGCTTCACTTTCATGGATCTCCTGTCCAAGCTCTTAAGTTTATCCGACAAAACAAATCCACTCACAGCAGATCCTTCATGGAGCTGCATCTCGAATGGGTATCCCTTGAATCTCAACGAACAATTTAGTCTTCCGTAAAAAGCCTATACAAGACATCGCCTGAAAGCTTGGCTGCCTCAACCGAGGGATGCGACGATTCGTCGCGATAGAGAATTGAGCCATCCTTTGCATAATATGTGCATTCATCAAGAGGGCAGAAAACATCAAGTAGATCAACTATCATGACCTCACTAGCGGTAGACACTCGGTTTAAGATCTTATCTAATTGCTTTCTTCTTTCAAGTGTTGTTTCACGGTCGGGCATCGCGCATTTCTTATTTCCGAATGGGGAATACCACTGCTTAACTGCTGACTCGGGTTTGCAACCCGCTTCTCGCGCGAATGGATTTCCGTTCAGTATCGCCAACGTGATTCCCTGTGCTTTAAGTTCAGCCGAGAATCGCGTGAGGCCCAACCCCAACAACTCGAGTTTCTTGGCAATTTCTCCTGTTTTCTCTTTCGGTGAAAATTCTGCCATATCATTTATCAGGAAGACAATATCGCCCGCACGTAGCTGTTTTGTTAGACTCGGAACAGTTGAGCTCCAGTAAAAGTCATTTGCCTTATCCCAGATTCCTTTGTTCGGGATTTCTTTTATTGGAGAAGCACCCCAGGATGAAGTAATAGTGACAGCATAATTCCTATCCTTGACCAATTTCTCAAAAGCATGAGCAAATGCAGCGGAGAATGAGTTTCCAAGTATCAACATTCTCCTGTCTGCCTCTTCAAAGTTGCCAATCGTACAATCCTCTATTCTAATAATTTTACCCACTTGGGAATTGTCTGAAAGAACACACTTCTCCCCCTTCCAGGACCATTCCCTGTTCTTAGCTTTCATCGAATATGGGGCCGTCAGGGAGGATGCGCCTGTTGCGATAAGTTGTGGCTTGAATCCGAGGAATAAGCTGAATGGCTCTGTCTTTAAATATCCAATAATCAGTGCCGCAGCGCTTGCCAGAGTTATTAGTCCGACTCTGATAGTTTTCCAGCGCGACAGTGACCATTCTAGATTCCTATACGGTGTTTCAATCCACCTATATGATCCAAGTGCCATTATAAAAATCAGTCCGACCTGAATCGGCGCAGACCACCAGTGAATACCAATGGTCCAACGACTGATCGAAAGGACTGACCAGTGCCACAAGTAAAGGGAATAGGAAATCAATCCGATAAAAACAACCCTGTCCAAGGTGAACACCCTGTAAGCGGCAGTCCCCTTCTTTAATGAGGCTATCAAGATTGCTGACAATAACACTATCCCAATGGTTGCTGGAACCGCTGCTGAAACTGGAAGGAACATCACACCGACCATCGCTGTTACGACCAAAAGAGGTGACATCTGCTCCAGTATTCGCTCAATCGTCGGCCGCTTCTGAAATCCGATGAAAAGCAAGCATCCTGCTGCCATCTCCCAAAATCGAAAAGGCATCAAAAAATATGCTGCAGGTTGATTCCGCTGATAACAGTAAACGAATCCGACGAATGAAATAATCGTTAGTCCACCAACCCACAAGAACAGATTTCGTGCGCCGTTTGAAGCCTGCCGCCCGAATCCCGAGAACCAGATGAGGACTGGAAACAGTAGATAAAATTGCTCCTCCACGCCAAGCGACCAAGTATGCGTGTATGGATTTAGCTCAGTCGATTGAGCGAAGTAGTCCGTTGAAGACCGATAGAGACTTATGTTTGAAACACCCAAAAGTGATTTCCAGCCAAGTCCTAAAGCGACACCAGGATCTGGATTGAAGAAGGAGATCAGAACACCGGTGACCAGGACGCAAACCACCAAGGCTGGAACCAGACGCTTGATCCGTCGTTCGTAAAATGCAGTCAGGAAATCAAGGAAGTTTTTAGACTCTCTTCCCGCCAGAGACGAAGTGATCACATACCCAGAAATTACAAAGAAGATATCCACGCCTAAATATCCGCTCGGCAGCAGATCCTTGTTGAAGTGGTTGATAATGACGGCAACCACCGCAAATGCCCTTAGACCATCAATTTCTGGACGATATTTCTTGAAAGAAGAGTTTCGCACCTTGCATGCCTCTCGCCTTCCTGTCTCGATCATAACCTTCGGGGTGAGGGGCTGGTGCTCCACTCTGTATCGTGAATGTTATATGGAAATACACCCGCAAGAAGATCTTCCAGCCTTAGCTGGCTTGGCACAGAGGGCCTCCAGGCCAGCTCGCCATCCTTCGCGGTGAGGCTGACCTCGGTACCAGCCCCCAAGCCAATCTCCTCAGCAAAGCCGCGAGAAATTCTCACACCAAGGCAGTCTCCCCGCTTCTGAACCTTAGTCTGCATGCCCCAGTTGCGACTAGCCGCTGACTATACCAATCTTTGACTCGGCAACCTGTGCCCCATCTCTCTAACGCTAAATGGATGGTTTCCGTGAACCACAATGCCGGCTCTGCTCTTTTCCGTGAACCCTCTCCGCCCAGTGAGGGAGATCCTAGCTGCCACAACCGGTTTTGGTCAGTTGTGTTCGTGATGAACAGTGGTTATCGGACCCGGTATCCATTTGTAGCGGCTGCTACAGCAGATCGGCTGGGCTGATGACTCCCATCGGGCCGCGTTTGAGGACGTGGGTGTAGATCATGGTGGTGTTTAGATCCGAGTGGCCCATCAGTGTACCCGTTCACAGCCTGGGCTGGCACCCAGGGAACTCTGATCCCGTTCAGCCCTTGACGACGCCACGATTTGTGCTTGTATCTCAGTACGAGACTGAATGGGATGGCCTTTTCACCGGCTGGGATTTCAGAAGCGGATT
>JBKDSV010000226.1:0-13729 GCA_046340795.1 Cyanobacteriota bacterium | reverse complement strand
TGGCTACAGAGCTGGCGAACCTGCGGGAGCGGATCAGCCGCAGCTCGCGTAATTCCTCCAAACCACCCTCCAGCAATGGTCCTGGGTTTAAGCCGCCGGAGCGGCGCAAAGGCAGTGGCCGTAAGCGTGGGGGTCAGCCAGGCCATCCCGGCCATGGGCCTGAGTTGCTGCCGATCGAGCGGGTGGATGAGGTGGTGGAGCACCGCCCCGATGCCTGTCGCCGCTGCGGCAGCTTGCTGCAGGGTGAGGATCCAGAGCCGTTACGGCATCAGCTGATTGAAATTCCCCCGATCACTCCGATGGTGATCGAGCACAGGCTGCACCGGTTGATCTGCCCCTGTTGTTCCACCAGCACCTGCGCCTCGTTGCCGCCGGAGGTGGAGGCCAGTCGCTACGGGCCCAAGCTCAGTGGCCTGGTGGGCTTGCTGACGGGTTCCTTTCCCTTGAGCTTGAGCAAAGTGCAGCTGCTTCTGGCTCAACTTCTTGGGGTGGAGCTCAGCCGCGGCGCACGTTCAGACAGGCGCCAGCGTCTCAGCTCTGCGCTGGAGGTGGTCACCTCGGAAGCCCATCAGGCGGCACAGCAACAGCCCGTGGCTGATGTCGATGAAACCGGCGCCCCGACCGGCAATGCGGATGGCGGCAATCCCAAAGGCAGGCGCGGCTGGTTGTGGGTGCCGGTGACCCCGCTGCTGACGGTGTTCCTTCAGGGCTTGAGCCGTTCTGCGGCGGCGGCCAAAGAGCTGCTGGGCCAGGGCTTTGCCGGGGCTGCTCCTCCTGAGTTACACCACTCCTGGAGACGCCAGGCTCTGGAAAACCCCTCAGCGGCACCCGTGAGAGCGCGAAGCTCCCAGTTGGCGCAAGGGGATGGCTTCCACTGGCGACCGGTTGTCCAGAGCTTCCCTAACTCCGAGAGGCGAAGTGGGATTTTTCGAGCTGCCCTTACTTCAAGAAAGAGCGATCGCCCTGGCCCACTTCTTTTGAGTAGAACGAAAATCTATGGCTGCTTCAAAGGGAAACTTGATTCGGCAAAAGCTCCGCTGGTGCTCTGGGCCAATTCAAAGTGAAGACTGGGCTTCTCTTCTGTTCCTGCCCGGGTGGCTCGGTTTGGGATTGGCAGAGCTTGCTGCCGAATCAAGAAGGGAAAAGAGAAGGGATGGAGGCGGAAAGTCTCGCTTGTAATTGAAGTCCTACACTGAAAATCTAGTGTGCCGTCCCGCAAATGCGCTGTGGATTCTTTGCTGGGTGTCTCGCCTGTAGTCCTTGCTGATGACGGCATCGAGGCACACGGACTAAGCCAGGGATGATGCATGAATTTGCGGGGCAGCACACCAGGGGAACTGAGGCGCAAGGCTGCCGCGCAGCAGGTGACTGGAGTGAAGACCGCTGATCAGGCCCGATGGGCTGTTTTGACGCGAGAGCGGAGCTTGCGGCTCAAGCCGAAGAAGGCACCAGCTCCAAGCAGGGGAAGGGGTCCTGGAACAGCATCAATCATTAAGCCATTGGTGGCAAGATTCGTGAGCGTAGGATTTTGCCAGGATCCGCTAATCGAAATCGGGTTTAACGACGTGCCGTTTGTTGTACCAGTGCTATTTAAGAAATTAAAGTTATAAAAACTGCTGTATGCGTTGCTCATTGCTCTCCAGCCAAGAGTGCTGGCGCTAGTAGAGAAAACTAGCGAATAGTTCGTGCTCGGCTGGAGAAGATAAGACGCGATGGACCCCAGCTCGGGAAATCCTAAAGTTGTATAACCTCCCGAAGGGCTTTGGGATGTGTTGCCTGCGTTGCTGAAGTTGGCGGTGTAGGAAGCAGAGGCCAGTGGAGATCCGGTGGGCCGGAACGCACTGGGGTCAGTGCTGACTATCGGGCTTCCGGTGTTGGTGCCGGTATAGAGTTGAACATTCAATGTTCGAGATGCCGATGTGGCTGATGCAATCGCCAACGGCAATTTGATGGAAGCGATTGTGTTGCCGGGTACGGCTGGTGTTGAAAAAGACTTAACAACCCAGTTGGTGCTGGATAGGTTTCTGGAATTCACCGAGGAAGGGAACGCCAAGCTGCCAATGTTGTCAATCACGGTGACCGCAGAGGCCTGGGGAGCGGCAGCGAAGACAGACACCGCCAGCGAGGCTGTCACCAAAACGACCGTTTTCGTCAGCGGCCCGATGATCGCATCAGTTTCAAGCAAGGAATGCGCTGGGGCTGACATAAAATCACTAAATTTTTCGGATTGTAGCAGGCCGTCCGCTGAATTGCCAGCTCCCTGCCCCAAATCACGGCTGATCTCAGCGTGAAGAGGGGTGCTCTCGCCGTGGAATCCGTTCCCCAGTGTTGGGTGATACCGACGCTTTCCTGGAGCGCATTCTGATCTCAGCGGTGATCCAAGCAAGCTCCGTTCACCGGGAGCAAAAGCCTCTGGCGTCGGCGCATGGGGGGTTTGTAGGCTCGGCCCAGCGCAGACGGCCCATGGGCAGCAGCTTCGGCACCCTTTTCCGCATTCACACCTTCGGCGAATCCCATGGCGGTGGTGTCGGCGTGATCGTGGACGGTTGCCCACCGCGTCTGAGCCTCGATGTCGGGGCAATCCAGGCGGATCTGGATCGCCGCAAACCCGGCCAGAGCAAAATCACCACGCCGCGCAGGGAGGACGACCGGGTTGAGATCCTCAGCGGTCTGCTCGACGGTGTGACCCTGGGCACACCCATCGCGATGCTTGTGCGCAACAAGGACCAGCGCCCTCAGGACTATCAAGAGATGGCGGTGGCCTTTCGCCCCTCCCATGCCGACGCCACCTACCAGGCCAAGTACGGGATCCAAGCCCGCAGCGGTGGCGGTCGCGCCTCCGCGCGGGAGACGATCGGCCGGGTTGCGGCTGGTGCCATCGCTCGCCAGTTGTTGGCCCGCGCCACGGGCACCGAGGTGATCGCCTGGGTGCGTCGGATCCACGACATCGAGGCACAGGTCGTCAGTGAGCGGGTCAGCCGTGACGACGTCGAGGCCACGATCGTTCGCTGCCCCGATCTGGCGGCGGCGGAGCGCATGATCGAGCGGATCGAGGCGATCGGCCGCGAGGGTGATTCCTGCGGTGGCGTGATCGAGTGCGTGGTGCGGCGGCCGCCGCTGGGCCTGGGCATGCCGGTGTTCGACAAATTGGAAGCTGACCTGGCCAAGGCCGTGATGTCGCTTCCGGCCACCAAGGGGTTCGAGATCGGCTCAGGTTTTGCTGGCAGCCTGCTCAAGGGCAGCGAACACAACGATCCCTTCCTTCCCAGCGAGGAAGGCCGACTGCGCACCGCCAGCAACAACTCCGGTGGCATCCAGGGGGGCATCAGCAATGGCGAGGAGATCGTGATCCGGGTGGCCTTCAAGCCCACCGCCACGATCCGCAAGGCGCAACGCACCATCAACGACCGTGGGGAGGCCACCACCTTGGAGGCCAAAGGTCGCCATGACCCCTGTGTTCTGCCCCGGGCCGTGCCGATGGTGGAGGCCATGGTGGCCTTGGTGCTGGCCGACCATCTGCTGCGCCAACGGGGCCAATGCGGCCTGTGGTGAGTCTTGGTTGACTGCGCAGGCCGGCTTGCCCCGGGGCTGGGCAGGCCTGCGCGGCCGCTCTTGGCCTACTGGATCGCCGGCTGGGAGGACAGGCCATTGTCCACACCGTTGCCGCCATGGACCGCGGGCGAGGCGGAGGGGGACTGTGGCGTGGACAACGCCGTGATGGGCGCGTTGACCAGGCGGCTGGCGGCTTTCGCCATGCGCCGGGCCACCGACGAGCGGCCGGTTGACGCGGCGGTTTTGCGGCCCGATGGTTTGACAACGGCCTTGGCCGTGGTGGGCGTTTTACTCGCCGCAGCCGTGCTCGACCGCTTGCGGCCGGTTGCGCCGTTTCCTCCCGCCGCGCTGCCTTTGGCCTTGGCTGTCGTCGTTGTCGCCGCCTTGGCGGCGGGGGTGGGTTTGGCCTTGGTGCTGGCTCGCGTGCCGCGGGCCTTGGGCGCTCTGGTCGCCACCGGGTCGATCACTTCATCGGCAGGAGTCTCGGCCGTCACCGCGGCTGTCTTGGCACGCCTTGGCGCTGGCGGGGCGCTGGCGACCTTTGCGCCTGCGGTCGCGCGCGGCTTGATCGCACGGTTCGACTCAGAAGACGTCGAAGCGCGTGTGCGATGGTTGAGCACCAGAGCCCACTCCTCGTCGGAGAGAGCCGATGGCTTCGAGCCATGGGCCTGGGCGATCATGGCGGCCTTCTCGATATCGGCGACGAGGTTTTGCCAGGAGGTGGCAAAGCGCTTGTCGGACTGGGATTTGGCACCACTCTCCAGCAGGGTTTCGACCACGCCTTCCGCAGTGACCTTTTTGCGCCGACGGTTGAAGATCTCCTTCTGAAGCTGAGCGATCAACGCGTCAGCCTTGTCGCTGATCTTGATGGTGAGTTGAGACATGGACGATGCACATCTCTTTCATCAGTAGCACTGACGACCTACCTCTGCAAGGTGAGCTCTGCAATCAGATCCCGCAGCGCTTCAAAAGCGATTGCCTCGTCGCGGGGTGCCGTTCCCTCGCCGAGCCAGCGGGAGCCCACCGCCACCGCGTCCACACCCGCGCTCAACCAAGGGCAGACATCGTTCAAACCAAGGCCTCCGGCGGCAATGCAGAACGGCAACGAGCCGCCCAGGGGATCACGCAGACGGCTCCAGTAGGTCGCGCCGAGCGGAGCGGCTGGGAACAACTTCACCAGTCCCGGTCCCCAACGGCAGGCCTGCCAGACCTCCGCGGGCGTCATTGCTCCGGGCACCAGCAGAAAACCCGCGGCTGCGGCCTGCTGTTGCAGGCGGCGATCCAAGATCGGCGAGACGCCGTAGCTCAAACCCGCCTCCCGCACAGCCCGCAGTCCCTCCTCGTTCACGATCGAGGCGCCTCCCAGGCGCAGCTCCGGGAAGGCCTCCCTCAGCTCGCGGCAGCGCCGGCTCCAGGTTTCCGTTGGCAGGCAAGCGAGCTCAACATGAAGAAGGCCCAAGGCCCGCAACCGCTCCAGCAAGGGAGCCAGGCGCAGAGGGTCCTTGGGCCGAAACACCAGCAGCAGAGGTTGTCGCCTCAGGGAGGCGATCAGCGCTTCACCTTCAGATGTAGGAAGCCACCTTGACGTCACGGCTGATCAGGAGCTCCTGAAGCTCTTCGGCATCCACGGTCTCCTTCTCTACCAGCATGGCGGCCAGCTCATCGAGCACAGGGCGGTTGTCGCTGAGCACCTCCCGAGCCCGCTTGTAGGCCTCATCCACCAGCGCAGACACCTCCTCATCGATGGCGGCGGCAGTGTCTTCGGAGAAGTCGCGCTCCGCGGCGATGTCTCTGCCCAGGAACATGCCCCCCTGGGAGCGGCCGAGGGCCACGGGGCCCAGGCGATCGCTCATGCCAAAGCGGGTGACCATCTGACGGGCCACGCGAGCCACCTGCTGGAGGTCGTTGGAGGCCCCTGTGGTCACCTCATCGTCTCCATAGACGATCTCCTCGGCCACGCGGCCTCCGAGGGCCACAGCCATCTGATTCTGCAGATAGGCGCGGGAGTAGAGACCCGATTCCATCCGCTCCTCACTGGGTGTGAAGAAGGTGAGGCCCCCGGCCTGTCCCCGGGGAATGATGGAGATCTTCTGCACAGGGTCGTAGTCGGGCATCAGGGCGCCGACAAGGGCATGGCCAGCCTCGTGGTAGGCGACGAGACGCTTGCGTTTCTCGCTCATCACCCGATCTTTCTTCTCGGGACCCGCCATCACCCGTTCGATGGCGTCATTCACCTCGTCCATCGAGATCTCGCTGAGCTCGCGCCTGGCCGCCAGGATGGCCGCTTCGTTGAGCAGGTTGGCCAGATCCGCTCCCGTGAAGCCGGGCGTGCGGCGGGCCACCTTGTCGAGGTCGACATCCTTGGCCAGGGTTTTGCCCCGGGCGTGCACCCCGAGAATCTGAAGCCGGCCGGCGTAATCGGGACGGTCGACCACCACCTGGCGGTCAAAGCGGCCTGGACGCATCAGGGCCGCGTCCAGCACATCGGGCCGGTTGGTGGCGGCGACGATGATGATCCCGGTGTTGCCTTCGAAGCCATCCATTTCGGTGAGCAACTGGTTGAGGGTTTGCTCGCGCTCGTCGTTGCCCCCGCCCAGACCGGCTCCCCGCTGGCGACCGACGGCGTCGATTTCATCGATGAAGACGATGCAAGGAGCATTTTTCTTGGCCTGTTCAAACAGATCGCGCACCCGGCTCGCACCGACACCGACAAACATCTCGACAAACTCTGAGCCGGAAATCGAGAAGAAGGGCACGCCCGCTTCACCCGCCACGGCTTTGGCCAGGAGGGTCTTGCCGGTGCCCGGAGGGCCGACAAGCAGCACGCCCTTCGGGATCTTGGCGCCCACCGCCGTGAAGCGATCAGGATTTTTGAGGAAGTCGACCACCTCTGTGAGCTCCAGCTTCGCTCCCTCAATCCCGGCCACATCGCCAAAGGTGACCTGGGTTTGGGGCTCCATTTGCACCCTGGCCTTGCTCTTGCCGAAGTTCATCGCCGGGTTGCCTCCCCCGGCCTGGGCACGACGCAGAAGAAAGAACAGTCCACCCAGCAACAGGAGGGGGAACAGGAGGCTGCCCACAGCCTGTTGCCAGGGCGCGGGCTCCGCGCTCGGTTGGACGGCGATGTCGACGTTGTGTTCCGTCAGGAGCTTGAGCAGATCCTTGTCGGGAGCCAGGTTGACCATCGCCCGCAGACCATCGTTCTGCACCACCTGGGCTGTGCCGCGGTCGGGGGAGATCAGCACGCGGGCGATCTCGTTGTCCTGCACGGCCTCGATGAAGTCGCTGTAGCGGAGGGTCCGCGGCGCTTTGGCGGGGTCGGGTCGATCCAGGAAGGCCGTGCCGACGGCGATGAACACAATCACCAGCAGGACGTACAGCCCTGCGTTGCGCCAGCGTTTCTTCAAAGTTCCGCCTCCGGAAAATGCGTTGAGGAGTTAATGAATGTTAACCATGCCGGTGGGGATGGTTGGGCTCGCCACGAGGGCCGCCAGCGACGCCGCTGGATTCAGACCGCGGAGCGGAGCACGTTCACCACGCTGCGGAAGGCGAACCATTCCGGGATCTCCTCCCCACCGCGAAGCATGTGGCGGAATTGGGTGCCGCTCAGCGTTCTGACGTGCAGCCCACGGGCCTTGGCATGTTCAGCCGTCACGTAGCCCTCCTCTTCGGTGTAGACGAGGTTGAGGGAGGGAACGGTCTCCATGCCCAGCTCGCTGGCCTGGTCGCGGGCGAAATCCTGGGCCTCGTAGGGGCCGTAAAAGTCTTTGCCGCTGAGGGAAGATTTGCAGCCGGCCATGTCGCGGCCGATGATGAAGTGGCTGCAGCCGTAGTTCTTGCGAATGATCATGTGCTGCAAGGCTTCACGCGGCCCGGCCATGTGCATGGAATAGGGCAGATAGGCCCAGCGGATTCTGGGATTGCCGACTTCCTCCGCCAGCCGCTCGTAGGTGCGGAAGCGCACCTCGCCAGCAATGTCATCCTCCTGGGTGGGGCCGCAGGTGGGGTGTACCAGCACAACGGCTCCTTTGCTCACATTGGGAGCCTGCAGCGCTCGGGTGAAGAGTTCGTAATGGGCCCGGTGGATGGGGTTGCGGCACTGAAACGCCACCACGTCTTCGCCAGCAGGCAGGGTCTCTCGCACCTCGGCCGGCGTGCGACAGGGAAACACCCGTCGCGGCTGTTCCAGACCCTGGATCCGGCCACCGAGGTAGAAGCGACCGCGTTCGCAAGCGATCATCCGCACCGCCGGATGCTCCAGGGAGGTGGTGCCATAACACCCCAGGGCTTCCTTCACCTTGTCTGGTTCCCAGCGGCTCTCAACAGTGAACACCGCCAGCTCCTGCCCCTTGTAGGTGAGAAGCAGGCGTTCGCCCAAGGCAATGGTCGCGTCATCGGTGTCAAAGATGATCGGCAGGCCGAAGAGCAGGCCGCTGCTGGTGCGGAAGTCGCGCACCACCGCCTCGTAATCCTCTTGGTGCATGAAGCCCCGCAGGGGGGAGAAGCCGCCCACCGCCAGCAACTCCACATCACAGGCGTTGCGGTCACTGCATTCCACACGGCGATCCACGGCGCTTTTCGCCGCCTCCAGCTCTTGAAGCCCGAGCATCAGATTCACCAGGGAGCCCCCGTGCGGGGGAATCAGCCCGGGACGGGTGGTGGCACCGCTGGGCGCAGCAGTCATGAAAGCGAGGACGGGGAAGCGTGATTCTCCCAGACGGGGCAAGGCTCGAGGCCCAGCCCGAAAAAAAGGGGCCCTCGACAGGCCCCCGCAGACGGCTGATGGAGGACGGGGCAAGACCCCGCTGCCCGCCTCAAGCTTTCTCCAGACGGCCGTAGAGCTCGCCGGTGATTTTCACATCCACCGCCTTTTTGGTGCCCATGTCGGTGTCGGAGGGTTGGATGGCGGTGAACACTCCAGAAAATTCACCGCTGTCGGCATCCACTTTGGTGATCGAGAAACTCATGGTTCCCGTCCCATCCACATAGCGCTTGATGGTTTCATCGGTGAACTCGTCGCCCGCGGGCACAAGACCCATCGCACTGCTGTAGCCGGTGGTCAGGCCCCGTCCCTTGGGGTCGAGGAAGTTGCTGGTGCGATAGCTCGGCGCCCGGTAGGGGCCACTCAGATCGGTGCTGGTGGAGAAGGTGGTGCCAGTGCCACTGGCCACCAGCTGCTTGCTGGAGAAGGTGAACGGCACCTCTTCGCCGCCGGGGAGCAGCACGGTGACCGGCTGGAAATCGATCCCGCCCAGTTCCGTGAAGGTGAGGGCGTCGCCGTCGAGCTTCAGATCGCCAAACACCTGATCCAGGCTGGAGGTGTAACGGGTGAGGATTTTCCCGGCCACAAACTGGGCTTCCTGCCGTTTGTTGGCAGGTTCGCCCTTCACAAACACTTCGGCGGGATGGAGACAGATTTCCTTGAGGCGATAGGTGACAGAGGCCTCAAGCGGGATGCTGCCACGGGCCGTGTCGGGAAGGGTCGGGCAATCATTGGCGCGCCCGGTGTTGACGATCTGGTCATAGGTCAGGCTGCCACGGTCAACAGCCCTGGCTCCACCGCTGCAGGCGGTTACCAGAGAGAGGCAGAGCGCCAGCACAACGGCCAGCAAGGGACGAAAACGCATGGAGATTGGCCGCAGGAACGGTTCGGAACTGGGCATCAAGGCGGATCTTACCGGTCATCAAGCCCCATCCCTGATAGATTTCGGGTGACTCTCAACAACCTGTAGGAGCCGTTTCGCGAAGGATGACAGCCGCCGGGCCCGACGCTAGTCCCATGCCATCCCCTGGCTCTTCAGACCTTGAGGCGGACATCACTCCCTTCTTGGATGGGGTTGCCCGTGTGGCCTGCGCCCACGAGGGGGATCCTCTGCTTCTTTTGGCTTTGTTGCGGCAGCTGGAAAAGCTCCACCGCACCATTCAGGACGGCCCCTTCCGCTCCAGCCTCCCCTCTGAGCGAAGCACCTTGTTTCGATTGTTACAGGATATGGAGCAGAATGGAGGCTGGCCCTACATCCCCCGGCTGCAGCTCCGCACCTTCCTTGATTTGTTGCCAACAGACGACCATCCGGCCCATCCGGAGGCCCATCGCGAGGGCCCCCCGGATCGTCTTCCAGAGGCCGCCTGACAGGCCCCGCTCTGTTCAATCCTCATCAAAGGGCTCTTGGTCGACCAGGTGCACATAGGGCTGGGCCAGATCCGGCCTGTGGATGGCCAACGCCCGGAGCAGGTGCCAGTCCTGCAGGCTGGCGAAGGGGGACGGATAATCGTCCTCCTCCAGCCGTCTGGCCAGCTCAGCGATCGCCGCTTCGTCAAATGCCTCCAGGCGCTCTGGAGAGAGGGTCGCGGCGGCTTCGGTGGTGGGGTGGGTCACGGAGGGGCGATAATTGGTGGGTTGGGGAATTAGCTCAGCTGGTAGAGCGCTGCGATCGCACCGCAGAGGTCAGGGGTTCGAGTCCCCTATTCTCCATACCATCTCCCGCCTTCAGGCACAACAGACGACCTGTCCCGATCACTGCCGCTTGTGTGCCCATGCTGCCGTCGCAGACCGGCGGGCCCATGCGGAAAGCCATACAGCGGCGGGCCGGTGATGCGGTAAATAAAGGGTTGTAACCCGACACAAGCGATGTCGCAGTCCAAACGGGAGCAGGTGGTGAGTCACCTCCGCTACATCCGCCAGGAGCTTCGCGAGATGCACCAGGGCGTGATTGAGGATGGGCTGCTGCCGGAAGCGGGAGAGCTGCGCGGTGTGATGGCACAGATGGAAGCCCTTCTCGAGCTCCTGGAAGGCAAGACGCCCAGGAAGAAAGAGGGCGAACTCTGATGTTCCAGCCAGGGGGCCAACGCCTTGCCCGCTGGAATCCCGACCTGGACACCCAAGCCAGGAGGGACGATCTGCACAGCGTCTCCCCAGGCTTGCTTCGTCTCAACCGATCGGGTTTCTTTGCAGCGACCCCATCACCCGCCCGAGCGTTCGCTACGGGCTTTTTTATTGGCATCCACCGTTGGCGGCGTGAACTGCTGCGAGGTCCACAGAAATGGTGTAAACAGGAAGAAGCAGGGTTGCGGGTCGGGTGATGGGGATCACCATCGGCGCCCAAGGCCTGACTGACGCCAAGACGTCCGTTGGGCCTTGATCGATCGGCCAAGGGCAGCCCTGCCCCTTTTGCCCACCGCTCAGCCCACCTCCCGTCGAGGTCGGGTCGCCCTGTTCTCACAGCCCAGCTCCAACGCATCGCCCCTGGGAGGGGTGTGCCGCTGAAGGACGAGCCCCCTGGTGACGCCTCAGACGGACGGAACCATCGCGATCGCTCCAGGCCGCCGCAGTTCCCGCGAACGTCAAGCGTTCAGCCGCTTTAAGGCCACCTCGAAAAATTCCGCCGCCTCCTCGCCTCCCGGAGTGAAATCCCTTGCTGTCACTGACTTCGCTGGCCAGTCGCGGCAGGCCAACAGTGATTGTTCGAGGTGCCCTTAAGCTGACCGCCGCAGGCTCTCACCATCGTCCGTACTCCGACAAGGCTGTTGCGCTATCAGAACACTCGCTTTCAAACCCGCATCGCTGAAGCAGGATCCCGCCTCAGTGATTGGACCTTGAATCCCTGGCGGAAACTGTCGCTTCTGCTGCTCACCTTTCTCCTGTCGTTTGTGATCGGAGTCGGCCTGGGCTCGATCACCGGGGCGCTCGACCTCCTGGATCTGGTGGCTGCGGGGATCTGTGCGCTTGTGTTGGAGCTGAGCATCCGGGCCCGGGGCGTTTTGCGGCGGAGCGAGGGGAATCGGCTGCCGCTGCACCTGCTTGACATGGCCCGCATGGGGTTGCTCCATGGGCTGTTGCTCGAAGGGTTCAAGCTCCTTTGAGGCCTCAGCCCTCCGGCATGGCCGCGGCGAGGAGGTAGAGCAGGGCCATCCGGACGGGGATGCCGTTGCGCACCTGTTCGTCGACCAGGCAGCAGCGGCTGTCGTCGAGCAGTTCACCCGCCATCTCCACACCTCTGTTCACCGGCCCCGGATGAAGAACCGGCACGGGGCGACCGCAGAGGGCCAGCACGCGGTGGCTCAGGCCATAACGGCGGTGGTAGCTGTCAAGGCTGGTGAGCAGGTTTTGCCGCATGCGTTCCTTCTGCAGCCGCAAGGTCATCACCGCATCCGCCGCAGGCAGAGCCTCCTCCAGCTCCCGCACCACGCTGACGGACCCGCGGCAGGGCACGGGATCCACGTCCTGGCCCGGTGGCGGACTGGCGGTGAAGTCGTTGAAGAGGGCAGGCAGCAAGGTGGGAGGGCCGCAGAGCACCACCGAGGCGCCGCAGGCGGTGAGCGCCCAGATGTTGGAGCGGGCGACCCGGGAATGGAGCACATCGCCAACAATCACGATGCGGCGACCCCGAAGGGCTGCAGGTGAGGGCTTGTCGGGCTCGAAGTGGCGGGCCAGGGTGAAGAGATCGAGCAGAGCCTGGCTGGGATGGCTGTGGAGGCCATCACCAGCGTTGAGCACGGCCACGCCGGCGCCAAGGGTTTCCAGGTCGCGGGCTAGTTTTTGCGGGACCCCCGCGCAGCTGTGGCGCACCACCAGCACATTGCTCCCCATCGCCACATAGGTGCGGGCTGTGTCGAGCAGGCTTTCCCCTTTGCTGAGGGAACTGGAGGCCGGGGAAAAGCTCTGCACGTCGGCGGAGAGCCTGCGGGCAGCGAGTTCAAAGCTGCTGCGCGTGCGGGTGCTGGGCTCAAAGAACAGGGTGGTCACCAGCCTCCCTTGCAGGGCGGGCAGCTTGCGCGCCCCGACCACGGGCAGGGAGCGGAAGCGCTGGGCCAGCTCCAACACAGTGGCGTAATCCTCCACTGAGAAGGTGGCCAGATCCAGCACATGGGAATGGTTCCAGGCCGTCATGGCAGCCACGTCCGCTCTGCTCGCCAGGCCCTGTGCCAGGCCGGCATGCCATCGCCCCAGCCCCGACGACTGACGCTGCGGCTCGACGCCAGATACCAGCGCCAGGGCAGACCCTGGCCTTGGCGGATGCCGATGCGGGTGGTTGACGTCATCAGCTGGCGCCCCTCCACAAGCCACTGTTCCATCCGATCCTGGAGCTTCGCCGGCCGTGCCGCCAGCCAGAGCCCCTGATCCTCCCGTGCCGCCAGGCGATTGTGGCCGCAGTCAAGGCCAAACCGCAGGGCTGGTCGTCCTGGCCCGGCGGCGATGCGTTCCAGTTCCCCGGGCAGGGCCAGCGTCCTCAACAACACCCCATGGGCCGATTCGGCACGATCCATCACCACACTGAGGCAGCGATGGATGCCATGGCTCAGATCGACATGGACGTGCCCGGGCTCGCCGAAGAGCGTTTTGTTGTGGGGCGTGCGGCGCCGCTGGCCGTGACAGGCGAGTTCTGCCTGGCAATAAGCTTCGGTTCCCACGATCAGACCCCATGACAGCGAACTGGTGGGTTGGCGTTTGACCAACAGACAGCCGATGCACTCAGAGGCGACCGCTTGGGCAGGGCGGGCGAAGAAGGTGTGGGGGCAAGCCCTACGAGTGATCTATCCTTGACGATAGATACAGGAACGTGCTCCATGCAAAATTTGATTGCCAGATACGGGTGGAACGATGGAATTCCTCATACGCAGTCCTATGTGGGGACAGAGATATGTAAATTTATACAGACCAAAAAGCCTGCCTCGATTTGCGATATTGGCTGCGGGAACGGAGCCCTGCTAAAAAGCATAAGCGAGCTTGGCAATTTTGAGCTTTATGGAATAGAGGCGGATAGTGAAGGCTCAAAAATAGCAAGCGCTCAATGCCCAGGCGCCAAAATAATCAATATCTCAACAGAAAGCGATCCGCCTGCAGAACTGTCCAACATAGAGCTTGTTGTTTCTACAGAAGTCATTGAACATTTGTTTAGGCCAGCCTCCCTGTTGAACTTCGCCCAGAAAATTCTTGCGCCATCAGGTAGAATTATTATCTCAACTCCATATCATGGATACATAAAAAACCTCGCGATTTCCCTCTCCAATAGCTGGGACAAGCATTTTACCGTGAATTGGGGCCGCGTCCCTTTGCGTGGTGTAAAACCCGAGGTCCGAATGCCCTGATTCAGAGAGTGAACAGGGTGGAATGATGGATTTGTCATTCCGGAGATGCTGATGCATCTCTTGTAGCCATGGTGAATCCGGACGATTGACT